>NZ_NKUI01000168.1 GCF_014845115.1 Methylorubrum zatmanii | reverse complement strand
TTAATAGAGATACCGACAATTCGCGGCTCTACACCGTGTGATTTGGCGGCAGCGTCAGATGTGGATAAAGGACAGGGCATGGCTCGGCGCTGCAATGGCTGGTCTGGGGACGAGCCAGCCGGGGGCTCGCCCTGCTCGGCATCGTCGCAGCGGTGGCCGTGCTGACGGATCTCGCCCTGTCCGTCGCCCTTCGCTTCGACCGGCACGATACCCTGCGGCCCGTCGCCCTGGTGGTCGAGGCCGTGCTCTCCGGCGCGGGGCTGACCGCCGCCCTGGCCGTGGCCCTGCGGCGAATCCTGGGCCTCGACGGCCTCGTCACCGGCCGGCATCTCGATATCCTCGGCCGGCTCATCCTCGCCTTCGGCCTCGCGGCCCTCTACTGCCACGTGACCGAGAGTGTGACTGCCCTCCTCTACGGCGATGCCGCCGAGCGCACGGCCTTGTCGGAAAAGCTCCTCGGCGACGAAGCTCCGGCCTTCCGGACCCTGATGATCGCCGGCCTCCTGCCCACGCAGCTGTTCTGGATCGGCGCCGTGCGGCGGAACGCCCCCGCCCTCGGCCTGATCGGCGCGGTCGTCGCGGCCGGTCTCCGGGCCGATCACGGTGCGGTCGCCCCGGCCGACGCGACCGCGAACGGGCTCGCGGATGTGCTGACGGGAGCCGCCGCCTTCCTCGGCCCCCTCGGCCTGTTCGTCCTCGGCCTGCTCCTGATCGTGCGCCTCGTTCCCCCGGTCTCCATCGCCGAGACGCGGCAACTCGCCCTCGCCGTCAATGTCCGCGCCGCGCCGGACATGCTTGAGCGGTTTGCCCCGAGCCGCGCGGGTTTCGGCGCCGTGTTCACCTCGGAGGCCGGCCTCGCCGAGGCGGCGCGGGGGCTCTCGGTCCTCGACCGCCCGCCACGGTTCGACGCCTTCGGACCTGTGCCGCTGCCGGAGGCCGCCGCCGCCCTGCATCGCGACGAGCGAGCTCTGTCCCGCCTCGCGCTCCTCGGCGCGGTTCTCGGAGCCGGCCTGTTCCTCGCCGTGCAGGGAGCGATGGCTGGCCCGCGCGACGGGGCGGTGGCGGCCTTCTCCTGGGCGATGCTGACGATTCCGGCCTGTTCGGCCGCCGTTCTGGGGGGAGGCTTCGGCATCGCGACGGCTCTTGCCCTTGCCTTGCGGACGGGTCGCCCTGAGGGCGCTCCGCCGGCCGGCCTCGGCGGGTACTTCGTCCTGACGATCCTGTCTCCCGTCGGCGCCCTCGATCCGGCCGCCTTGGCCCGCCGCCTGCACGGACTGCCCCCGTCCGCCGGGCGGCCGCTCGCCATCTATGGTCCCGGCCTTTCGGAGGCACGGCGGTGAGCGTGCAGGAGAAGGGCGGCGCGGCCCGCAAGGCGGCGGGGGCGAAATCCGCCCGCGGTTACTTCCTCGATCCGGCCCGCCGCCCGGCGGCGGCGTTCCTGGCCGGGCTCTGCTGCCTGCTCGCCGCCGCCCATCTCGCCGGCCTTGTCAAGCTCGCACCCGCCTATCTCGCCGCCTGGATCTGCCTCCTGGCGTTGCCCGCAGGTGCCCTGCCCGTCGTCATCATGATCGAGCGGGCGGATGCGTGGCGTCCGCAGCCGGAAACCGCCCTGCTCGAAACCCTGCGCGGCCTGCTGGCGCTGATGCCGGTGGCGGCCCTGCTCAGCCTGCCGATCCCCTTCGCCGCCGCCCTGCTCTACTCTCCCCCGCCGGATGGCCCGTTCGGCCTGGCCCGGCTGCCGGCCGTGTTCCTGGCCGCGCGCCTCGGCCTCTATTTCGTCCTCTGGACCGGCCTCGCGCTTCTGTTCGCCCGCCGGGGCGGCGAGCCCTGGGGCAAGGCCGGGCGCATGGATGACGGGCGCGCCGTGCTCGGCCTCGGTCTTCACACCGTGATCGGCACCCTCGCCGCCTTCGACCTCGTGATGTCGGTGAAGGGCGTGCCGGGACTTCGCTTCCACGCCAGTGCCTTCGGCCTGCTGACGATGGCGGCTTGGTCGAGTCTCGCGCTGGCCGCCGCGATCCTGGTGGCGCCCCCCGATGTCGGCCCCGCCCGGCGGCGGCACGACCGGCTCACCCCGCTCGCCGTCATGCTCCTGGTCTGGGCCGGCCTGCACGCGGTGCAGTTCCTGATGCTTGGGGTCGCCGCCGATCCGGGGGCAGCCGCGTGGTACCGCCCGCGCGCCGGCGCCTCCGGCCGCGCCCTGTTGCTGGCCGGCGCAGCCCTGATCGGACTCGCCGCTCTCCTGACCCTGCGCCCCGGTGAGAACCGGACGCGCCTCGTGGCCGCGCTCGCCGTCGGGGTTCACCTCGCCGAGTTGTTCTGGTTCGTCACGCCGGCGTTCCGGGGCAGTTTCCGGCTCACCGTTGTCGATGGCTTGGCGCTGGCCGGGATCGCCGGGCTGGCGGCGGGCCTGGCGCCCCTGGTCCGGCGCCTGTTCCCCGGACTCGCCGTCACGCCCGCTTGGCCGGGGCGCGAGCGCCGGAGCAGAGCCGCCGAGCCGGTGCGCGTGCCGGGTGCGTGAGGCGCCCGGCTCCGCCCGACCGCATACGGGCGATTGTCCTGGGATCGGTGCCGCGAGGCGGTTGTCGGGGGCGGGGAAGCTGCCTAACTTCGCCCTCCCCTCGGCGCCGCGCGAAGTTCACGACCCAACCATGTGCGAATTGCTCGGAATGAGCGCGAACGTGCCGACCGACATCCGGTTCTCCTTCGCCGCCCTGGCCCGCCGTGGCGGCGAGACAGGTCCGCACGCCGACGGATGGGGCATCACCTTCTACGAGGGCCGCGGCTGCCGTTCGTTCCACGACCCCGAGCCGAGCGCCCGCTCGGAGCTGGCCAAGCTGCTGCGGCGCTATCCCATCAAGAGCCGCATCGTGGTGGCTCATGTGCGCAAGGCCAATCGCGGCCGCGTCAGCCTGGAGAACACCCATCCGTTCTCGCGGGAATTGTGGGGACGGCGCTGGACCTTCGCCCATAACGGCCAGCTCAAGGGCGTGAAGCGCTTGCCCCTGGGACGCTTCGAGCCGATCGGCACCACCGACAGCGAGTACGCCTTCTGCTGGATCCTGTCGCAGCTGCAGGACCGCTTCCCCAAGCCGCCCCGGCCGGCGGCCCTGGAGGCGGCGATCGCGGACTACGCCCTCGCCCTGTCCGAACTCGGCGTGTTCAACATGCTGCTGAGCGACAGCCGCGTGCTCTATGCCCATTGCGGCAAGCGGCTCTGCTATCTGACCCGGCGTGCGCCGTTCGGCACCGCGACCCTGATCGACGAGGAT
This sequence comes from Methylorubrum zatmanii, assembly GCF_014845115.1. GTDB lineage: Bacteria > Pseudomonadota > Alphaproteobacteria > Rhizobiales > Beijerinckiaceae > Methylobacterium > Methylobacterium zatmanii. The sequence continues at coordinate 5,090 of NZ_NKUI01000168.1, read as the reverse complement.
TGGCGGGTCGATTTCGCGCAGGAGACCACCGAGACCGACATCGTCACGGTGATCGCGACCCGGGCCCTCACCCGGGACGAGACCTGGACCGAACTCGAGCGCGGCGACACCCTGGTGCTCACCGATGGCGTGGTGCGGGTGCTCAAGGGCGCGCGGCCGGCGACCCGGCGGCGGCCGGCGCCGGAGATGCGCGGCGCGGCCTGAGGCCGCTGCCGATTTGCCGCATTTTCGCTGCAGGATTGTGCGGCCATCTCAAGAATCCGGCAGAAATCGGCAACACTCTGCCGGAGCTGTGTGCAAGCGTGGCCGTATTTCTCGCGATGCGGGTGTCTTCGGCCGGGCAATGCGCTACAACTATGTTAAGGACCGCGTCAGATGCTGCCTTGAGCCCCTGCCGGCGACGCGCGGTCCTCCGGACTGCACAGAAAGCCCGATCGCGAAGAGCCCGATGCGCAACGACACCGAAGCGACCCTGGATCGTCCCGCGATGACCGACGGCCGTCCCAAGCTGTCCGACACGATCCGTACCCATCTCGGCGACCATCTGCGCAGCGTCTACGAGACGCTCGGGGCGAGCGAGGATACGCCGTCCCGCTTCGCCGAACTGATCGGAAAGCTCGAAGCGGCGCTCAAGGCCCAGGGCGAGCGGGTCGATCCGGATTTCCGCAACGGCCTCCTGGCCGCGGTCCCGTCCCTGCGCGCCTTCGCCCTGTCGCTGACCTCCAATCCCGCCCGCTCCGACGACCTCGTGCAGGACACCCTGCTCAAGGGCTGGCAGCACCGCGCCCGGTTCCAGCCGGGCACCAACCTCAATGCGTGGCTGTTCACGATCCTGCGCAACATCTTCTACTCGGATCACCGCAAGCGCGTGCGCGAGGTCGAAGATCAGGACGGGTCCTACGCCGCCCGCCTCGCCACCGCGCCGCATCAGGGCGACCGGCTCGATGTCGAGGATCTGCAGAGCGCGCTGGCCAAGCTGCCGCCGGATCAGCGCGAGGCCCTGGTGCTGGTGGGCGCGGAGGGCGTCTCCTATGAGGAGGCCGCCACCATCATGGGGTGCAAGGTCGGCACGGTGAAGAGCCGCGTCAGCCGCGCCCGCGGCCGCCTGGCGGAACTCCTCGGCTACGACGAGGAGGATCTCGGCTCCGACCGCTTCATCCAATCGGCGATGCCCGACGCCTGATATGGCATCAGGCCGACGATTTCGGTCTCTCTCAAGGCATCGCGACGCGAGCCCGTGGCCATTCCGGGCACCGCGCTATTCGGACAGGTCGCGCCGCTGACGCTCGCGAAGCTCCCGAGGATGTTATCGCTTCCCTCTGAGACGGTATCCGCTTGATCGGAGCGGTCCCGTATCAACAAGTCTGCGCGGCGCCTGAGCGAAGCCCAAATCCGCCATCCCGAAGAGATCGACCGGATGTGGTATGGCCGCGACAGTGCAGTGGGAGTTTCGTGAGAGCCACTACGGGCCTTTGACCGCAGCGCTTGGGCATGAGGACCGTCCGATCACCAGGAAGGACCTGTCGAACGGCCTGCCGGCGCTCCGATGATTCGGTCTAAGCGGCGCGCTGAACATTGAATGGAACCGGCGCTGGCCCTGCTCGCCTGGCTATCTGAGCCTGGCATGATGCGAAACGGCGTCCGGGCGGAGCGGCAGATCCATCACGCGTGGTGGCGTCGCCTCCGGCGGAATCTCATCGCTGCAGGCACGAAGGGCTTTGCCTCTGCCACGAGTTCCTGCCGAGCGGGGCGGCCTGGATCTGCCTCCGGGTTTTGTCCATGCGCGGAACTCGGACCAACTGCTCCAGCCGGTCCGGTATCCGGGCTCAGGCCGCGGCCTTGCGACGCCCGCCGGGCTTGCGGCCTTCGCCGCTCGTGCCGCTCTTGCGGCGCGGTTCCGCCGGGGCCTCGGCCACCACCTCATCCACCGGCTCGGCCGCCTTCGCCGAAGGCTTGCGGCGCTGCTGGCCGAGGCCGAGATCCTTGGCGAGCGCCGAACGCGCGGCCGAGTAATTGGCCGACACCGTCGGATAGTCGGCGGGCAGGCCGTAGCGGCGGCGATAGCCTTCGATATCCAGGCCGTGCGTGGTCAGGTGACGCTTGAGCGTCTTGTAGGGCTTGCCGTCGATGAAGGAGATCAGCGCGTCGGGCGTGATCGACTTCTTGATCTGCGCCGGCGTGGCCCGCTCGACCTCTTCTTCCTCGGCGGCCTGGGGCGCCGAGAGGCCGAGGAGGGCCGCGTAGACTTGAGTGATCAGAGCCGGCAGTTCAGCCGATGGGAGCGAGTTGTTCGAGACATAAGCCGAGACGAGATCGGCGGCGAGTTCGATACGATCGAGTTGTGGAACCTGACTGCTTTCCGACATTCCAAAAGATCCTGATTGGCCCCTCGATCTTGTGAGCTAAAAGAATGGCGAAAAGTTTCAAGGCCGTTTCTGCCGTCTTTCCCGAAATCTGACTGAAAAACCGAGCAAAGGCCGCCGTTATGCTCATATTTCGACGGATCAGGTCAGGTTGGGGTACGTCTCCGCTCTGCTCAAGGTGGCTCAGGCAAGCTGAGGGCTGAAAAAAGGGGCGATGCGACACCAATGATTCGCGTCGCTCAACAAATCGTGAGCTTGGATTCCCGGCGCCACCGAGAAATCCCTCAAGCTGTCACCGGGGCGGTGCACGCTTCGACAGATTGTGTGTCGCGCCGTTGCCGGTCAGCTTCGAGGTTGCGGGCGGCGCGCGGGACCGGGTTCCGGCTTTTACAGGCCCGGCAGCGCCGCTTCGGCAATGTTGCTTGCCGCCGCCGAGCGGCGTCGGATCCGTCGCTCGCCCGTATCCGGCAATGTGCAGCGATAGACCACCGCATCGGGCGGCCCCAGGGTCGCGTTGAGCGGAACCGTGACGGTATCGCCGGAGAAGCGCCAGTGGCGGGTGCCGCGATCCCAGTAGAGCCAGACCGTGGTGTCGTGGCCCCTCACGTCGAAGATCGCGGCCTTCTTCGACATCGCCCGCAGGGTGCGCGGTTCGTACAGCCCCTTGCGGCGATAGGCGGCCTGGGAGGCCTCGTCCTGGCGGTCGACGAAGGTGTTCTGGACGATCTGCAGCGTCGCGCCCGGCTTGCGAAGAAATTTCTTGAAATCGCTCAAGGACCGCAAGACCACGGGCATGGCATCCATCCAGTCATCAAGTCACGGACTCATCCTGCTTTGTGCGACGCACCTTAGTTTCAGCCAGATGACGGTTGTTGCTCCCGGCGAAAGGCAGGGCCGGACGATATCCACCGGAAATGGAATCTATCCACAGGACTCGCAGCGAAGCTTTGCGCGTTCAGGCGCGGCCACTGGCCATCGCTTGGCTTCGGCAATGGGTTGACCCATGGGCCGGGCTGGGGCGTTCTGGCCCGATGCTGCTCCAGTTCTTCACCGGCCTGCGCGAGGCCCGGGTGCCGGTTTCCCTGCGCGAATATCTCACCCTGCTTCAGGCGATGGAGAGCGATCTCGCGGGCAAGCGGGTGGAGGAGTTCTACTTCCTCGCCCGCACCGTCTTGGTGAAGGACGAGTCCAACCTCGACCGGTTCGACCGGGTGTTCGCCTCCGTGTTCAAGGGCCTCGAAACCTTGGGCGAAGCGGTCGAGCCCGCGGCGATCCCCGAGGAATGGCTGCGCAAGCTCGCCGAGAAGTATCTGACGGGAGAGGAGAAGGCCGAGCTGAAGGCGCTCGGCTGGGACAAGCTGTTCGAGACCCTGAAGCAGCGTCTGGCCGAACAGAAGGAGCGCCACCAGGGCGGCTCGAAATGGATCGGGACCGGGGGCACCTCACCCTTCGGCGCCTATGGCTACAACCCCGAGGGCATCCGCATCGGCCAGGACGGTAACCGCAACTTCCGCGCGGTGAAGGTGTGGGACCGCCGCGAGTTCAAGGATCTCGACGATTCCCGCGAACTCGGCACCCGCTCCATGCGGGTGGCGCTGCGGCGCCTGCGCCGCTTCGCCCGGACGGGGGCGGCCGACGAACTCGACCTCGACGGCACCATCCGCGAGAGCGCGCGCCAGGGCTTCATCGACGTGAAGCTGCGCCCGGAGCGCCGCAACGCCGTGAAGGTGCTGCTGTTCCTCGATGTCGGCGGCTCGATGGACTGGCACGTGGAGCTGGCCGAGGAGCTGTTCTCAGCCGCGCGCTCCGAGTTCAAGCACTTCGCGCATTTCTACTTCCACAACTGCCCCTACGAGGCGGTCTGGACCGAGAACCGTCGCCGCCACGACGAGCGCATCCCGCTCCTCGACGTGATCCGCACTTACCCGTCCGATTACCGGGTGGTGTTCGTGGGCGACGCCTCGATGAGCCCCTACGAGATCGCCCATCCCGGCGGCTCGGTGGAGCACTGGAACGAGGAGGCCGGCGAGGTCTGGCTCGGCCGCGTGCTCGACCATTTCCAGAAAGCCGTCTGGCTCAATCCCGTTACGGCCGAGCACTGGGCCCATACGCCCTCGATCGGCATGGTCCGCCGGATTTTTTCCGACCGGATGTTCCCGCTGACCCTCGAAGGTCTGGACGGGGCGATGCGGGCGCTGCTGCGATAGGGCGTCATCGTCCGCTTCGGGGCGCCCCACGCCGTCCCCGCGCGAGGGGGCGGGGAACGCCGGAACGCATAAAACGATCAGCCCTGGCGGGCCGGGGTCGTCACGGTGAGGCCGTCGAGTTCGGGCGTCACGCGGATCTGGCAGCACAGGCGCGAGGTGGCGCGCACGTCCGAGGCGAAATCGAGCATGTCCTGCTCCATCGGCTCGGCCGGGCCGACCTTGTCGGCCCATTCGGCGTCCACGTAGACGTGGCAGGTGGCGCAGGCGCAGGCCCCGCCGCACTCGGCGTCGATTCCCGGAACGTTGTTACGGATCGCCGTCTCCATGACGGTCGAGCCGACCTCGCCGTCGATCGTGCGGGCCGTGCCGGCGTGATCGACGAAGGTGATCTTGGGCATACCTTGCTCCGGGACGTATCGGCGTCCGCCTGCGATCCTTCGAGGGGCGGCGTGGCGCCTGCTTGCGGGCGGGAGCGTCAGAATGCAAGCGGGGAACGGGCGTTTTTCCGTCGCGCCCGGAT
>NZ_NKUI01000167.1 GCF_014845115.1 Methylorubrum zatmanii | reverse complement strand
GCCCGCTCCATCCAGAGGACGGAAAACGCTCACACCCCCAAGACGTTCAGGCGACGACAGACCCTAGCGACGTCAGACCTAGAATTCGAACCCGAGATCGATTGATCTTTTAAGGGCGTCAAACGCGTCGTCTTCAATTCTGACGATTGACTGAGGGAAGCTGCTGAGGATGCCTCGGGCCGTAAGGGCACTAATGGGAACGACCTCGGTGAGATGTCCTACAAGCAAAAAGTCGATGATTAAGAGCGGTGTCGTCCTGCTAGCCATCTCAATCAGCTCACTGTCGGGATAAACCGACCTTTTGGCAGTCCAGCGACGCACTTCGTCGATATCGTTACTCCACCTAACTGATTTGACTACGCCGACCGTCGTCAGCGATTGGCTGCCGTGAGTTCCGGCCTGCTTCGACAGATAGAAGAGGATCACGTCCCCCGGATTCATCGTCTTGGTCGGAGAGTGACAGAGGTAGACCTTCTCGATCGTGTTTGCTGGCTTACCCAGGATCTCCACGGCAGGGTCAGCAACCGCAGAACCGAACTCGGGGAAGAGCATCGCGTGGTACGCGGGACGGATTGGGATGACGTACTTGCTCACGCCAGCGCCGCAAACGAAATTGGGGTAGCTGCGGCAGCTTGCTGCGAGGGCATTCTCCCCTTGGCGCGGAGAGACCGGTCCCCTAACCATGGCCTTCTCTAGGACCATCTCTCCGTTCGTCCTAGTTTCAGCTACGACAAAGCCATATGCCTCCAGCAGCAAACGCAAGGATTTCTGCTTCGGATATGCGGTTAGATACACCAAATCATAGTCGTTCTTTTGAGCGAACCATAGGATCTGCTTAACGAGCTGCTCTCCAAGCTTGCGACCCCGGAAAGCCTCAGCGACCTTGAACGTGCTGATCTTTAGTATGTCTGGACCCGGATGCTTTGTCTTAGCTTCCGCGTGGGTTTCGTCCTTTCTAATGACTAGGGCTGCCAGCTGCCCATCGACCCTCACAATCCAGCACTTTCTCTCGTCATCCGAGATTTTGCGGGTCCATTTGTCGAAGTCAGGAGCATAATCCTCGCGCAGCTCGTCAAAGATCGGGTCGGTAAATTCGAGTTCCCCAGCGGCTACCTCCGACACGGTCGGCAGAGGCACATCTTCAAGTTCGTAAGACCGAAGCGCCCAGGCAAGCGCGTCGTCAACCGTAAACACAAGCGCATCAAGTTCCGTAGACGCGGCCAGCGCATGGAGGGCAGCGTCGTTCGAGACGACGTAGTCTGCTATCTTCGTTCTTACCGCATCCAACAGGGTGGCATCATTGAGTCCTTCGTCCGTCGAGCAGGGGCCGAAATGCTGTTCGATATCTGCTTTCGAAGGGGCGTGACTGCCTGGCAAAGTCGCCAGAGTGTTTTTCGCCGACGCAGCTGTGGCAGAGGGCTGAGAGATGGGGTGGAGATACAGGTCGACCCCGTTCCGCGCACAAATATGTTCGAGCTTCGCAAATTGACGATCGGGCCGCTCGTCCGGCTCAAGATCCGCCAACAAGTCCGCATCGATCAGCAGGCGCATGTCAGCTTCCGTCGACGAGGCGTTCGAAGCCCTCGTGGGCGTACGCGAACGACTGCGGGGGTGTGAAATTTAGCTCGGCCTTCAATATGGGTAAGCCGACGGGATTCGCAAGCTTGATAGGGTTCACCAACCGAACCACATACCCGGTCTCACGACCCCGGAAGTAGGTGTCGAAATCCTCTGAGGCGATGCAGGCGACTGCTTCGTATTTTTCCCAGATTTCCCTGATTGCCAATCTTTCCACCGTTGAGATGGTCGCATAGCCAATCAGGGCCTGAATTGGCACAGAGGCATAGACGTAGAGGCGTGCGCCTGTGACGGTTCCATAGGGGAAACGCCGCCTCAGTTCGACGGTCTTCACGCCGTCGACGATGCGCGTCGCGTACTGAGGCTTGATGCTCAGCACGAAATTGTGGCGAAACAGGTCGAGGGTTCCCATGCCTCGAATCTAGCTGACGATCTCGCGCGACAACACCCCACACGGGGGTCTCGCTGACCGTTCGCTTGTCGCTCGCACAGAGGCCGCGGTTTAGCGCACGGAAATTTTTCTTTGTTGCAAACGCCCGATCACGTGCTGCGACCCGTGATGCGATCCATCCTAGCACCTCGTTCTCGATTCAGGCCACCGGAGGGCACTTCCCTTCCGCGATATGGCTCCGCACAGAGCGCTTCCTCCTCCCTCTTGTGCGTGACGCCATCGTATCCTGGGCAGCCGGTGAGCACGCTGTCGCAGATCTCACGCACCACGAACAGCAGCAGCAAGGCAGCCAGCATTATCAACACGGCCCAGGCAGCGAAGTCCGATAGACGATCACCCGGCAGGAGTAGGTCGGCAGCGCGACGCAGCCGCTGCCGGAACCGACGAGGGTGCGAAGAGGAGCGGCGGCTCTCGGACATGAGCTGGGATCTGCAGGTTGAGGGGTACGACAGGGATCAGCCGAGCCAGCCACCGACCACCATGGCGAACAGGTAGGTGACCAAGACGAGGGCAACGCACACGGCGAAGCTTTCAGGGGTCGGCTCTCGCCTCATCGCGGCGCCGGTCGCTCCAACGGAGGCTCGTCGAAACCGACCTCAGCTGCGGCCCCGGAGCGGCCATCCCACGACAGCATCCTGCGGCGTCGGTCGCCCGCGTTGGACATCACCATCCATCTCGCGGTGATATCCAACGCGGGGAAGCAGCTGGGCATGAGAGGAGACCGCACTAGCAGGTGCGTTGGATATCTTCTCGCGTCGAATATCGCATGCTCGCCAACGCCTTAGCACTGCGTTGGATATCACGCGCAGCTCGGCGAGCGCGGCCGGCGCAGCGATCAGATAAAGCAGCCGGAAGTATCTAATCGCGTGTGATGGCACACATGGATCTTTACGCGACCCCTGACCAGCGCTACACAAGCATAATGACGTCGAACAGAATTGCCAATTCTGTCATTCCTTGATCCATAACGTATTTTTAGCTTGCAGAGGTCTGGCAGGCTGCGGTACAAGCGCGGCCGTTGCATCCCGCCACAGAGCGCGCCAAGCGCCTCCGAGGGCGGCGCCGAACAAAATTGGCAATTCTGATCACCCAGGCACCGGCTCCGCCGCGTGCGAGGACGCGCCACCATGACCCGCAGCCCTTTCCCGGCCGGCCATGCCCGGCGGTCCGCCGAACGCTCGCCCGCGCCCTCCGGCATGTCGCTCCACACCCTCCAGGGCCGGCGCAAGTACCTCACCCCCGACGAGCGCACCCGCTTCATCGCGGCGGCCTCCCGTCAGCCGCCCGAGATCCTCACCCTCTGCCTGGTCCTGGCCTGGACCGGCTGCCGCATCTCCGAGGCGCTGGCCCTGACCCATGCCGACCTCGACCGGGCCGGGGGCCTCGTCAGCCTGCACTGCCTCAAGAAGCGTCGCGCCGGTATCGTGCGCGACGTGCCGGTGCCCGAGGGCGTGATGGCCATCCTCGATCTCGTGCACGACCTCGATCCGTCCGAGCGGCGGCTCTGGCCGATCGGGCGCAGCACCGCCTGGCAGCGGGTCAAGGCGGTGATGCGCGAGGCGGGGGTCGGCGCCTCGGCGGCCTCGCCCAAGGGCCTGCGCCACGGCTTCGGCGTGCACGCGCTGCGCTCAGGAGTGCCGCTCACCCTGCTGCAGCGCTGGCTCGGCCATGCCAGCCTCTCGACGACCGCCATCTACGCAGACGTGCTGGGCGCCGAGGAACGCGAGATTGCCGCCCGCATGTGGTAGTCGGCTCGGGCGATCGCGCTCCGGCGCGCTCCCCACGGATTACCCAATCGCCGCCTTCGCCGTCCTGCGCGTCGTGCCCGTCGCACCCCTCGCGGGCGGCACGGCGGTGATTCTCAAGCACCGCTTCGCCCACATCCCCCAGGACGCCCGCAGCGGCCGGGCCTGGATCGCCGCTCTCGCCCCCACTCTTCGCGGCCCGCCTCGCCCCGGACGCGGCCGTGCCCGTCGAGGCCTACCAGCGCTACATCGTCTCGGCGTCGTCCTGCTCGCGGCCGGAAGCGGCCCGGCCCAGCTGCTTGAGCGCAGCCCGGAACAAGCCCGGGCGCGGGCGCTCGACCATCTCGTGCTCTGGACGCCGCTCCACGGTCGCGCCCGCATTCTCGCCTGAGGCGAGACCGCGAGCCTCGGCCCGGGCGAGATCCTGCTCCTCGACCTCTCCCGTCCCGTACGGATCGAGATGGACGCCCCGGCCGCGCGGATGCTCGTAGTCCCGCACCGGCTCCTCGACGCCGCAGACGACCCGCCCGAGCGGCACGGCCGCATCCTCGGGCAACCTCGTGAACGCGGAGTTGAACGCGGAGGCCGCGATCTCGCAGGCGCTGTCGACGCGCCAGTCGCTAGCGATCTCGGCGCTGTCGCTGGCCAACCAGGCCAACCAAGGCATCCTCCAGCTCCTGCGCTGATCCCGAGCGTGGCCCCCGGCGCGGCGGATGACCCGCGCCGGGCGTCTGCCGGCGAACCGCGCTGCCGGCCTGCTGGTCTCTGCTCAACATCCTGCCGTACTCATCGGTCCTTCAGGCGCCGCCGGCCAGAAGCGCTGTGAGTTCGAGCCAGACCGAAAGTCGATGGGGATCCAGGGTTGCGACGAACTCAGCCTGCTCTTCCTGGAACATCGCCCGGACCTGCTCGCGCGTCGCGGCCTGCCACGAGCCGCCGGGCGCGAGCGCCACGACCCAACGATACCACCCGAGCAGATTGCACCAGACGGCTCGGCGGGCCTGCTCCCGCTCGATCGCCTGCGAGAGCGCTGCCCGGCAGGCGGCCCCGTCCTCGGACCAGAACCACTCGAACAGATGCGCCGCGAAGATGGGCGCCGCCCGGACGAGATCGTCATGCTCTGCGGGTAGCAGCACCAGGAGTTCGATCAGATCCTCGCGGTCGATATCCCTCAGTGGACCGATCCGCTTCTCGAACAAGGGAAAGCGCTCACGCACGCTCTGCGGGGGCGAACTGACGTCGCGCCAATCCGGCGCACACGCCTCGATCGTCGGCAGCATGGCTGCGAGCTCCGGATCGACATCGTACTCGATGGGATCGGCATCCGGCCCCGGGCCGGGGTCACGATCGGCAGGCCGCTGCGCCATGGACACGCCGTCGCCATGCACATCCTCGGCTCCCGCTCCGTTGTTCGTCCGGGAAGCCGGCGCCGGCTCTCCGCTTCCCGGATCGGCCTCGTGATCGGGAAGCGTCGGCGTCTCCCCGCTTCCCGGATCGGATGAGGGTGCGACCGTCGTCCCGAGGGGCGACACCGCCTGCGCGTTTGAGTCCGGGGCAGGCGCGGCCGCGTCGGGCTTGCCCGACCGTTCCGCCGCCGCGGCATACAAATCCGCCATCGTCAGCTCGAGCAGGCAGGCCGCGCGCCGTTGGCCGAGCTCGTGCATCCTGCGGGCGAAGGCCTGCGTCGCGGCCTCCTGCTCGGCCTCGATCACGGTGAGCTGCCGCATCAGGCGGTTACAGCGGGCCCGCAGTTTCTCCTCGCCCCAAACGTACGCTGCGCCGGGACGGGGCTGGTAGGGCTGCAGCCCGAAGCGGGCGCACAGGGCCGCGAACACCTCGCGGACGTCCGGGTTGGTGACTCTCCGCTTCACGACACCACGCACCTCGCATTCGGGCCGCGCCGGGGATCGGCGACGGGCTCACGCGTGAAGGCGACCAGGACGCGCGGCCAGCCGTCAAGCTTCCGCTGATCCCATCGGAGCGCCGGATCGGCTGCCCGGGCCGCCTCAACGGATGGCCTGGGCAGCCCTCAAAATCCCGGAAAAGAACCCCGGAAGACGGCCGCCCCGACGGGCGACGGCCGGGCTTTGCCGTTCGCTCGGGCGCGCGAACCAAAGCCCGGCCGGGCCCCCGGAATGACATCGATCCCAGGAAGGACGATCCCCAAAAAGACGTTCCGGTTCGGCTCGGAGGTGCGAGCCGAACCGGAACAGGGCTCAGCTCCCCTAATCCAGAGCAGCCCGGCGGCCGCTCCCGATTAGGCGGCACCTGCGCGCCGGCTTCGACTTCCCAAACAAGGGCGGGCTGACCGGGCCGTCAGCCGCCGGATCGCGGTGCTCCGATCGGCTCGGCACGAGGCTGCCCAAGCCCGTCTGACACGTCCGCCGGTTCGCGGCCGGGTCGGGTACCAGCGACCTGTCCGAGCACGCCCCACGACGGCTCGGGATGCCTCGTGCGGCAGAACATCGCACAGCGCTGAATGCAATCTAGGGTAAGACATATAGCATCAGATCAATCTAAGATGGTTAGCGATTCCTTACAGCTAACCATTCCTTTCTTAAATCCAAGACGTCAGATCGATCTACCCAATCGAGCCACTCCGACCGAATCGCTCAATGCTTTTGTGCGCTTGATCGAATCGGTAGAGCCTGCCTAAGCTTGGCCATCTGCTCTTGCCGGTGCTTGCCGGCGGCCATCGAACATGCCCGATCCGATCACCACGCACCCCTTCGTGCGCGGCGTCCTCGCGTCGCTCTGCCACGACGCGGACGGCCCGCTCATGCCCGAACACGGCCTCGGCCGCGCTCGCCTGCCGGAGACGCTGCGGCACCTCTATCGTGCGCCGGGCGTGCGCTTCGCCGGCCGCGGCGGGCGCGAGCGCCCGCTCTCGCGCGACGGGGCGGTGACCTGCCACTTCTCCCAGACCTCGGTCTCGAAGACCTCGCCGATCCTGGCGAGGATCCGGGCCGCGAAGGCCGGCCGGTGCTACCAGGGATCACGCGCCGTCGCGCACGAGGCGTATATCGAGCGGCCGGGCGCCGCCGAGCGGCTCGGGCCGGCCCGAAGCCGACGCGCCACCGGCCGCGACGGTCGCGAGCAGCAGGCCTACCTCGAGCGCGACGGAGCGGTCGAGGCAGATCCGGACGCCGCCCTCGCGCTCGCCTCGTTCGGCACGATCGGCGACACGCCCGAGGAACGAGCGCGGTTCTGGACGCTCGTCGAGGAGAGCGAGCGCTCGGCCCGGGGCGACCGGATCAGGATCGCGCCTGGGCGTGACCCGGACTGGTGGGCACGGGCACTCTCCGCGATCGACGCGGCACCGGAGGCGGCCCGGGCCACGCTGCGGGCGGCGGGCCCGCAGCGTTCGGCTCCCCTGACGCTGACGCTTCCGACCGAGGACGCCTTCGCGCTGTGGCGCTGGGCCATCGGCCTCGGCGCGGACGCGCCGGTCGCGATCGCGCCGGGGCGCGGCGGGCGCATCCAGACCCGGATCATCGCCGAGCTGCCGCACGAGATCGACGCCCGTCAGCGGCTGGCCATCGTCGAGGCCTTCACGGGCAAGCTCGAGGCCAAGGGTTTTCCCTACTGGGCGGTGGTGCACGCGCCCGACGAACGCAACGACGCGCGCAACGTCCACGTCCACATCGTCTACTACGACCGCCCGGCGCGGCAGATGCCGCATCCGGACACGGGCGCACCGAGCTGGGACTTCGCGATCACCTGCGAGAGGCGGCGGGCGAACCGCACCCGGGTGCTGACGCGGCCCTACCGGCAGCCCAAGGATCGCGCCAGCCACGACCGCACTTGGATTGGAGAGCTGCGCGCGAACTGGGGCGCGTGCTGCAACGCGGTGCTGGCCGAGGCGGGGATCGCCAAGCGCTACGACCTGCGCGCCTACGCCACGATCGGCATCGGGCAGGCGCCGGGCGTGCACATCCCGGCGCGCCAGTACAACAAAGAGCGCAAAGGCGCCCTGACCGAGGCGGGGGCCGACCTCGCCCGACGGCAGTGGCAGGCCGAGGCGGACCGCATCCTCGAGGCGCGGGCCGCGGCGACCGGGACCCAGATCGGCCTGTTCCTGCAGCGGGGCCGGCAGGCCGAGTTCGCCGTGCCGAGCCGAGGAGCGGGCCAGTCCAACGCTGCAGCCCGCGCCGGCATCGGCGACCCCGGCGAACCGGTGCGGGCACTGATCCGGCGCGGGCTGGCTCTCGTCGTGGAGATCGGCCGGCTCGAGCTCGCGCGGGATCTGGCCCGGCTCGTCTGCGCGCGGACCCTGTCCCGGCCTCGCCTGCTCCTGGCGGCGAGCACGGTGCTTAAGCACGCTCGGGGCGCGAAGGCCGATCCGGGCGGGATCACCGGGGAGGATCCCCCGGTGCCGGAGGGCGCGCCCTTCGGTCTGGCGCGCCGGAGCGCGCTCGCCGGGCTGTGCGAGCGGCTCGACCGGGGGGCGGGACAGCTCGCTGCGGCCTACGAGGCGCGGATCGCGGACGCGTCCGGTCGGCTCGACCGGATCCGCGCCGACCTCTCCCTGGCCGGGCGAACGCCACTCATGGATTCGGCGCGGGCGGGATCGGGCTCCGCGGAGGGCCCGGATCTGGCGATCACCACTGTTCCGATCGATCCGGTCCCGGAGGCTGAGTTCGCCGCACGGGTGCGGGCGAGCCTCGAGCCCGCCACAGCGGTGCTCTGGCATCGGTACGACGTGGGCGTGCTGCAGACGACGGAGGCTGTCACCAAGGCACCGTCGCCGGCGATCGCCTCGATCATGCCGACACCGAACCTGCGGCCCGCGACAAAACCACCGACAGAGCCGCCGGCTCCGGTCGCGCCGGTCATTACTCCCGCTTCGTCCTGGTCGGACGCCGTCGCGCGTGCGGCGGAGCGGCATGGCAAAGCTCAGGTCGATCCGATCCCAGCCCTGCGGCCTCTACAGCCCCAGTACGAACTCGCCCGACCGCCCTTCGCCAGCCTCGGCGGGGCTCGCCGCTCGAACGGTGCGCCGCTGACGCCGGCCGCTCCTCGCCCCAAAACCGATCGTGCGGGCGCAGAGGCCGCGGATCCGGGCGGAGGTCAGCCGCTCGCGTGGACGCCCGAGGCGCGTCGTGCCTCTTCGCTGACCGCCTCGGCCATGCCGGCACCCCTGCCTGCACCGGAGGCCGCGCGCGCGATCGTGGCAGAGAGCGGTGCGCCGAGCGCCGCCACAACGCCGGCAGCCCCGCCCGCGGCCTCCGGTGCAGGCAGGGGTGCCGGCA
>NZ_NKUI01000166.1 GCF_014845115.1 Methylorubrum zatmanii | reverse complement strand
GTTTTGTCCCACGCTCTAAATCGAGCGCTCCGGATTCATTGTCTTCGAAAATTGCCATCGATACGATCTCGGCCCGACCGCAGCCTGACATTCGCACGACAACGCTTCATTGCGTGATTGGCTAAAATTGAGAATGATAGCCGTTAAACAGCGTTAACGGTCGCAGGTTCGGAGCCAAGCAGTGCGGTGTTTGAGCGCCGTCCGGTCAGCGCAGCAAAACACGAATGCGCGGATTCGACGCCCGAGTCCCAAGGAGCGAGATCCCCAGCGTTAAAGAAAAGCGATCCGCACGGGCATGAAGCATGCGGAGGCGTAAGACGCCGCAAACCAGCGATGACAGATCAGAATTTTGAAGGAGAATTCCGCCACAATCGCTGCCCCGGCCCTACTATTATGGCCAGCTGCCTAAACTGGGCGATTGGTAATTTTTGGCTCCCCGAGCAGGACTCGAACCTGCGACAAAGTGATTGATATTCGAGATTAGGCCGTTAATTTTATTGGAATACTTTACCGCGGGGAGGGCGATTCACTCTGACGAGACTTGCCCCGCGGTACCCCCAACGTCCCGCCTCAGCTGGGACGGCGGATTGGGTCGTCGGATGGGTGATCCGAACTCACCGTAGGCACGCTATTCAAGACCGAGGCCGTCAACGCCGAGCAGCTGAACGCGGGCTTTAGACTCGTACCTCGCAGACGCCGAGACCGACGCCCACCCGATCACCGTCGGCTACAGCAGCCTCCATCTCATCAGAACCGCCGCAGGCCATTGGTGGGGGAGGGAAGCCGCTGCCAATCTCGAAACGGGCCCGAGCCTCAGGCGCGGCGCGCTACACACCGTAATCTTGCGCGTGGGGGCGCATCGGGGCTGAAGACACTGACGCACGTTATATTGCATGTGGGCGGAGGTAGGATATTGCGTGCGGGCGGAGGTAGGCGTCGTGACGCACCAAGAGATCCAAGAAGACCGGATTAAGGTAGTTGCAGAGATGTTGTCGCGGCTGCGACTGGATCAACGGCTTTTGTCCCCATCCGGCCGCCTCCCTCACGACATCGCACGCGCCCTCGCTGAGCAGGTTATCGACGTGCTGGCTACTTTTGATCGGCGGGCTTCTCGCGAGTAATGGCGTGAGCAGTGTCTGTGTCGAGACCTAGGATACTCCTTCAATGAGCCAAGTCGGGTTTCCGTGTCGGTAAGCCTGAGGCAAGCTGGCGCCCCTATGCCGTCGGCCTCTTTTCAGCTGGCGGCATCCATGCTCTCCGGCCTCGTCACGTCTCAAAAATCCTGATCGGGGCGGCGTCCCTCTCGGGCGAGGCGCAGCAGGTTCTGGCCGTAATTGGTCTTGGCGAACAGCTCGCCCCGCGCCTGCAACTGCTCGCGGCCGATGAAACCCTGGAGATAGGCGATCTC
>NZ_NKUI01000165.1 GCF_014845115.1 Methylorubrum zatmanii | reverse complement strand
GACGGCGCCCTGTGGTTCACCGAGGCTGCGGCGGATGCCATCGGTCGGATCACGACAGACGGCAGCGTGACCGAGTTTACGCTCGCATCGTGCGCGCCTGGTTCCGTTTCCGAGGACGGCCACCCTGCCCGTTGTACGGGCACGAGGTCTCCCTGCGGCATCGCGGCCAGCAGCGACGCGCTGTGGGTGACGCAGCATTGTGGCGGACGGCTCAGCCGTCTGTCCCCGGGCGGACGGCTCAGCGAGATCGGTCTGGGCGGCCTCAAGGCACCGAACGGGATCGCAGTCGATCCGGACGGCGCCGTCTGGTTCGCCCTCGCCCGCTCGAACGGGATCGGGCGTCACCGGCCCGAGGGCGGCAACCGGTGAGCGACTCTCGGGTCTTCGCCGGGTCGTGGACGGGGCCGCAGGTCCGCCGGCGGCGACCCGGCACGGGCAAGACCGAGGGCGACGCATGTTCCACTCTGGCGAGACCATCGCCCGCGAGGAATGCGCCGCGCTATTGCCACGCTTCGGCGGCGCCGGGCTGCTTCCGGCCGTTGCCACCGACGCGGGCTCCGGCGCCGTCCTGATGCTGGCCTGGATGAAGGCCGCCGCGCTCCACAGGAGCATCGAGACCGGTGAGGCGTGGTTCTGGAGCCGGTCCCGGCAGCGCCTCTGGCACAGGGGCGCGACGAGCGGGCAGGTCCAACACGTCCAGGAGATCCGGGTGGACTGCGGCCAGGACGCGATCTGGCTGAGGGTTCGCCTGGCCGGTCGAGCAGGGTCCTGTCACACCGGCCGCTCCAGCTGCTTCTACCGTCGCGTGGTGACCGGGCCGGACGGGCCGATCCCTCATCCTGGACCCGATCCCACCGGGGCAGCCCGCAGAGCCGTCCCGAGGCCGGAGCGAGGAACACGTGAACGGCCCAAATCAGCGCTTGCACCTGTAGTCGCTACAGGTTGCACAATCCGGACATCGAAAGGATCCCACATGGACAAGTTGGTTGGCACGGCTCCATGCGAGAGCACGGTCGCACCGCGCAGCGAGGCCGAAGGGGACGGGCAGAGGATCGCTGCCGTCGGCGGCATCCTCGCCGCGCTCGGAGCCTCCTCCTGCTGCATCCTGCCCCTCGCACTCTTCAGCCTCGGCGTCAGCGGGGCCTGGATCGGCAACCTGACCGCGCTCGCGCGCTACCAGCCCGTCTTCATCGCCGCGGCGGTGGCGTTCCTTGGCTTCGGGTTCTGGCGGGCCTACCGCCGGCCGGCGGCCTGCGCGGATGCCGGCGCGTGCGCGCGGCCCGGCTCGGGCCGTCTCGCCAGGATCGGGCTGTGGATTGCCGCCGCACTCGTCCTGGCGGCCGTGACCTTCCCCTACACCGCCCCCCTGTTCGTCTGACCCTCACCGTCCTTACCCAGGAGATCACTATGAAGATCTTGCTTCGCGCCCTCATCGCCGGATCGGTCCTGGCGCCGGCCGGTGGCGCCTTCGCCGCCCCGCGCACGGCCATTCTCGACGTCCAGAACGTGAGCTGCGTCACCTGCGCGCCCATCGTCAAGAAGACGTTGTCGCGCCTCGACGGGGTGACCCAGGTCACGGTCGTCGAACGTGGCGGCACGGCCACGGCCACCGTGACCTTCGACGACGACAAGGTCACGGCCGAGGCCCTGTCCGGGGCGGCCACCAACGCCGGGTACCCGTCCTCCGTGAAGGAGGTGAGGAACGCGGCCGCCGACATCACCGGCAGCCCCGCTCAGGCGCGCTGACGAGGCCCGGGACATCATTCTGGCGACCGCCATCTCCTTCGAGCCGGCGCCTGCCCGGCCGCGCCCTGGCGCGCGACGCCCATCCCGGTGGCCGTCCCAGGATCGGGCGGTCTCGCGGCCGGGGCCACCGGGGCCGACGGTGTCCCGGTCCCGCCAATCCTCGTCCTGGGCAGCTCAGCCGGGATCAAGCCCGATCGGTTCAACACCTCCACGCGTCCGGCGGCATCCGAGTGCCGCGGCGCGGACGAACACACACGGAAGCTGAGATCATGAGCGATTGCTGCAGCACCCCGCGCGGGAACAACGGCAGCGGCCCCTACGACCTCGTCGTCGTCGGCGCCGGTTCGGCCGGGTTCTCGGCCGCGATCACGGCCGCCGAGCAGGGCGCACAGGTCGCCCTCATCGGGCACGGCACGTTGGGCGGCAGCTGCGTGAACGTGGGCTGCGTCCCCTCGAAGGCCCTGATCCGGGCCGCGGAGACCGTGCACCATGCCAACACCGCGGGCGGCCGGTTCGCGGGCATCCAGGCCCAGGCTCGGGTGACCGACTGGCGCGCCCAGGTCGCCCAGAAGGACGCCCTGGTGCAGGGCCTGCGCCAGGCGAAGTACGCGGACCTCCTGCCGGCCTACAACAACGTGTCCTACCACGAGGGTCGCGCGCGCCTCGTCGCCGGCGGGGTCGAGGCAGGGGGCCGGCATTTCGCGGCGAATCGCATCCTCATCGCCACGGGCACGCGCCCGGCCATGCCGAACATTCCCGGCCTTGCCGACGCCTCGCCCCTCGACAGCACCGCGGCGCTTGCCCTCACCGAACTTCCGCGCTCGATGATCGTCCTCGGCGGCGGCTACATCGGCGCGGAGCTTGCGCAGACCTTCGCGCGGGTCGGGGTCGCCGTGACGCTCGTCTGCCGCAGCCGGCTCCTGCCCGCGGCGGAGCCGGAGATCGGGGAGGCCCTCGCCGGCTATCTGGCCGGCGAAGGCATCGCCGTTCTGGGCGGCCTGTCCTACGAGGCCGTGGACAGGACGGAGGGTGGCGTGAGCCTTACGTTCTGGCGGGACGGCCGCCGGGAGACCGTCACGGCCGAGCGGATCCTGGCGGCGACCGGGCGCACCGCGAATACCGAGGACCTCGGTCTCGCCGACGCGGGTGTCGCCCAGACGCCGACGGGCGCCATCGTGGTCGACGACCGCATGCGCACCTCGAAGCCGGGCATCTACGCTGCCGGCGACGTCACCGGGAAGGACCAGTTCGTCTACATGGCGGCCTACGGCGCGAAACTGGCCGCCAAGAACGCCCTCAACGGCGACAGCCTGCGCTACGACAACAGGGCGATGCCGGCCGTGGTGTTCACCGACCCTCAGGTCGGAAGCGTCGGCCTCACCGAGGTGCAGGCCCGGGCGGCCGGGTACGACGTGCGCACCTCGGTGCTCACGCTCGACAACGTGCCCCGCGCGCTCGCGGCGCGCGACACGCGCGGGCTGATCAAGCTCGTGGCGGATCGCGCGACCCGGCAGCTGTTGGGAGCGCATATCCTGGCCCCCGAGGGCGCGGACAGCATCCAGACGGCGGCGATGGCCATCCGCGGCGGGCTGACCATCGACGCGCTCGCGGAGACGATCTTCCCATACCTGACCACCGTCGAGGGTCTCAAGCTCGCGGCCCAGACCTTCGACAGGGACGTCAGGAAATTGTCCTGCTGCGCCGGTTAACCGGGATGCCCAGGATCCGCAGGGGGATGTCTTCCGACCTGCAGGCGAGACCGCAGCGTTCTGCCGTCGAGATCAGGCCGGGCGTGCTCCGCCCGGAATGGTCGGCCGCTGTCTCGCCTGGCGCGCGGGCCGCGCTCGCCCGGCGACGGCTGCGCGGTCCAGCTTGATCGAGGCGTAAGCGCGTCCGCTGGAGGCCGATGAGGATCGGCTCTGGCGCGCCGTCCGCCGCCTCTACGCGGCACGGGGACGTCCACCCTGGCGCCATCGCCGCCACGGTGGGCGTCGCCGAGGATCATGCGCGAGCCCGCCTGGGACGCTTGCGGCGGCGGGACCTGATCGGCCTGGAGCCCGCGACGGCGGTCATCCGGTACGCGTACCCGTTCTCACGCGTCGCGACAGGCCACCGGGCCTTGCTCGGTGGGCAGTCCCTCAATGCCCTCTGCGCCATCGATGCCGCCATCGCAAGGAGAGGGGAGAACCGTGGCAGACCGGGCGGTCTCCGGCGGGTTAAGTCGGCCGGAACGCCTGCACCACGGCCGGATCCGTCTCGATACGCGCTGCCCCGATCAGGTCCAGGCAATACGGGATGGCCGGGAATACGGCGAGCAGGCTGACGCGGATGGACGAGGGACGCCCGGGACAGTTCACGATCAGCGCCTTGCCGCGCAGGCCCGCCGTCTGCCGCGACAGGATGGCGGTCGGCACCTGATCCAGGCCGCGCCGCCGCATCAGTTCGCCGAAGCCGGGCATCATCCTGTCGCAGGCGGCCTCGGTACCCTCGGGGGTGAGGTCGCGGGGCGCCGGCCCCGTCCCGCCGGTGGTCAGGACCAGGTCACAGTGCGCGTCGTCCACGAGCCGGATCAGGGCGTCACGCACGCTCTCGACGCCGTCCGGCACGGTGCGCGCGACCGCCTCCCAGGGAGAGGCGAGGATTTCCGCCAGGACGGCATGCATGGCCGGCCCGCTCGCGTCCGCGTAGCCGCCTGAGCTCGCACGGTCCGAGACCGTCAGAATGCCGATCCGCGCCGGGCGGGCCGATGGGGTCATGAGAGGCCGTCTCCAAACTTCAGGTGCGGCAGAGCCTCGTCACGCAGGCGAGCCGCTGGTCGGGCGCGAGGGTACCGCTCCATGGCTCCGGTGCTTCCGTCCGCGTGAACGGCGCCGCCCCTGCGGTATCACCGTCGCCGTCGTTGAACGTGACATCGCGTTTCGGGATCTCCGCATAGGACGGCCTGACACCCCAGGATCGCGCGGCCGGGGTGTGCCGGCGCGCCGCCCGAGCCAGGCGCTTGCCAGACATATCAGCACATGGCAATATGATGAGATGATCGGTACCGCAAGCCCCTCGGTCGGGGCCGGTCGGAAGGAGCCATTCGGCACTCATGATCCCGTTTCGCCTCGCCCTCATCGGGTTGCTCGCCTCCGCTCCGGCCGTCGCTCAGGGTCAGTCCGGCATCCTGAGCGCGGAGCAGCGGCCGGCCATCGAAGCGGTCATCAGGGAGTATCTGCTGAAGAACCCGGACGTGGTTCAGGAGGCCTTGACCGAGCTTGAGCGCCGCCAGCAGGAGGCGCAGAAGGCGACACAAGCTGTCGCACTGCGCGAAGCGCGCGGTAAGCTGGTCAACTCCGCAAACGATTACGTTATCGGCAATCCGGCCGGCGACGTCACGCTCGTGGAGTTTTTCGATTACAATTGCCCGTACTGTCGAAAGGCGAGAAGCGATGTGGACGCCCTGGTCAAGAGCGATCCGAAGCTGCGGGTGGTCCTCAAGGAGTTCCCGGTTCTCGGGGCGGCCTCGACCGACGCCAGCCGCGTCGCAATCGCCGCGAAGCGGGGACTGCCCGCAGGCAAGCTCCGAGAGTTCCATGACAAGCTGATGGAAACGCGAGGCCGCGCCGATGGGGAACGCGCCCTCGCGGTCGCCAAGGACTTCGGGCTCGATCCCGGGAAGCTGCGGAAGGACATGCAGGACGAGGCGGTCGCGACCGTGCTCCGGGAGAATGCCGCCCTGGCCGACCAGCTCGGCATAACGGGGACCCCGGCGTTCGTCCTCAACGACGGCATCATCGCGGGCGCGGTGGGCGTCGAAGCGCTGCAGCGGGCCATCGCGAACATCCGCGAATGCGACAGGGCTTCGTGCTGACCGTCATGCATCCCAGCGCCCGCCAGGCCCCATTCCGCAGACCGGGCGAGCCGCATCCAAGCATCTGCCGAGGAAGCGAATTGCGATGAACCGACGCGGAGCACTTCGGCTGCTGTTGATAGCCTCGGCCTCGGCAACCGTGAAGCCGGCCCTTGCACAAAACGTATCGGCCCGGGAACTCGCCGAGGCGGGGCCGCTCGGGGATGTCGTGCTCGGGTCGCCGGACGCCAGGGTGACGATTGTCGAATACGCGTCCCTGACATGCGGCCATTGTGCGGCATTTCACCGAGAGACGTACCCGGAGCTGAAGCGGCGCTACATCGACACGGGGAAGGTGCGCTTCATCCTGCGCGAGTTTCCGCTGGACCCCCTGGCGACCGCCGGATTCATGCTGGCCCGCTGCAAGGGCCATGCAAGCTATTACCCGGTCACCGATCTACTCTTCGATCATCAGAAGGACTGGGCTTTCACTGCCAAGCCCCTGGACGATCTGCAGGCGATCCTGCGGCAAGCTGGGTTTCAACAAGAAAAATTCGAGTCCTGCCTCAAAGATCAGAAGTTATACGCGTCGGTCAGCGCCGTGAGGCGGCGCGCCACCGAGACCTTCAAGGTGAGTTCAACGCCGACTTTTTTCATCAACGGACAAAGGTACGCTGGGAACCTTTCGATGGAGGACATCGAAAAAATCATCGCCCCCATGCTCGGTTCCTGAGGGGGCGAACCCGTCCGGGCGCTCGTCCCCACCCCTCCGCACGGTTTCGTGAATGGCCCCGAATACCCCTGCCCGCCGCATCGGCGCCCAGAAACACGCGGGTGTGACGCACCGCACGGCGACACCGGATCCGAGCGCCCGGCCGCGGGACCTGCGCGACCCGGGCGGCGCGGTCGCGCTGCGCTTGCCGGAAGCAGGGCCGGCCGGCACCGCACGGGGTGTCGCCCCGATACCGGCCCCGCGCGCGGAGGCCGAGCCATGCTGAGCGAACGACCGGGCCACGACGCCGCCGACGCCCCGGCATGCGGGTGCGGCGACGGCTGCGGCGCCGTTTCGGCCGCGCGCGACCCTGCGCTGCAGAACACGATGGCCAGCTTCTCGGCCGGTCTGCTCGCCGCCTTCGGCGCGACCCTGGGGGCTGTCGTCGGGTTCGTGGTCTTCGCCGAATGGTCCGGTCTCCTGGACCGGCTGTCCGGGTTTGTCGCATGGCCGCTCTGGCTCGCGGCGGTCCTCCTCGGCGGCTACCCGATCTTCCGTTCCGTCCTGCGCGCCGCGTTCAGGCGGCGGGTGACCTCGCACACCCTCATGACGGTCGGCCTCGGCGCCGCCGTGCTCACGGGCGCTTGGCCGGCCGCGATCATCGTCGTGTTCTTCATGCGGCTCGCCGATTACGTCGAGCATTTCACCGCCGAGCGCGCACGCCGCGCCGTCAGGGAGTTGACCAGCCTCGCTCCCGAAAAAGCCCGGGTCGAGCGCCACGGGTCCGAGATCGAAGTGCCGGTCGCCGAGGTGCGGATCGGCGAGACCGTGGTCGTGCGCCCGGGCGAGAAGGTTCCCGTCGACGGCGAGGTCATCGCCGGACAGGCCACCGTGAACCAGGCCTCGATCACCGGCGAGTCGATGCCGGTCGAAGCGGGCCCCGGCGCGCGCGTCTTCGCGGCGAGCTTCGCTCAACTCGGCGCCCTGCGTGTCCGAGCGACCGCCATCGGCGTCGACACGACCTTCGGCCGGGTCATCAAGATGGTCGAGGAGGCCGACCGACACCGCGCCGACGTGCAGCGCATCGCGGACACGTTCGCGACCTGGTACTTGCCCGTCGTCATCGCCGTCGCGACCGCCACCTTCTTCGTGAGTGGAAACGCGCTCGCGACCGCGGCGGTGCTGATGGTGGCCTGCTCCTGTTCGTTCGCGCTGGCCACGCCCGTCGCCATGATCGCGTCGATCGGCAGCGCCGCCCGGCGCGGTCTCCTGATCAAGGGTGGGCGCTACCTGGAGGCTCTCGCCAGGGCCGACGTGGTGCTGCTCGACAAGACCGGCACGCTGACGTTCGGCCGGCCTCGGATCACGGACGTCGTGCCGTTCGATGGATCGGGCGCTCCGGGCGAGGAGCGGTTGCTGAGGATGGCGGCGGGCGCGGAACGCTACTCCGAACATCCCCTGGCCGAGGCGGTGCGAGCGGCGGCGGCCGAACGCCAGCTCTGTCCGGCTGAGCCCGAGCACTTCGAGGCCATGCCCGGCCACGGCGTGCGGGCGCGTATCGCGGGCGCGACGGTCACCGTGGGCGGCAGACGCCTGCTGCCGGAAGGATTTAACATACCGCCGCGGATGGCCGATCTGGAAGCGGCGGGCAAGACGCTCGTGGTCGTGGCCTGCGATGGCAGCCCTGTCGGGGTTCTGGCGGCGACGGACACCGAGCGGCCCGCGGTGCCGGCCGCCCTCGCCGCGCTGCGGGCGCTCGGCATCCGGCATTTCGAGCTGGTGACGGGCGACAACGCTCGCACCGCCGCTGCGCTCGCCGGACCGCTCGGCCTGGGTTACCGCGCCGACCTGTTGCCGGAGGAGAAGATCGCGGTCGTCAAGGAGTACCAGAGCCGCGGGCACGTCGTCGTGATGATCGGCGACGGCGTCAACGACGCACCGGCGCTGGCCCAGGCCGACGTCGGCATCGCGATGGGCGCCGCGGGCAGCGGCGTCGCCCTGGAGGCCTCGCATGTCGCGCTCATGCGCGAGGATTGGACCCTCGTGCCCGAGGTGGTCCGCATCGCGCGGCGCACCATGAGGGCCGTGCGGTTCAACCTCGGCTTCACGGTCGTCTACAACCTGACCGGCCTCAGCCTCGCGGCGTCCGGCCTCCTGCCGCCGACGCTGGCAGCCGCCGCGCAGGCGGGACCCGATTTCGGAATTCTCGCGAACTCGGCCCGCCTCTTACGTCCGAGGTCCGGCGCGCGGCCCGGCGGGGGCGGTCCCGACAAGCCCGGATGCCCGCCACTTCGGCTTGACCAAGACCCAGCCGTGCCGCGCGCGACCGAGGCGCGGGCATGAGCCAGACCCGCATGGAGAGCCTGAAGCGGCCGGCAACCCGGCGCCTGGCGTGGCTGGTCCCCGCTGTCCTGCTCCTCGCCGGCGGGGCGCTCTGGTCGAAGGTCGCCGGCCCCGGTTCCCCCGCCTTGCTGGCGTTCGTGGACGGCGAGGGACATCCGGCTCGCCTGGCGGATTTCCGCGGCCAGGTCGTTCTCGTCAATCTCTGGGCGACTTGGTGCCTGCCCTGCCGCCACGAGATGCCGGCGCTGGACCGTCTGCAAGCCAAGCTCGGCGGGCCGGACTTCCAGGTCGTCGCCCTGTCCGTGGACCGGGGCGGCGCCGCGGTCGTGCGCCGGTTCTACGAAACCGCCGGCGTGCGGCACCTGTCGGTGTTCCTCGACAGCGCGGGAGCCGTCCTGCCGCAGGTCGGGGCCGCGGGGCTGCCGACCACCCTCCTGTTCGACCGGGACGGCCATGAGATCGGCCGCTTCGTCGGGCCGGCGGAATGGGACGGGCCGCGGATCGAGGCCATCCTGAGAAATGCCATCGCCCAACAGAGAGGAAGGACCTCATGAACGCGGCAACACCCCCCTCGCGCACGTCCCGGCTCGCGCTCGCGACGCTCACGGCCGTCGGCATCGCCGTCCTGGGAGGAGCCCTCTGGGCCAACACCCGGGGCGCGACCGGAAACGTCCTCGCTGGGCTGGGCGGCACGCCCCGGCCGCTCCCGCCCGGCGCGCTCCAGGTCGATGACATCGCCGCGGATCCCTTCAACTATAAGGGCGGCATCACGCTGCGCGCGGTCGTCGCCAGAGCCGAGGGCACCAGCCCCCGCAAGTTCGTGGTTGTGGATGCCCGCGAGGCCAAGATCTGCAAATCGACGAACTGCGCGAAGTTCTACCTGCCGGTCAGCGCGGAGACCGCGATGCCGGTTGCGCGCTGGGACGAGGTCGACCTGGAAGGCGAGCTCGTCCAGGGCGACCGGCACCCGTATTTCCGGGTGACCGGCCTGAAGAACCACGGTCAGTTCCAATGACGCGCCCTGGCGGCACGACGGCAGGCTCGGCGGGAGACGCAGCGTGAATCTCGGAACCCTTGTCTGGCGCAATCTCGTCCGCCGGCCCGGCCGCTTCGCGTTCACGCTGGCGGGCGTGGCCGTCGGCATCGCGGCTTTCGTGGCCCTTCTCACGCTCGGCCAGGGCCTGACCCAGGAGATCCGGCGCCAGGCGCAGGGGCTGGGGGCGAACCTCGTCGTCACCCCGAAGGGCTGGTGCGCCTACGAGCAGATCTCGGTTCTCACCGGCGAGCAGTTGCCGGAAGCCATCGCGATGACGGAACTCGCCAAGATCGCGGCGGTGCCGGGGGTGCGGACGGCCGTGCCCTACCTGAACCAGCGCACGGCCTTCCGGAACCGCCCGGTGCCGCTGATCGGCATCCAGCCGACGGCGATGCGGGCGCTCCAAGGCTGGCGCGTGGGCCAGGGACGCTACTTCCAGGGACCCGACGAGGCAGGCGTGGTCATCGGCGCGGCCATCGCCCAGCAGTTCGGGCTGCGGCCGGGGGAGACCTTCACCGTCCGCGGCCGCCCGCTCCCGGTCGTCGGCGTCCTGGACACGACCGGAACCAAGGACGACGTCGCCGCCTTCGCGCCGCTCGCCGTCGTCCAGCGCATCTACGAGACCGAGGGCAAGGTCTCCTTCGTCGCCGTGCAGGTCGACGACCTGGAGCGGGCGGACGAGATCAGCCTGCGCATCCAGGAGGCGGCCAACGTCGCCGTGGTGTCGGACAAGCAGCTCGTGAGCTCGGTCCTCTCCATCGTCGGCACCGTCGGCGCGGCGATGCAGGCGGTCGCCATCGTCGGCGTGGTGGCCGCCGCCTTCGGCATCGCCAACACGCTCATGACGGCCGTCTACGAGCGGCGGCGCGAGATCGGCATCCTGCAGGCCATCGGGGGAACCCGGCGCACGCTGTTCATCGGCTTCCTCCTGGAATCCGGTCTCTACGGCGGGCTCGGAGGGCTGATCGGCCTCGGCCTCGGCGTGCTGGCGGCCTACCGGATCGGGCCGTCCCTTGCCGACAATCCCTTCACGGCGGCCCTGCGCCAATCGCCCACGCCGGCGCTCGACCCCGGGACGATGGCGGGCGTGCTGGCGTTCTCCGTCGCCTTGGCGCTGCTCGCCGGGTTCTATCCGGCTTGGCGCGCGGCGCGGCTCACACCGATGGATGCGATCCGACATGTCTGAGGCAGATGCGCTGGTCCGCTTGGAGAAGGTCTCCCGGGTCTACGGCCGCGGCGAGGCGGCGGCGGTGGCCCTGGACGAGGCGTCGCTCGCGATCAAGCGGCGCAGTTGGGTCGCGGTCGTCGGGCCCTCCGGCCATGGCAAGAGCACGCTGCTGCACCTGATGGGCGGCCTCGACCGCTCGACGAGCGGGAAGGTCCATCTCGATGGGGAGGAGTTGTCCCGCCTGAGCGCACGCCGCCTCGCCGCGGTGAGAGCGCGCAAGATCGGCTTCGTGTTCCAGTTCTTCAATCTGCTGCCGCACCTGACCGCGCTCGAAAACGTTCAGACCGCCCTCTGGTTCGGCGGCTGGCCCGCGTCCCGGGCACGCGGCAAGGGGCTCGACCTCCTGGACCAAGTGGGGCTCGCCGACCGGGCCGGCCATCTGCCGGGCCAGCTCTCCGGGGGCCAGCAACAACGCGTCGCCCTGGCCCGGGCGCTCGCCAACGACCCGGATCTCCTGCTTCTCGACGAACCGACCGGGAACCTGGACTCGACCGCCGAGGCGGACGTCCTCGACCGGCTGGCCGCGCTTCACCGCCACGGACGGACCCTCGTCATGGTGACCCACAGCCCGGCCGTGGCCGCGAGGGCGCAGCGGCTCGTCAACGTCCGCGACGGCCGGATCGCGTCGGACGCGGCCGTGGAGCGCGCCGGTGCCTGAGGTCTCGACGGCGGGTCTGCTGACCGCTTTTGCCGGCGGCGCGGTCTCGTTCCTGTCCCCGTGCGTGCTGCCGCTGGTGCCGGGTTACGTTTCCTTCGTGGCTGGCCGGTCACTCGCCGGCCAAGCCAGGAGCGGCGCGCGAGCCGGTCCGGCCGTCCGCGCGCTCCCCCTCGGGCTGTGTTTCGTGCTCGGCTTCTCGACCGTGTTCGTCCTTCTGGGCGCCGGCGCCACGGCGCTGGGCCGGCTCGTCCTGTCCTACCGGTCTGAGGCCGGCATCATCGGCGGCGCCGTCATCCTCCTCTTCGGCCTGGTGACGACGGGCGTCCTGCGGCTCCCGGCCCTGCAACGCGACCTGCGCTACCACGGGGCGCTTGCCGGCGGCGGGCCCGGCGGGGCCTACCTCCTCGGCCTGGCCTTCGCCTTCGGCTGGACACCCTGCATCGGACCCGTGCTCGGGTCGATCCTCGCCGTGACCACCGTCACCGCCGGCGCGGGCGGCCTGGTGTTGCTCGCCGCCTACTCGCTCGGGCTCGGGCTGCCGTTCCTGCTGGCCACGCTGTTCACCGACCGGCTGCTCGGCCTCGGGCGGGGCCTCGGCCGGTTCGGGCGGCTCCTCAATCTCGCGGCCGGAGGGGTGATGATCGGCATGGGGCTCGCCATGATGACGGGCCGCCTGACCGAGATCGGCTCCTGGCTGCTGGAAACCTGGCCAGCCCTCGGCCGGATCGGCTGACGAGGCGCGCTTGTGCGGCTCCACATGGTGGAGACCCGGCATCGACGCGCCGCACGGGCTGGCCGGGCTGGGGATCGAGAGGCGTCGCGCCACATATCAGCGAATGACGATGTCCAAGCATGGCTGAAGACCAGACCCTCCTGCCCGGGCGGCGTGCTCGACCCCAGCGCAGCGCTGCGCCGGCGGCCCTGCGCCGGAAGGCCGAACACATGGCCAAGCTCTGCCGCGGCCTGTCCGATCCCTCGCGCCTCGTCATCCTGGAGGCGCTGCGCCCCGGGGCGCTGAGCGTGTCGGAGATCGTGCAGGCCACGGGGCTGACGCAGTCGAACGTCTCGAACCACCTGGGCTGCCTGTACGATTGCGGGCTGGTCCTGCGCGAGCAGGAGGGGCGCTTCGTGCGCTACCGCCTCAGCGACCCGCGCGTCGAGAGCCTGCTACGCCTCACCGAGGAGCTCGTGGCCGACACCGCCCGGGGCGTGGTGGCCTGCACGGAGATCGGGTGCGGCGGCGGCTCTTGCTAGCCGTAGCCACCGACCGGGCATGGGCCCACGTGGCGGGTCCCGGGCCGCAACCCGGAACCCGGGCGCCGCGGTTCCGGCCCGGGCGGGCGCCCGTCCCGTCATCGGGTGACCACGCCGGATCCTGTCGGCCGATGGCGCCGGAACCGGTGTAGGGGAGCCGGGCTCACGTGGGAGCTCGGGTGGGGCCCGCATGGCAACCGCGGCCGTCAGGCCGTGCTGATGGGCCCCGGTACCGCCCCGGTGTGGGGTTCGCCACGACGCGGGTCCGGCCCAGCCTGTAGTCGGCGCGGCTCGGGACGTGACCGTGGACCCAGAGGCTCGGGGCGCCCCAGCCGCTCATCAGCGGTTCGAGGTCGGAGACGAGGGCGGCGGCGACCCACTCGTCGCCGAGCCAGCCGGGCCAATCCGCGGCCAGGGAGCGGCGCGACGGGGCATGGTGGGTCAACACCACGGCGCGGTCCCCGCGCGCGACGCCGGTGACGACGGACGTCGCGGTCGCCCGGAAGCCGACCTCCTGGTAGGCGATGGAGCCGAGCGCGTCCTCCAGGTAGGCGCGCGAGCGGGCGTGGGCCCCGGCGGCGTCCGGTGGCGACCAGTCACGGCCGGCGCGCAGGCGGATGCGGCGGGCATCCGGCCAGTGATGCCGGGCATACCCTCGCGCGAGGCGGGCGCGGGCCGGCCCATGCAGGGCCCAGTCCGTCCACAAGGTTGCGCCGACCACGTGCACGCCGCGGCCGTGGCCGTCGTCGAGGCGTACGCAGGCGTCCGAGAGGAGATGGAGACCGAGCTCCCGCGCCAGGGCGCGGCCCCGGGCGAGCGCCTCGACCATGGGGACGTCGGACCAGTACTCCGCGTTGCCCGGCACCATCACCACGGGCCGGCTTCCCTGGCGCCCGTCCAGCGCCCGGGCGAGCCAAGCCAACGCGGCCTCGATGCCGGTGCAGACGTCGCCGGCGACGAGCAGCGCGTCGAACTCCGGCAGAGGGTGCGGAAGCTCGTAGGGCGCCCGATCGACCCGCAGGTCCGAGAGGATCCACAGGCGCATCCCCGCGGGCGTCCCGCCGCCGCCGGGCCCGCGCGCGGTCTCCGGCGCCCGACCGGCGTGCCCGGGGCCCACCGGCAACGGCGGGCGCGCGGGGAGCGGGCCCGGCCGGCCCCGCGGGGGCGTTTCCAGCGCGGGCGCAGGGGGCGGCGCCGTCAGCGGGCTCGTCCCGAGCGACCCCCGGCCGCGCTCCCGCACGCGCGGCACGGCCTCGGCAGCCGGGCGCGACCGGCGGACCAAGCCGCCGCGTCGGCGCAACGCCTGGATCGCGACGCCGTCCGGGGGCGGCAGAACCGGCGCCGGCCGCGGGAATTCCGGGGCCTCGGGGTTCGAGGCCCGCGCCGTGCCGACCGTGCCGAGCGCCGACGCGGCCGCCGCATCGGCCGCGAGCCGGCGCGGCGAGGCAGCGTCGCGCCCCTCCGGGACAGGTCCCGCGCACAGGCCGCGCGGAAGCCGCCTCGGGACGACCGGGCGCGCGAGGTTGGGCGGGATCTTCGTCATCGGGCTCCCGGGGAAAGGGGGTGAAGGACGCGCGGGGGCAGGGCGGCGCGCCCGCCGGACGCGGGGCATGCGGAACCGCCGTCGATCCGCGGGCTTGGCGGCGTCAGACCTCCACGACCAGGGCCGGGTCGAAGGCGGGATTCTCGCCGCCGTAGCCCTTCGGATTGCAGAGCACCCGCGTCTCGCCGAGCCGGTAGTCCATCGACGCGTGGGTGTGGCCGTGCACCCAGAGGGTCGGGCCGGCTTGCTCGACGAAGGCGTCGAGCCGCGAGGCGAAAGCCGGGTTGAGGGGCTTGCCTCGGAAGGCGGGCGCGACGGAGCGGGCGCTCGGCGCGTGGTGGGTCACCACGACGTGCGGCCGACGCGGCGCGGCCGCGGGAGCGGCCAGTGCGCCCTCCAGGTAGGCCCGCGAGACCCGGTGGACGGCGAGCGCCTCCTCCGGCCGGAAGCGCATCCACCGGGGCTTGGTCTGGAAGCTGATCAGCCGATGGTCGTTCATGCCCCGGCGGGCATCCTCCATGGAGGCGGCGCGCAGGTCGGGGCCGTCGAGGTCGTAGTCGGTCCAGAGCGTGCATCCCGAGAAGGGGACGCCGCCGATCACGACGGTGTCGTCCTCCAGCAGGTGCACGCCGAGGTTCGCGGCGACCGCCCGCCCGCGCGCGAGCTCCTCGACGAAGGTCCGCCGATAGAATTCATGGTTCCCGGCCACGCACACCACCGGCATGTGCGGGCGGATGACGTGCGCGAGCCAGGTGACGCTCTCGACCAGGCCCTCCCGAACGTCGCCGGCCACGACCGCCACGTCGGCGTCCGGGATCTCGGCGGGCGTCCAGGGCAGGCCGACGTCGCGGTGCAGGTCAGACAGGATCCAGAGGCGCAAGCCGCGTTCCTTTCCGGCGGGGGGACGGGACCGGTCGCCGCGCCCTTCCGGCGCGGCGCGGGCGGGAGCGCCCGCGGCGGCCCCCGGTGCTCGGTCCCCGGGCGGGGGCGCCCAGGCGTCCCAGGACGCGGCGAGCCGGGCGAGGTGGGGCTCGCCCGGGCGACGCTCGCCGAGCCGGCGCAGGGCGTGCGCGAGCAGCGCCGCGGCGGCCGGCTCGCCCCGCAGCGCCTGCGCGAGGAGCGCGCTCGCGACGAGGTCCGTCAGGCGGCTCTCCGGGCCGCAGACCCGCAGGACCGTGACCGCGACGCGGGTCAGGGCGGCGGCGTCGCCGTCGAGGGCCTCGCCCCAGGAGCGATGGCGGGTGGGCGGCGCGCAGGTCCGGAGCGTGGCCAGCAGCGCCTCGGCCGTGGCCGGCCGGAGCCCGGTCGCGGGCACCACGCGCCAGAGGCGGAGGATGGCCGGGCCTTGCCGCGCCCGGACGTCCGGGCCGGTGGCGCGGCGGGCGCCGGCAGGGGCGGCGTGCCCCTGTCCGGCGGGGCAAGTCGGGGACTCCGTCATGGGCGGCGGCTCCAGGCGAGGGGAGGGTGCGCCTCCGGCGCACGGC
>NZ_NKUI01000164.1 GCF_014845115.1 Methylorubrum zatmanii | reverse complement strand
AGAAGCCGGGACGTGGGGGCAGGGTGCCCCAGGGGGTTTAGCGCTGTGTGGAGGGTGTGGGGGGGTTACCCACCCCGCCTCGATACGCCGCCTTCAACACACCGTCGTCACCCAATCTCCCGCATAGCTCCCCAGCCCTCGGTCAAGGGGTCGTCGGAGTGGTTCACCGGCGCGGTGCGCGTGGATCCGATGCTCAAGGAAGAGCCCCCGTCGCGCATGTCGGGGGCGCTCGTCACCTTTGAGCCGGGCGCCCGCACGGCCTGGCACACCCACCCACTCGGGCAGACCCTGATCGTCACGGCCGGGGCCGGCCGGGTACAGCAATGGGGCCGTCCCATCCAGGAGATCCGACCCGGCGACGTCGTCCGCATCAGGCCGGGGGTGAAGCACTGGCACGGGGCCTCGGCCACCGCCGGCATGAGCCATGTCGCCATCGCGGAGGCGCTCGACGGCAAGGTCGTCGAGTGGATGGAGCACGTCACCGACGCTCAGTACCGGGGCGAGTAGCCCGGACGGGCAACCCCGTATCATCGTCCGCCACGACAAGGAGAGAGGTATCGGATGACGAAGACCGTTGTCGTCCGCGGCGAGAAATACGAGCTCGCCGTGGAGCAGAAATCCAAGGCCGTCTGGAAGGTGAGCGGCACCTACAAGGGCAAGCTCCTGCAGTGGGAAGGCCGGAGCGCGAACATCGCCGCTGCCCGGTGGCGGGACCATGCCCACTACTCGACACTGTAGCCGGTCACCCCATACCCGACGGGGACGTCGATCAAGTCACGCGAACGCGAGGAACCCCATGCGCCCGAAGATCATCTGCCACATGGTGAGTTCCATCGACGGGCGGCTGCATCCCAGCCGCTTCACCTCGACGCCGGCACCGCCGTCTGCCCATGCTGCGGCCACCGCGAGCGCCTGATCGACCTCTCCGCCCGGACCGGCCGGCCCCCGGAGTTCCGCCTGTTCGCCGTCGAGACGATCCCGGCCGGGCCCGAGCGGCGCTTCACCGGCAGGGGCCGGCGCATCCGCACGGCCTCGGAGCACGACCGCGCGATCCATGCTGCGGCCGACGCGCGCCTCGCCGCCGAGCTCGCGGCCGATCCGGGCTTCCTGGTGGACGGTGGACTCCCGCGCGAGAACCGCTTCGACAACCGCCTGCTCCACCCGTGTGTACCACCGGGCGGCCGCGAAGTCGCTGTTTCCCTTGGTTCTCTCTGAAAAATCAGGCTTTTCAGGTCGATTGGCGGAGAGGGGGGATTCGGGCCTCTGCACTCCTGCCGCCGCTCTTCGGCCGCACGGCGCGAGACCGGAAGGGGCCGCCGTAGGTCGGATGCTCCATCCTCCGATCGCCAACGCGGCCCCCGCATGATCATCCCGCCAACCCAGCACGTACCGGAAGGCGGCCCCTCCGTGATAGATTGTCCGAACAGATCTATGCGCGGTAGAAAGTCACGCATGTCGAGATGGATGACCGCGGCAACATAATAGCCAGCGCATACGGAGAGGAGGCCATCGAAGCTCAGACCAGACTTATGTCCGAGCATATTCGCAGCAAGATGATCACGAAGCTATGCCTGTACGCACTGACGGCATTTCTTGCAGTGGCGGCATCGCTCCTGATCGTATTTGCGCCTCCCGAGCGAGAAACGGCAACGTGGATCCTCGCCGGAGCACTCGTCGCCGCGGTCGGATCGGCAGGCTTCAGCGCCTTTGCGATCAGAACCCCGAAGCTGAGCACCAGCGTCGGGCAAGCGGACGAGAGCCGAACCCGGACAACGGAAGCGCAATCCTCCCGACGCTCGCCGGGTGCGTAGCCACTCTTCCCGGCCTCGCTCCGGCGCCGGCTTCGTTTCTTCGTTGCGGATGCTTCCCAGGTTTGGTCGTACCGGACTGACGTGCGCCGAACTCAGTCGACCGAGCCGCCGGTCCTCGTGGGGCTGGCGGACAGGCCTGAAAAGTGGGACCTCAGCAATGGAAAGCAATGGAACGCATAGGAACGGATGCGGGTCCCACTTTATAACAACCCTTTGAAGCGTAAGGCTTCATCGAGTCCCCTTGGGAGCGCCAGCCGGCTCAATCACTTAGCTCTGGTTCAGCCCATAACGGCTGTTGTTGTTGCAGAAATCGTTGCAACGCAGAGCGCTGATTATGCCTCCTGAGCCCACCTGGCGCTTGTGCATCGAAGTGGCGCCTGCGGCCATGTGAACGGGTGGCCGCTTCGGCGGCCTGCGCCTCGATCCGGTGCGAGGCGTGATCGCCAAGGTCGGCCCGGTGATGCTGGATGATCCGACCCGCTCGCCGCGCTTACCGGAAGTCCTTCGGGAAGTGAGCCGCGAACCAGGCAAAGGCCTGCCAGCATCCATAGATCAGCAGGCAACCGATCAGGCCGCCGACGGCGATCCTGATCCAGAACGCGTCGTCCCGCTGACCGGATCGGTCAGGCCTCCCCCCCTCCATCGACGTTTCCTCTGCCGCGGATCGGACAGACAGAGCACGAGCGGCGACGTCTGACACTTCAAAAATTCGCAGCGCTCCCGGACGCTCTTGCGTGCCGCGGTCGGGACATCAGAGGCGGAAATCGATGGAATAGTGTGGATAATCTACGGGTCCCACTCCGCTCCAACCCATTGTGCAATCAGGTGCGGCGCAGTCTCCTTGGAAGCGTCACAGCCTCTACGAACCTCCAGCGAGCGGCAGCCGATCAGGCAAAGCCTACTCAAACGAGTTGGAGCAGCACCGCGCCTCTCGGCGCTGCGCGAAGAGACATTCATCATCATGTGGCCTCACAAGCCGGCTTGCTCTCCTGGGCTCATGGCGTTCGCGTCCTGATCGGGGCATTGGCTGTGATGGCCGTTCAGCGGGTTGAACGTCGAGCGGGGTTTGCCTTTTGGGAAGCCGTTACGGTTTGGAGATCCGCACGGCGATGCCGGCCGATGCGGTCGGGGTTGCCGAGTTGCTGAGCGCAGCGGGCCGTCCCGCGCCGTCGCACCTCCTGGCCGAGCAGCTCGAAGCCCTTCGCTACGGCTCCGGCACGGCTTTACTGGCCCTCGAATGGGGGCCTCCGAGCGGGATCGTTGTCCTGCACTGGTATCCTGTGCTCGAACAGACATCGCCCGTCGCGCAAATCACCCTGCTCCTGGTCGCTCCCGATGGTCGCCGCCGGGGCATCGGCCGCCAATTGCTGAAAGCGGCCTCGCAGGCGGCCCGCATGGCGGGCTGCGCCACGCTGCAACTCCTGTCCTCCGGCGACGGAACGGGCTTGGCGGAATTCTCCGCCGCGACCGGTTTCACGCCGAGTACCGGCTGTTTCGCGAGACCCCTGCGCAAGAAAACCTGACGGACGCGCCGTCAGGCCTCTTTCCACACGGGAACGAAATCCCTTTCACCACGCTGCTTCCCCTCGTCGAGCCTACAGGTGGAGCAAGGGCAGATCGATCGGCTGCGGCCCCTCCCTGCGGTATCGGGCCCTGAGATGCGGTGTCCGCCGGGCCAACCCCGCCTCGCACCGCTCGGAGAAGCGGCCAACTCTGACCGTCAGGCCGTCCAGAGCGGTCACGATCCCCGTCACGAGGCGGCCAAGTCCGCCACGGCACACCTGACGAATCGAACGTAGAACATGCATGCTGATGATCTCGAAAGAGGGAAATCCGGCACGTCGGCGCCCCGGCCGAGACGATCTCCGCGCGATGCGAGCGGAGATCGTCTCGGCCAGCCCGCGCAGCGCTTGAGCGAAGCTCAGATCCGCCATCCCGAAGGGATCAAGCGGATCTGGTATGACCCGGTAGTTAGAGTGCCTCACAAAACTCCCGATTCCGCGTCGTGTCCTCTCTGGCTGCGACGGCGCAGCGGGAGCTTTGTGGGAGGCACCTAGAACCGAGCGGCGCCACGTGGACGCGACCGAAAGCAGCAATATCCGACCGGAACTCTCCCTGATCGTTCTTCCGGGGTCAGGACATCGGATCGACGGGATGCCTGCTTCGCCGAGACGAGCAACGCACCGATGGACATGCGCGGCGCCCCCTCGAAATCCGATCGTGCAAGCTCTGCCCCAATGATCCCGCCATTCGCCTGCGCTGTTCAAGTCATCGGCGAAGACAGCGACGGCATGGCAGGACCAGCAGCATGATTGTCTTGTCGTGTTGGTTGACAATCAGCTGGAAGGATTTCGCTGCAACCTTCTGTAAAATCTTTGCGTGTACGAGCGAGACGCTTCACCTCCGAAGCGTTCGATCCAGGCTCGTCCTTCATGCGCCTAGTCCGAAGCGCCGGGCCGCACCTCGACAAGCTGATCCGCCGCGATCAACTCGAATCGGCACGCGCGAGCCTGCAGCAATCCCTGCCGATCAACGGCCTGCTCGGGCTGGCGAGCTTCCTGGTGGCCCTGAATTCCGGCCATGGCCCGCTGGGGGGCATGTGGTTCTCGGCCTCGATCGCCGTCAATCTTCTGCGTCTCGGCCTGTCGCGGGCGCCTTGCCTCGGGCTGGCGACGCTGCCGGAGGGCGCTTCATCCTCAAGGGAGATGGCGGCCCGCTCGATCGACCGGCATCTGCAACTCGCCTGCCTTGCTGCCTTGCTCTCCGGCCTTGTCTGGGCCTTCCTGCCCGTCCTGTGCGATGGCTACACCTCCGCGCAGACCCTGTTCTATCTCACCGTGACCTGCGGGATCACGGCGGGCGCGGTAACCCACGGCATCTCCTTCGCCCGCATTCCGGTCTGCTTCATCACGCCGCCGCTGCTCTCGGTCGCGGGCTGCCTGCTGGCGGGCGGAGGGTTCGATCGGCTTTGCCTCGCCGCCACTGTGCTGTTGTATCTCGCCGCGCTGGTCCGCAGCGCGGTCGCGACGGAGCGGAATTTCCGCGAGACGAGCCGCCTGAAGCACGAGGCCACCGTCCTCGCCGAAGCCCGCAAGGCGGCTCACGCGAGCGCGAGCGCCCTGGCGGAGGAAATGCACCAGCGGGCGACGCATGACGGCCTCACCGGCCTGCTCAACCGGGCCGGCTTCACGCAGCGGGCCGAGGCGCGGATGGCGACCGGCGGCGCCGTCTGCCTGATGCTGCTCGACCTCGACGGGTTCAAGCTGGTCAACGACGTCTACGGCCACACCATGGGAGACCGCGTCCTCATCGAGGTCGCCCAGCGCATCCGGACCACCCTGCCGGCGGAATGCGACATCGCCCGGCTGGGCGGCGACGAATTCGCGGTGGTCTTCGACCGGACGCAGGTCATAGAGAACCCGGCCGCCCTCGCCGAACGCCTGATCCGCGCGGTGGCCGAACCATTCGACAGCTTCGATGCCGGCCGGCTCGGCATGAGCGTCGGCATCTGCCACAGGCCCGCCGAGAGCCTGACGCAGCTGCTCAGCTGCGCCGACGAGGCGCTCTACGCCGCCAAGCATACCGGCCGCAACCATTTCCGCCTGTTCGACGAAGGCCTGCGCAAGCGCCTGGAGATGCGGCGTGAATGTGAGCGCGGCCTGTCGCAGGCCCTGGCCGAGGGCGCATTGAAGGTGTGGTTCCAGCCAATCTTCGGGTGTGGCGGGCGCAGCGCCACCAGCCTGGAAGCGCTGGTGCGCTGGCATCACCCGGTCCATGGCTGGGTCTCGCCGCCCGACCTGATCGCCGCCGCCGCCATGGCCGGGCTGACGGAATCGCTGCTGCGCTTCATCCTGGAGCAGGTCTGCACCATGCTCTGCGCATTGCGCAGCCGGGGCTTTCATACCCTCTCGGTGGCGATGAACGTCTCGCCGCGGGAGATGGCCCAGATCCCGGTCGACGAGATCATCCTCGGACGGCTGCGGGCGCTGGGCCTGCCGACGACGGTGCTGGAAATCGAGATCACCGAGGAGACGGCGCTCGATATCGAGGCCGTTCAGGGCAAGCTTCTGGCGCTGTCACGGGCCGGCATCCGGGTCGCACTCGACGATTTCGGGAACGGCTATTCCTCGCTCGCCTCGCTGCGCCAGCTGCGGGCCGACCGGGTCAAGATCGATCGCAGTCTCGTCACCGGGCTGACGGAGGCCGAGGACAAGCGCGAGCTGGTTCAGGCGGTGCTCGGCCTCGGCCGCGCGCTCGATCTCGAAGTCGTCGCCGAGGGCATCGAGACCGCCGACGATCTCGCCACGCTCCAAGCCATGGGCTGTCCCTTCATGCAGGGCTTCCATCTCGGACGTCCGCAGCCGGCCGACGACATCCTGGACTCCCTCGAAACCCTGTCGGACCGGCCTGATCCGGTCCGTCTCCGCGGCGCATAGAGCGCTGACGCCCGAAATGGATGCTGAGACGGCATCCGCTTGATCGG
Source organism: Methylorubrum zatmanii (assembly GCF_014845115.1). Lineage (GTDB taxonomy): Bacteria > Pseudomonadota > Alphaproteobacteria > Rhizobiales > Beijerinckiaceae > Methylobacterium > Methylobacterium zatmanii. Next base: position 2,785 of record NZ_NKUI01000164.1, on the reverse strand, counting down.
AGCGGGTTCCGTTTCGGCAAGCCCGCGCGGCGTTTGAGCGAAGCCCAAATCCGCATCCGGTCGGGAGCCGCGCGTCCTTGCACCCGACCGCCCGACGACGATCTCGGCCAGGTCCCTGGAAAGACGCCTGGGAGCGGGACGGTCCTCCATGGGCGGCATCTGCCCGGCCCCGAGAGGCGGCGCTCAGCGATCGCGGCTCAGCAGCAGCAGCCAGCCGACGCCCAGCATCGCCACGGTCATTCCGATGATGACGAAGGCCGGCGTTCCGAGATCGATGAGCCGCGGCGCGAGCTGCGTGGCGAAGGCAGCCACGACCAAGCCGACGGCGACGCGCGCGGCGCCGCGCTCGATGCCGCGCACAAGCTTGTCCATCCCCTTCAGCTCGATCTCGACCGTGACGCGCCCCTGCTTGAGCCGCACCAGCATGAGGTGAATCAGCGTCGGTAGCTCGGAAGCGGCCCCGAAGAGGCCGGCGCCCAGGGATTCGGCCTTGCGGGCAAGCCCGCGCAGGGAGAATTGCGAGCGCATGCTCGCCCGCACCGTGGGGCCGGCGGCGGCGAACAGATCGAAATTCGGGTCGAGCTGGCGCATCACGCCATCGGCGGTGACCAGTCCCTTGAACAGGATCGCCAGATCCGTCGGCATGGCGAGGTCGTTCTCGCGGGCCATGGTCATGAAATCGGTGAGCACCAGCCCGAGATTGAGCGGGATCGAGGAATGGGCCTGCACGAAGTTCTGGGCGGATTGCTCCAGCTTCGTCAGATCCGGGTTCGAGGTGCCGGTCCAATCGAGCAGTGTCGCCATCAGCCCGTCGACGTCTTGCTTCAGCATGGCGCCGATCAAGACGAGCAATTGCTGGCGCCGCTTCTGCGACAGGCGCCCGACGATACCGAAATCGATGAAGCCGATCCGGTTGCCCGGCATCACGAGCAGGTTTCCGGGATGGGGATCGGCGTGGAACACGCCTTCGATCAGCGCCATGCGCAGGAAGGCGTCGCAGCCCTTCTGTGCCAGCGCCTTCTTGTCCGCGTCGATCGCCCGCAGGGCGGCGGCATCGCTCGGCGAGATGCCATGGATGAATTCCTGAACCAGAACGCGCTCGGAGCACCATTCCCAGAAGATCTTGGGAATGACGATGTCGTCGCGCCCGGCGAAGATCTCGGCGATCATCTCGCAGTTGCGGGCCTCGTTGAGCAGGTCGAGCTCGCCGTTGAGGCCGTTGGCGAGGTGGCGCATCTGCTCCTGAGGCTGATAGCGGGCCATCTCCGGCCACTCGGCCTCGACGATGCGGGCCCCATGCGCCATCAGCCGCAGGTCGGCCTCGATGACTTTCCGCAAGCCCGGTCGGAGAACCTTGACCACGACCTCCTCACCGGAATGAAGGCGCGCCCGGTAGACCTGGGCGATCGAGGCCGAGGCGATCGGGTTGAGGTCGAACTCAGCGAACACTTGCTCCGGCGGCGCGCCGAGATCGGCCTCGAGCTGCGGGCCGATCAGGGCCCACGGCACCGGCTTCACTTGGCTGTGCAGCTTCTCCAGTTCGTCGGTCCAGACCGGCGAGAGCAGGTCCGGCCGGCTCGCCAGGATCTGGCCGAACTTGATGAAGGTCGGCCCCAGCGTCTCGATGGCGCGGCGCAGCCGTTCCGGCTGGGAGAGACGCGTGACATCGACCCGCGGCGTCCGGCGGGGAATGAGCGGGATGTTGTGCAGCCCCAGCCGGTCGACGATCTTGGTCAGCCCGAATCCGATCAGGACCGACGCGATTTCCGAGAGGCGCTGACGGTCGCGCGCGGCGACGAAGGCGGTTTTAAGCATGATGGCCTTGCGTGTCGCGCGAAGCGTCGGCCTCGGCAAGACCGATCCGGCCCTCGCCGAGCCCTTCTTCCATGGCCAGGGGGTGGGGCTTTTTTAGGATCGGGAGCACATCGGGTGAAGTTGCGGCCCGATCAGGGTGCCGCCTCGGCATGGACGTCGATCACCCCACTCACGGCCGGCGCCGCATCCGTGGGCATCGTGCGGAGGATTCCGGGAATATCGGCGCCAGCGGTGCCGAACCGGGCCCAGGCGGCGCGGCAGCGGCGGTGATCCGCATCGCTGAGGAAGTAGCGCTCCTGCTCATCCAGGAGAGCGGCGTAGACGGCGGCGCGGACCCCCTGCTCGTCACCGATATAGAGCTGGTAGAGGCGGCTCCAGAACGCCTCGTCGAGTTCCCACTCGCATTGGCCGGCCGCTTTCATCATCGCGAGCTTGCGCAGGCTCTGCCGCTCGGCATGCGGCATGACGAGAAACCCGTACTGCGCCTTGAGCACCCGGCCGCCGACGGCGTAGCCGTCCTCGCTGGTCAGCGCCCAGGCGACATAGCTGCCCGCGCTTACCGCGAGCAGAGTGGCCGTTAGAAGAAACGCTCGGATGGCGGTCATGGGAAGGCCTCTGAGTCGAAGCCCCATCCTGCCGGGAACCTGGGCGGCATCAAGGTCGAACCGCGCGTGCCTTTCCCGCTTTTTGGGGAGAGCTGCCCCCTGCCCTCTCGATCCGGGCCGCGCCGCGCGGCTCGGCAGTTGCGACCGTCGCTGGCCCTGCGCGGCATTTGGCCCTGCGGGCTGCGTCGTCTGGTCTTGAGCGGGAGGTGTGTGTGTCGTGTGTGTTGGTTGCGGGGGCTGGATTTGAACCAGCGACCTTCAGGTTATGAGCCTGACGAGCTACCGGGCTGCTCCACCCCGCGCCGGTGTTGGCGATCGCGGCGGGCGTATGGGCCGGCCGGGGATCCGGGGGGGACGGGAATGTG
>NZ_NKUI01000163.1 GCF_014845115.1 Methylorubrum zatmanii | reverse complement strand
CAATCTCCCGCATAGCTCCTCGATTACGCCACCTTCCAGGTGGTGTTCGGAATGATCTTCACCGTTGTAATTGCGCTCGAGTTCAAGCGCTCCCTTCTTGTGGCGACAGAACGCAGCTTCGGCGTTCTCCAGGTCCGCACGATCGTGCTGATCGCGCTCCTCGCGATCGCGCGCAAATTTATCATCCTCGACCTTGGCGAGACGGAGCCAGCCAAGATTGCCGCCCTCGCGGGCGCGGCTCTTGCGCTCGGAGCAGTCCACTGGCTGGTGCGCGATCAGGACCGGCGCGAAGAGCCCGGTGCTAAAAATGCCGAAGGCGATCAATGAGCCGAAGCGTTTTCGTTCGACTTGTTTCATCAACCTCTGCCGCACTCATCATCTTAATTGTTTAGCAGAAATTTTTTATCATGCCGAGCGTTGCGCTGGTCGGTTTGCCGAGCCACGCGCCGTCGCTTCCCGCGGAGACTTGGCGGCGTTCGAACAAAGCACCATCACAGTTTTCAACGCCACTCGAGACAGTGCGTCTCCATCGCGACAACCGAGCGTATAGTCGATCCCTAAACCCGGAGTGCCTATGACGGTCCGCGTGGGAACGGCTCGCGGTTCATTTGGGACGAACTCTAATCAATTTTTCGGCCCACTCATATGCTCTCTAATTGAAACCAACACGCTCTCGAACTCGGCGTCATCTCGTGTCCAAAAACGAGCGATTGCGTACAGGGGTAAAACTCCCTGTCCACAAATTATCTTGACATGATTTCGAACAAATAAGATATTTCGGACAGCCTATTCGGACGAAATTGACCTCATGCCACGCACCTTTGCCTATGTCCGCGTCTCCACGATCGGGCAGACCACCGAAAACCAGATTCAGGAAATCGAGGCCGCCGGCTTTCACGTCGAGCCGCGACGGATCGTCACCGAGACGGTTTCCGGCAGCACGGCCATTGTGCAGCGCCGTGGCTTTTCCCGGCTCATGGACAAGCTGGAGTCCGGGGACATTCTCATCGTGACCAAGCTCGACCGCCTCGGCCGTGATGCGATCGATGTCAGCACCACCGTCAGGACGCTGGCCGAAATGGGCGTAAGGGTCTATTGCCTCGCGCTCGGCGGGGCCGATCTCACCAGTTCGGCCGGTACTATGACCATGAACGTGCTCAACGCCGTCGCCCAGTTCGAAAGGGATCTGCTGATCGAGCGGACGCAATCCGGCCTCAAGCGCGCCAAGTCGGAAGGCAAGGCCCTCGGCCGTCCTTCGACGCTGAGCGATAAACAGAAGCAAGATGTGCGCGGCGATCTCACGACGGGGATGAGCGTTTCGGCGATCGCACGGAAGTTCGCGACCAGCAGGCAGACCATTATGCGGGTTCGCGACGAAGGTTCACGGTCCGTTCGACCTTAGCGTGTGTGGGGGAACAAAGCTTGTTCCGACCCCAAGACGCAGGGCTGCGCGCTGCCCAGGACAGCACCGCCTTGACGTTAGGTCATGTTGACAAATGGCGGACCCATAGGCGGATCGAGGTTATGTCGATGAAGGCCAGGAAGCTTTCTGCGGTTTTGTCGTAGCGAGTGGCGACGCGGCGGGCGTTCTTGAGCTTGTTGAAGCAGCGTTCGACGAGGTTGCGTCGCCGATAGAGGGTGCGATCCACGGCAACCCGCAGCTTGCGGGATTTGCGCATCGGGATGATCGGGACGACATTGCGCGCCTCCATGGTTTTGCGAACATTGTCAGAGCCATAGCCGCGATCCGCTAGCAGAACGGCGGGCTCTGGCAGGTTGTCGCCCATGACCAGATCGAAGCCCAGGTAGTCCGATGTGTGGCCCGGTGTGATGTCCGATCTCATGGGGAGGCCCGCGCCGTTGACGCGGAGGTGGATCTTGGTCGTGAAGCCACCTCGCGAACGGCCGAAAGCTTGTCGCGGAGTCCCCCTTCCGCCCTCACATTGACCACCGAGCCGCGCGCCAATGTCGAACGCTATGACGCCCTGCGCCGGGCCGATGAGGTGCGCCATGCGTCATAATCCTGCGAGCGGGGCCATCGTGAGCTATGCAGGATTTTAGGTGACGGAGGCGGTCAGGCGGCGCGGTGATCTGGGCTCGCGGTGACCTCGGTCCCGTCCCGGAAGAGTAGACCGGCCCAGACCTTTGGTAACTGGTTTTGGT
>NZ_NKUI01000162.1 GCF_014845115.1 Methylorubrum zatmanii | reverse complement strand
GCTAGTGGCCTGAGTTGGAAGTTTCCTTGCGGTTTTGGCGCGCGAGCACCATGTGGCGGCCTTCTACGAGGAGGTCGCTACGATGGCCCGTGGTCCCAAGCCAGCGCACCTTGATCTGACCGGGGATGAGCGCACGCGGCTGCAAGGCCTGGTGCGCCGTCGCAATGTCGGCCAGGCTCTCGCCCAGCGTGCGCGCATCGTGCTGGCCTGCGCTGAGCCGGGTTCGACCAACAGCGGCATCGCTCGTGCGCTCGGCGTCAGCCGCATGAGCGTCACGACATGGCGCGCCCGTTTCCTGGCGCACCGCCTCGACGGTCTCGTCGACCTGCCCCGGTCCGGCGCTCCGCGCCAGGTCGCGGATACCGAGATCGAACAGATGATCACGCGCACCCTGGAGAGCCAGCCGGAGAACGCCACCCACTGGTCGACACGCGCCATGGCCCGGCGGGTCGGCATGAGCCAGACCATGGTCTCGCGGATCTGGCGTGCCTTCGGGCTGCAGCCGCACAAGATCGAGGCCTTCAAACTGTCGACCGACCCGGCTTTCGTCGACAAGGTCCGGGATGTCGTCGGCCTCTACATGGCCCCACCGCACCGCGCCGTGGTGCTGTGTGTCGATGAGAAGCCGCAGATCCAGGCGCTGACCGGCACCGCGCCGGTGATGCCGATGCGCCCCGGCCAGCCCGAGCGCCAGACCCACGACTACCGACGGGCTGGTACGACCGACCTGTTCGCGGCGCTCGACGTACAGGCCGGTCGCGTCATCGGCCATTGCGCACGGCGTCATCGCTCCATCGAGTTCCGCGCCTTTCTCGATCAGGTCGAGGCCGATGTGCCGAAGGATCTCGATGTGCACCTGGTTCTCGACAACGCGGCCACACACAAGACCAAGCTCATCCACGACTGGCTGCTGAAGCGTCCGCGCTGGCACCTGCACTTCACGCCGACCTCGGCCTCTTGGCTCAACCTCGTCGAGGGCTGGTTCGCGCTGCTGACGCGGCGCCAGCTTCAACGCGGCGTGTTCGAGACCACGGGCGATCTTGAAGCCGCCATCCACGCCTACATCGACCAGACCAACGCCGAGCCGAAGCCGTTCGTCTGGACCAAGTCAGCCGACGCCATCCTCGCCAGCATCAAACGCTTCTGCCAACGAACTTCCAACTCAGACCACTAGGGCCTGTTGTCACTTGATCCAATCGCAGGCTGCGGCGAGGCAAGGGA
>NZ_NKUI01000161.1 GCF_014845115.1 Methylorubrum zatmanii | reverse complement strand
CGCCCGTTCACGGTTCAGTCCGCCTTAGCGTTGCTCAGCATGCAGAAGTCGCGCTGTCCTCTTGTTCTGCGCCAGCGCGTGGCGTCCGCAGTCGCGGGACGATCTGCTCCATCATGCCCACCGCCCGAGCGATCAATGAGAAGATCATCTCGCCCTGGAACCGGGGATAGCGACGAGAGAACCAGCGCTGCAAGGAATGGTTGCGCACGGTCGTGCTCGAGCCCAACATCAATGATCTCTGGGTATTCCTGCAGAGCCTCGTGTTCGGTCCGAAAGCACCGCTCGTGATCGCAATCCATGGTTCAGTCGCGCTCCCGCGACGACGTGCAGGGGCGTCGCGGATCAACGGAGGGAGAGACGACGATGAGATGCAGCGCCCTGTCGACCCTGCTTTTGCTCGGATGTCTGCACGGAGCTCATGCTCAGGAAGCCCCGTTTGGCCTGTCCTGGGGGCCCATCGACACGGTGCCGAAGCCCTCGATGGTCGACCGCGAGGCGAACATCACCGCGCTGACCTACTTCCACGACCGTCCGCTGGCCGCGGGCATCGATACGGACGAGATCATCCTGGAAGTCTGTCGGGACGAGGGCCTGCAGCAGGTCATCTGGCTCAGCCGTCCGCTCTCGGAGGCCGAACTGCCGTCGCGCTACGAGGCCATCTACCGTGAGGGCGTGCGGCGATACGGTCAGCCGCAAACCGAGCCGGGTGCCAAGGTGGTGTCGTGGCCGTCAGGACGCGCGCTCCTGGCCATTAGGAAGGCCGTTCCCGGCGAGCGGCGCTTGACCATGCTGGCCAGGGGCGACCACTACGAGGCGTGCTCGGTCGCGCACCAGGCGGCCACAGGCCACCCGGCCTCCCGGCACGCGTCGGACCTGATCCTCGGGCAGACCCCGTGAAGCAGGTCGCGATCGTCTGCACCGGGCCTACGATGGCGGTCGACCCGCAAACCGCCGAGATTGTCGGGCTCGGCGCGACGCCATATCGGCCTTGATCGGACAATCACCGCCTCGGTGGCCGGGCATGACGATGCGGCCTGAGCCCGGGGCTTCTGAGCGGTGCGCCGCAGCGGGCTTCGTCAGCGGACGACGACAGGCCGACCTGCGGGCCACGTCCTCTTCCTCTCGCGAGCAAGCCGCTTCCCCGCAAACCTGTCCCGCCGGGAGCATCTCGAACGGGACCATGGGCGCCAAGCACGCCCTCCACCGCAGGCTTCGAGGCCGGGGGTGGAGAGCCCGTACCGGTCACCCCGCGCCAGCCGTGCTGCGCAGCCGAGAACCTCACGCGTGGCATCGAACCGTCATCGGCCGTCGATAAACAGGCGCACCCGGAGATCGCCGCCTGTTTCGGCGGTGATGCGCCCCTAACCGAACCCGTGGCATTCGGGGAACGATCGATCGCGCGCACGACCACGATGCGTTTCGAATGCCGCCCCACCTCACCCGCACGCGGGTTCGCAGTCGTGATCACGGCCGATGGGAAGAGCGGCATGGCTGCCGTCGCTGCGAGCAACCCACACACTATGCCGCCTAAATTCTGGAAGTTCGGCCTCTCACCCTCCCGCTCCATAGGCGTGGCGAGGGGCGTGAGAGCGATGTCCACCTCGGTCGTGCGCGTGGCTATCTCATCGGCCGGGGTCGTCAGCTCAACGCGAACCCGGCGGCGGACTTGCACGAAGGCGGTCGTCTATGGTTAGCAGCACGGCCAAGTTTGGGCGGATGCCGCATCGTGTCCTGGTCACCGCACCGCTGGTGCGGTTTCGGTTCATGCATGTGGAGGCGGCACGATGAGCCGGTGGGGCCAGGCCGTAGGACGCCTCCGCGCAGGTGCAGGGGTTGCGACGTTGCTCGCTGGCCTGTCCACCGGCGCCCACGGGGCCGATCTCGCCACGCCGACGCCACACGACGCGACGCACCTGCCCTCCTTCGGTACGTGGGCGGGCGGTTATACCGGATGGCAGGGTAGCGCCGGTGACGCCTTCGGCGACTTCGGCTTCGGATCCGGCATGATCGGCCGCCGTTCGGTGCCGGAATTCCGCACCGGGGATGCCACGGGCCGCAACGATGCCGGTCGCAATGCGACCACCGCGCTCGGCGGCCTGTTCGGCGGGTACGCCTGGCAGATCGGCCCGTTCGTGTATGGCGTTGAAGCCGACGTTGACGCCACGAACTTGAAGCGGCCCGTGTCCTCGACCACGCCTGGGTTCGGCTTCGAGGGGCTGGACCCCGCCTTCCCTGTGATCCGGGCTAAGGCCGACGTGTTCGGGACAGCCCGAGCCCGCGTCGGCTACGCGTTCGAGCGCTATCTCGTCTATGCCAGCTTCGGGCTTGCGGGCGCTCAGGTCCGGTTTCTCACCAACTTCCCTGATCCAGCGACGACGTCAGCCCCGGCCCTTCGGCGGGGCCGCGCCTTCCTCGGGTTCTCGCTCGGTGCCGGCATCGAATATGCCATCACCGAGCACCTCGCGCTGGGACTGGAATACCGCTACCTCGACCTCGGCCGGAGCGGACGGCTCGATCTCGGCACCGTTCCGGGCGTCACCGGTGGCCCCTTCTCCGCGCGGGCCTCCTTCACCTCCAACCAAGTCCTCGCGCGCCTGTCCTGGTATCCGGGTGGTCTCGTCTTGCCGCCCGAGCCTGGCGAGGTAGCCCCCCACGATCCCGATACGGCGATCAGCGACCGCATCTCGCTGCACGGCCAGACGACCTTCGTGGACCAGGGCGTGTCCGGCTTCCGCTCGCCCTATCTCGGGCCGCAGAGCCTCGTGCCGCGCCAGGCACGCGCCACGCTGACGGCGACCGCCTTCCTCGGTTTCAAGCTCACGGACAGCACCGAACTCTACTACAACCCCGAATTCGACCAGGGCTTCGGCCTGAGCCGGACGCTCGGCGTCGCCGGCTTCGTCAACGGCGAGGCGCAGAAGGCCGGCGCGCCCTTCCCGAAGCTGCGCTCGCAACGCTACTTCGTCCGCCAGACCTTCGGCCTCGGCGGCGAGACCGAGGATGTACCGGACGGCCCGAACCAGGTCGCGACCCGCCGCGACATCGAGCGGATCACCGTGGTGGCCGGCAAGTTCGCGCTCGGCGACTTCTTCGACGGCAACACCTACGCGCACGATCCCCGCGTCGATTTCCTGAACTGGTCTCTCTGGGCGTCTGGGGCCTATGACTTCCCCGCGAACCTGCCCGGGTTCACACAAGGCGTGATGGTCGAGTACAACCGCAAGGCGTTCGCGATCCGGGCGGCCTACACGCAGGTGCCGAAAGAACCGAGCAGCAACGTTCTCGACCCGCGCATCGCCCGGAAGGGCGGCCTTACGGTCGAGCTGGAGGAGCGCCACGTGCTCCCGGGGCTCGACCAGCCCGGCAAGATCCGCCTCGGCCTGTTCACCAACGTCGCCCGCACGGCGAACTATCGCGAGGTGGTCGACCTCACTCAAGGGGGCTTCTTCGCCGATATCAACGATGCGGCCGCGGCCACCCGACGCGACCGGCGCAAGAGCGGGCTCTACCTCAACCTCGAACAGGCCGTGACGTCGCAGGTCGGCGTGTTCGCGCGGGCCAGCCTGAACGACGGACGCAACGAGAGCCTCTCGTTCGCCGACATCGACCGCAGTGTCTCCGGCGGTGTCTCGCTGAAGGGCGGCGCCTGGGGCCGGCCCGACGACACAGTCGGCCTCGGCGCTGCCATCAACAACCTGTCCCGCTCCCACCGGGATTTCTTCGCCAACGGCGGCCTCGGTCTGGTGATCGGCGATGGCCGCTTGACCTACGGCGCCGAGCGCGCGGCCGAGGCGTTCTACGCGCTGAGCCTCACGAAGGCCGTGACTGTCTCCGCCGATTATCAGCTCGTGGCGAACCCGGCCTACAATCGCGACCGTGGCCCGGCACACTTTTTCGCAGCCCGCCTCCACACGGACTTCTGACGGTCGATCCCCAGAAAACCCGCTCAAAAACGGTCATCTTCGAGCGGTCACGGCGATGGATCTGATTATAAGGTCGACCTTCTTTCCTTCCCTACTGCCGCTCGGCCCGCCGTGCGCGTCGCCGTTCTACAGTCGCTACAGCCTCGGTGCCGTTCGCCTCCATCCAGGCATCAACGGCTTGGCGGAGGAGCTCCTGGATCTGGATGCCCTCATCCAACGCGGCTTGCTTGATCTCCTCGTGCCGCTGCGGCTCAACATAGTAACCGAGGAACCGCTTGCCTTCGCGGGTGGTCTTGACCGGAACTGGCTCCACTACTGCCGTTGCCACCGATGGGGCGGCCTTTGGCGTCTGCGGCGCCTTCATCGACTCCGCCACCTGCGCAGCCATGGACAGTGGGTTCAGCTTGGCCATCACACAACCTCACTTGCATTCTTGCGTGTGCGTGTCTTAGCACGCAAGCCAACTTGTTTTGAAATGTGTTTCCACACAGCTCGCACGTCGAGGGCCCCCTTCCCTTCCGGCTCAACCTCAATCGACGTCTGGCCGGCATCGGCCGAGCGTGGGAACACTTTCAAATCGTGAATTACGTGCCGCAAGATTGGCATGCCGATCTGGTTTAGCTCGCGGCGGATCCGGGCCGCCTCGCGGTCACTGCGATTGCCAACCCTGTTGAGCACCACGCATGTTGGCTTGTTAGCTTGTGTGGCAGCACGCACAGTGCGAGTCACGGCTTTCAGATCGAACAGGGCGACGCCAGTTGGGATCGCGACAGCATCTGCTACTGCCAGGGCGGCTTCCACCTCATCTGTCGCGTTTGGCGGGGTGTCGATCAACATCAGGTCCAGACCGAGTCCGCGACCGGCCTCAACAATCTGAGCCACCGCGCGGGGCTTGGCGTCAGATACGAACGGCTGCTCGGCCTCTCGCCGGTCTGACCATTCAGACAATGACGATTGCGGGTCCAGATCGATGATGCCCACCTTATGGCCATCCTCAATGGCAGCGGCAGCGAGATTGATTGTGAGGGTACTTTTGCCGACCCCACCCTTCCAAGCTAGCAACGCAAGCACCTTCATCGGTGTGCCTCCACACATGTTGTCGGGCATGGATGCCCACAAATCCACACCTAGACCGCCCAAGTTGCCGCAACGTCAACAGGGGTGGTAACACACTAAACCACTTGTGTGGAGGTGTTTCGGTGTGAGGTGATGCGCATCAGGTACCGAATTGGCCGGCAACATTGACTTAGCTGTGCCGCCCGGCCGACATGCCATGTCCGGTTGGCGCGCGCCTCGCGCGAGTCGCCGGAACCATCAGGAGACCACGCCGCCGCAAGTCGACCCCTGAAAAGCCAACGGCCCCCCAGTCGCCAAACTGGAGGGCCGTCGAAATCGAAAAGGGCCTGTGAGGCCGCGTAGCTGCTCCTCACAAGCCATGAGACGCTCCAGGCGTCAAGCGGGAACGCCAATTCCCGCGACGATGAGGCTTTGCCCTGTGGACCGGACGCCCCTGCGGCGGCCCGGAACGACCTGTTGCGGCCCGATGAGGGCCGAGAGACGTGTTTGCAGACGAAATCCGCCGCGCGATCGAGGGGGCCAGCCGAATCACCCTGCCGCAGGTCACGGCGCTGCTCTGGCGCGCCTACGGGGACGGGACCGTTACGGAGGCCGAGGCCGAGGCGCTGTCCGGGCTGATCGAGGCGCGCACGGATGCGCCGGCAGCTCGCCGTCTACCACCCGGTTCGCAACCCAGCCCCGAGGTTGAATCTCCGCCCCCGTCCCAGGACCGCGCAGGAGCCCCAAGAAGATCTGTCGGCTCGCGTCCGCGCACGGATGCCTCGCTGGAGCGCCGGCGCCGCTGGGCCGCCTCGGGGCGGCTCCCACCGGGGTTGGCGGCCCGGTTCACGCTGGCCGAGCAGGCGGTTCTCGCCCTAGTGGCGGCCGAGGTCGTGCGCCGGAAGGACTGCCGGTTGGCCGTGGGCCACCTCGCGGCGATCGTCGGTGTGGCCGAGACCACGGTCCGCAACGCGGTTCGCGAGGCCGTGAAACTTGGGCTCATCACCGTCGAGGAGCGACGCCTTACGGGCTTCCGCAACGACACCAACATCGTGCGTATCGTCTCACCCGAGTGGCAGGCCTGGCTGCGATTGGCGCGCAAACCATCGGCGGGACACGGCGGTCTTGAGGACATGCGATCCGCCTCGGCTCAGGGGGGAGGGTGCAAATCCGCGCAGCGCACGCCTACTGAAGTTCTCATCCTGTCAGAATCGGGGACAACGGAACCAAAAAAATGCTGCCGGAGGGCAGCGGGCGACCTCGATCGATCCGATCAAACGAGAATCGGCCTGGATCGTAGGACGGTCACAGCCATGCGTTGACGGTCTGACACCGGACGATTTGACGAACGCGACCCCATCTCACCGGACTGGGCGGGCGCCCGCGGCGGCATACGCGTCGAAACATGCCCCACACGACGGCCGAGTACGGACCCCTGTGCGGCCGGTCCGTCCTACTCTAGGGTCACGCTCCGAGCTTGGACGTCCGACCCGCACCATGCCGATCCGGCGCGAGCACCGCTTCTTCTACCCGATCGACTGGCCACAGCTCTCGGCGGTGATCCGGTTCGGGCGCGCCCGAGGGGCTTGCGAGAGCTGCGGCCGACCGCACGGACGAACTGTGATCCACCTCGGTGACGGACGCTGGTGGGATGACGTCGCCGCCGCCTGGCGCGACGGACGCGGCCGACGCGTGCGCCTCGCGCCCGGCACGGTCGACGTCCTGGGGATCGCGCGCCGGACTCGCGTGGTCCTGGCCGCGGCCCACCGCGACCACGACACCGCCAACAACGCGGCCGCCAACCTCGCGGCGTTCTGCCAGCGATGCCACATGATCCATGACCGGCCGGAGCATCAGCGGCGACGCTGGCGCACGCTGTTCCGACGCAAGGCGCTGGGTGACCTGTTCCGCGGGCCCTACGGTTGATCCCGAACGGCCTGGACCGACGCGGTTCGGATCATGGCTGGCCGGCGCACCCGAGCGATGGCGCTCACCGCTCGATGCCATGCCCCCGGCCGCGGTCGGGTATCGGGATGGAGTGGCCCAAGCGGCGGGCGAGCTGCGCGACCAGGGCGCGTGCCGCCGGCCCCGGCGTCCGGGTCAGACGACGGCCATAGGCGTCGATCACACGCCACGCCGGCACGACCAAGCGCTCGATCCCGAGCCAGGCTGCGGCCTCGCGCAGTGCTCGTGCGGCACGCACCGCCCGGCCGACGTCGATGCCCGGGGCGACGTGCTCGCGCACGCCGAGCTCCCCGTCGCGCATGAACGCAACCCGGTCGGCGGCGTAGTCCACCACGTTGGCCTTCTCGTGATAAGTCCGCGCCTCGCGGAACAGCCGCTCCAGCACCATCGTGTCGGTAGCCGGGATCCGCGGATCCGCCTGGCGCTGCCGGCACATGGCGTCGAGCCGGTCGCGCTCGACCACCACCCGCGCTTCGTGCCGGTGCCGGGTCAGGCCGACATACATCTCCCGCGCGTCCGTGCCGGCCCCGAGATACATCACCGCCGCGGAGCACGTACGTCCCTGCGCCGCGTACGCTGTGCCCGCCCACGCGTGTACGATCTTAGGTTGTAATTTCTTGCGGCCGAACCGTAGCTTCCGCGCCAACTCCGTCCACGGCGTCTCGATCACGCGTCCGTCCTCCAACGCTAGGCGCAGACGCGCACCTCCGTCGGGATCGGCCATGATCGCCTCGACCCGGGCGCGGTTGCCGTTGCGTAACCGGAGATGCGGCAGGCTCTCGCCGAAGCGTAAGGAGTCGCCGACCGCGAGCGCGAGCGACACGCGCTTATTCTCGCGGTCGCGCGTGGACAGGGCGATCAGATCGGGCCCGAGCCGGCCTTCCGCGCGCAGCACCGCTCGCGCCCGGGCGTTCAGCAGCGCCGCGTCGGCGTTGCGCCGGGTGACGATCAGCACGTCCTCGCCGTAGGCCGTGCGCTGCTCGCTCCACACTGCGATCACGCGATCCTGCGCCGCCTCCGCGCCGGCGACCAGCTCGATCCGGTCCTCGGCCGCGTAGGCGCGCACGCCCGCCTCGACATCGCCGCGCGCCATCACCACCGAGGCGGCGCGCTGCCAGTCCACCGTCTGCCGGCGGACCTCGCCGAGCACCGCCGAGCGCCCGACCACCTCGGCGACCGCGCGCAACGCGCTCGCACCTCCGACCGAGGCGAGCTGACGCCGGTCGCCGATCAGCACCACCTTCGCCCCGGCGACCCGGGCCGCGCTCAGCACCGCCTCCAGGTCGCGGGTCGATACCATCCCGGCCTCGTCGACCAGCACCAGGGTGTCCGGGTCGAGCGCCGGTGATGGATCGGACCGCGATGGATCGGCCCTGGGACTGGCATCCGGAGCCGGCGCGCTGACCTGGTCGTGGCGCCAGCGAGCGATCGCCTGCGTCGGGATCCCGGTGGAGCGCGCGAGTTCATCGGCCGCGACCCAAGAAGGCGCTAGGCCGATCACCCGCAATTTTGCACCGTGCGCGGCTGCCACCAGGGCGGCGGCCGTGGTTGTTTTGCCTGTGCCGGCTCCGGCCTGGAGGAGTGACACCCCGTCCGCGTTGGCGGCGTGGCTCACGGCCAGGCCCTGCTCGGGACTGAGATGACTGGCCTGCGCTAGGGCGGCCGCGGCCGCCTCTGGGGCGATCCAGGTCCGCTCCAGGGGCCGATCGGCGGCGCGCAGCATCCGTGCCTCGCACGCGGCGATGCCCGGGCTGGTCCAGCACGCGCTGGCCCCCGGGATCATCTCGGCGTCGGCCAGCGGCAGCAATGTGCCGACCCGCTCCAACTGGGCGAGTTCCGCCTCCACGGTATCGACCCCGAGGCCCTGCAGGCTGGCCAGTTCCAGGGCACGCTGGAGCAGGTCCTTTCGCGCGAGCACGCTCTCGTGCCGGAACAGGGCCGAGGCGGCACGCGCCACTGGGCCGTCGCCGGGGATCTCGGGTGGATCGACGGGGGGCTCACGCTCGGCGTCGCGTACGGCGGCGGCGATGAGGATGGGATCGAGCTCGGGGTGGCGCGCCGCCTGCCAGGGATCGAGCCCGCACCCGGCGAGTTCCTGGCGCCACCGTGCCTCTAATTCCGGTCCGGTCGGCAGTTCGTGCTTGCCCCGGCGCGTCGCCAGCGCGGCGATCTCGCGCTGGGCAGACGTGGCGTAAGCGCCAGCATAGTCGAGGATCTGACTGGAGCGTTTGGAGAAAGCGGCCAGCACCGTCTCGGGCACGCCGGCGATCTCCCACTGGCCGCGTCCAGCCTCGCGGTAGTGCAGCCCGAACCGCGCGCGCAGTTCCTCGGCGAGAGCCGCCCTGTACGCGGCCCCCACGCCGAGCTGTTGAGCGTACAGCCCCTCCACCTCAATCGTGAGATGTTTTTGAGTCTTGTAGCGACCTGAAGTCGAATTCGGAGGGGCGCCGGCGACGTTCAAGAAAACGCAGTGGCAGTGCAGGTTAGGATCGCCCTCGCGGGTCGTGTAGTGATCGAAGCGCGCCACGATCAGGTCGCTCGGCTGATGCCGCTGCACGCCGCCCGCACCCGTTCGCACGGTGACGAGCCCCTCCGCCGCCACGAAGGCGAGCGCCCGCTCCACCGCGGACCGATGCGCCGCCTCGATCGCCGCACGCTGCTCGGCCGTGCCGGCCATCCATAGGACGGAGACCGACTTTCCCGGGGTCATCGTGCAATCCTGGCCGGCCCAGTGCCCCGGGCCGGCGCCGCGCACCAGCGCTTTGCCGGTGCCGGGGTGATACCCCGCGCACAGATCGCGAAACGAGGACGCCTCGATCGCCGCGCCGTGGCGCACGACCGTCTCGCCGCTGCTCCACCACACCCCGGCACCGTCGGAGGCGTAGTACTCGTCGCGCCGGTCCGGCCGCGCCTCGTGCTGGCTGTCGTTGGTGTAGTATAGCGCGGCCGGCGAGCCCGCCCCGAGGCGGTGCAGCGTGGCGGTCATGGGGTCGGATCTGCAGCGTCGACATCCCTGCCTAAACGGCAGACCTTCGACAGATCGATGGCGGCTGCGGGCGCGCCGAGTTCGCCCACGGCCTCGGCCATGTCGAGGATGGCGGCGTCGACCTGCTCCAGGCGCTCGATCAGGACGCGGTGGCGGACCGCCACCTCCAGGTGCTGGACGACGCACTCGGCCGCCAATGCCTCGGGGGACCAGCCGCGCTCGGTCGCGGCAGCACTCAACCGAGTGGCGAGGGTCGCCTCCAGGGTCACGGTGATCTTGACCTGGTCGACCATCGGCGTACCTGCTGCGCGTGAAACTGGGCGGCAGCCGTGGCACGATCGCGGCGGCCGGGCGAGGCTCGAATGGCCGCTCGGTTAACGATGAGCCACTTCAGTGCGTGTGGTGTGATGCCCTTCTTCTGGCCGTACGCGTTACCGTACATCTGCCGTACTAAGCCGTAGCCTACCGTCTTCGGCCGGACCCTAACGTGGAGTTGCTGTCGCCCCAGGCATTCGAGCGATCGGCTGCACGCCCTGGCAAGCCCCGATCTGCTAGAGCGTCGCCATGGCCCAGCGCCCCCGCCTCGACCTACGCCGCCTCGCCCGAGACGCCGCCGCGACCCCCGGCAGCCGCCGCACGGCCGGTGCTCCGGGTGGTCGGCCCGCCACGGGCTTGATGGATATCGTGCGCGGCAATCTCGACGCTCTGGTCGCCCTCCAGGCCGGCGGATTGACCTGGGATGCGGTCGCGGCCGGCCTCACGGCGCAGGGCATCACCACCGCCGACGGCCAGCCGATCACCGGGCGCAATCTCACCGGCATCATCTCCAGCGTCCGGCGTCAGGCCGCCGCCCGCGCGGCCAAGGCGGAGGCGCGGGCGGCTCGCCCCGATCGGCCGACCCCACCGCATTCCGTACCGCCCCCGACCGGCTCGACCCCCCGGGCGTCACGGCTCGCACTGGAACTCCGTCCGGATCGCGAGACGCCGGCCCCATCGGCCACGGATGCGCCGCTCACCGAGGTGGAGATCCGACGGCTGCAGGCCGAGAAGCACAGCCACCTTTTCAAGAAGGACTGACACCCATGCCTCGCGTCCTCCTCGTCGCCCAGGAAACCGGCGGCGTCGGCAAGTCGACCGTGACCCGCGGCCTGGCCGAGGCGGTGCCGGACGCGCCGATCCTGGAGATCGAGTCGGTGCACCGCCTGACCGAGTTCATGACCGCGACGGCCGCTAACGAACCCGGTAGCGTGCGCTATTTCGAGATGCGCGCCACGCGCGAGGCGATCGAGGCCAGCGGCGGCAAGGCCGCGCGGTCCGAGCTCGACGAGGTGATCAACGCGCTCTACGAGGTCGCGGCTCCCACCCTCGTCGACATCGGCGCCAACACCTCGGCGAGCCTGCTCGGGGTCCTGAAGGACGAGGCGCCGGAGCTGCGCAAGGCCGGGATCGAACTCGGGCTCGTGGTGGTGGTGGCCGCCGAGGCCGGCTCGCTCGCGGATGCGGGCAAGCTGCTGCAGTCAGCACGGGATTGGACCGGCGCCCGGTTCGTCGTAGCCAACGGCGTGCGCGGCGCGATCGACCCGACGATCCTGGAGCGCGTGGTCGGCGACGCGACGGTCACGCACCTGCGCGCCTTCGAGCTGGAGGATGAGACGCGCGGGGTGTTGGCGGCCGGACAGTTGCGCGGTGTCGGACGGCTCGACCGGGCGGCCCTGGTCAAGCAGACCTCGCAGGCTCAGGCAGGGCGGATCCTGCGCGATCTCACCGCCTTCCGCCTCGCCTTGATGGAAGCGGTCAAGCCGGCGGCCCTGTGGCTGGTCGAGGAGGCGCCGGTCGCAGGTCGGGCCGGGACGCCGGTAGGGGGGAGCAAGCGTGCCCGCAACGCCTGAAGACGTGCACGACCGCCTCGCGCGGGCCGACCGCGCCGCGCGCGAGGCCGCGGCCGGGTTCGAGCGGGACAGCCGCGCCGCGCTCACCCGGCTGAAGACGCGCCCGATCCACGAGCGGTTCGCGGCCTTGGAGGAGGGCGCAGCACAGCTCCTACCCGAACATCGGCGCGAGCTCCTGCTCTCGATCCGCGACCGGTCCGACGACGGGGAGCCTAGCGCTCGGCCCACGCCGCGCCATGCGAGCCGCATCGCGGTCTGGCGCGGGCACCTGCCGTTCCGCGTGCGCCGGCTCACCCGGAACGCGCTGCTCGGGCTCTGCCTCGTGCTCGCGCTGATCTTGGCCTATCGCCGCACGCCGGCCGCCTGGGCGGAGGTTCGGGGCAGCCAAGACGTGGCCGTCGCCTGGGTCATGCCGGACGGGCGGCCCGCCGGCGACCGCCTCGTGGCCGGACGCGCCTACGCGGTGATGCGGGATACTGACGGCATGGCCGAGCTGCGCGACTGGCGTCCTGGTGAGGGCTATGCCGCGACGCGCGTGCCGTCAGACTGGCTGGTGACCCGCTCCGGACCAGCCGCGCGCTGAGATCCGGACCTCTCGATCCGTCACGGCTCACATCAAACCTACGGCCTGCCCGGCTCACCGCGCCCGACCGACCGGCGGCACGGCGGTGATCAGCTTGCGGAAGCGCGGGTCGGTGTGGGCGACCGTCTTCTTCAGGCGCAGCGGATGGCGGGTCTGGCCGCCGCTGTTGGGAAACACTAGGAGCTCGTCGCCCGGCATCGCGATCAGCGCCTCCTTGGTCATCAGGCGTGCGCCCTGCGAGGCCCGGGTCGTGGACGGCGTGCCCTTGGCATCACCGGTCGGGGCCGTCCGGGTCTCGACGAAGGCGGTGTAGTCGCCGACCGCCCGCGACCAGCGCTCGGCCTCGTCCGGGTCGACCGCCGGGACGTCGAAGACGGTGACGACCTCGGCGGTGTTGAGCAGCACGTCGGCCCCGGCCTCGCCGTAGAGGCCGACGAGCTGGGCGCGGTCCTGCCACATCGTCCACAGGCTGGCGCCGTAGCCCGGCAGCTCGCTCGCCGCGGTCAGCAGCGCGTCGAACCGACCGAGCACCGCGGCCTCGTCGACGAAGATCATCAACCGCTCGGCCGGGCGATGGCGGCGCACCGAGGCGAACAGGTCGGACAACAACCAGCGCAGGAACGGGGCGAGCACCGCCTTGTACTCGGTCGGCACCGCGACGAACAGGTCGACGGCGCCCGTGGACAGCTCCGACAGCCGGAAGGTCGACCCGTCGACGAGGTCGCGCAGGCGCCGGTCGGCGAGCCACTGGAACGCCTGCAGGGCGGTGGACTTGATCGGATCCTTGGTCTTGGCGTCGGCCTGCAGGATCTCCATGGCCGCGTAGGCCGCGGGCTCGGGCCAGCGATTGACGTATTGCTGCAGGAGCCCGAGAAAACGGCCCTCGTCGGTGATGAGATCCTGGACCTCCACCACCGTGCTCGCCCCCGGCCGGCGCAGCGCGACCAGCATCGCGCCGGTGATCAGATCGACGGCGCGGTTGCGGAAGTAGGCGGAGGCCTCGCCGTCCCCGGTGGCCTCGGGCAGGAGCGCCAGGGCGGTGCTCTGGAGGTAGAGGACGTCGTCCGGGTCGCGGTCCTGAAGTGGGTTCCAGCGATCTGTGCCGCCGGCCAGACCCATGGGGTCGAGGCAGACGACGCGGCGGCCGAGCGCCCTGCGCCGAGCGGCCACGGCGCGGTAGACCTCGCCCTTCGGGTCGAGCACCACCGCCGGTCCGCCCCAGCCCTGGGGTTCGGGGAAGGCGAGGTTCGGGATGAGCAGGCCCGAGGTCTTGCCCTTGCGCGGCGGTGCGATGGTCACGAGCGTGCCCTGGACGGCGACGCGGACCGGATGGCCCGTCTGGGGATCCCGGCCGAGTTCGAGCCCGTCGCGCAGGCGCCCGCGCTCGGCCGGGGTGGCGAAGCGGGCCGAGCCGAACAGGTCGGAGGTGTCCCGCTTCTGCTCGGGCTTGGCACGCCGCAGCAGCTCGGCTCCGAACAGGATCAGGAGCGGTGCGAAGGCGAGGAACGGTGCCGGGGAATGGCCGCCGTTCGCGAGATCAGGCGCGTGGCCGATCATCATGAGGTAGGGCATCGCGAGCGCGTCGCTGGCGCGCCGGGAGAACAGGGTCTCGAACCAAACCCCGGGGCGCATCACCTCCGCGGGCCAATACGCCGGGTCGAGCCCGTTCTGGATCAGGCCCGCGACCGGGTAGGCCAGGAGCACGGTCGCGAGGAAGGCTATGAAGGCCAGACGCATGCGCATGACGGGTCGATCACGAGGGAGGCGGGTGGCATCGCTTCGAGCACGGTTGCCCTCTCAGCCGCGCGTGGAGCTGAGCGACGGCACGGCCTCGCCGGTGAGGCCGTGCCGATCGGGAAGAAGAGCCGATGTTGGGTTTGCGCGCAGCCTCAGAGCGACGCCCGGATGTCTCGCTCCAGACGCGCGAGCGGATCGACCTTATCGCCGGGTAAGGGCCTGATCTGGGATAGATAAGACAGACACCCCAACCCAGTGGCGAACTGATTGCGGGTCGCGGAGGTCTTCAGCTCGTCGTTGATCACGTTGCGAAGGCGCTCCTCGGCGATCAGCTTGTCGTCTTCCAGGGAAGGTACGTCCCTCTGTGACGCAAAATCCCGCGCGATGTCGCCGTACTGAATGCGCTCGTGGTGTAGCTCAAGAAAACTCATCAGCATAAAGCAGTTTGCCGCGATTTCTCTATAGAGCCTGTACGGAAATTCTGCCTTGGAAGAATTCAGTATTGTTTGCTGAAGCTTGGAAAAATCTGGCATCGCGTGTGTCTCTCGGGATGAGGCCGTCGGTGTATGCGTTTTTTCCTGAGAGAAGGTCACGCGTGGCGCGCGACCTTTAGCAAAACAGGTAATATTTTGCTCATTGTAATCTCGCAAGCAGTCAAATCCGAATGAAAATGAAAACAACAGTCTGTCGGTTTGCAGGTAAGTAGGACCTGATCGAGCGTGAGTGTACGAACAGATGACATTGGCAAAACTGATCTATAGATGTCGTGACTGGCGCGATAGCCCCTTCGTCGAGGGCATCACGCGAGCCAACGACCTCATTCCTGACGCCGGTCGGTTCATCGTCGACCAGAGCGTGATGGATGCGGTCCAGCGCATGGAGAAGACGCCCTTCGCCGATCTGCTGCGCGCCCTCGATCATGCACGGCCGCCCTTTCCCCTCACCTGGATCGAGTGGAGCAGTCCCGGTGGCGGCCATCTCGGCTATCTCGTCGAACAGGCGCAGGACACGTCCGGCTTCGCCTTCCGTCAGTTCTTGCACGCCCTACAGATCGAGCGAGCGACGGGCTGGCCCGTGGTGTGTACCCTCGGCCGTATCCACGTCGATCCGAGCGGGTTTCGCTGCGAGAACGTGGCCGAGGCCGCGACCAGCGGCAACGGGCCCGGTCCGAACCCGCACGAGCAGGCGTCCGCCGACCTCATTAGCATGTTCCTGATCATCAACTCGCCCTCGCGTGTCGTGACGATCGACGCGGCGCCGGATACGCAGCGGGCCGATGCGCGCCGCGTCGCCGAAGGTCGGCCGCCGCTGCCGAACCTGCGACGGATCCGCCTCGACGTCGCCCGTCTGCGGCAGGTCGATATCGACGATGGTGTCCCGCAAGCCGATGGGCGCCCACGAGCGGAGCACTTCGTGCGGGGGCACTTCAAATTCCGGAACGGCCGGATGTGGTGGTGGTCGCCCCACATCCGCAATCAGGCCGGGGACGAACCTGTCGCGCTCCCGCGCGACTATCAGGTCGTCAGTTCCGATCCAGGATGAGGATGGGATCGGAAAGCGGAACTTGCTCGATCCAGACCGTGCCCGCCATCACAGGACAGCGTGCACGAACAAGTCGAGTTGCCCCGATGTGGCACAAGCGCGTGAGTGCGGGCCCGGAGCTCGGCGCGTCGCTCTCGGCGTGAGAAGAGTCGGGAGATCGACGTCCGGCTTGCCATAGAGGACGGCACCGACGATCTCGCAGCCATCGCCGCGATGGAATACGTTAGCGGTATGCGGCCCAGCCCGCAGGATCTCCTGCACGAGCGCCTCGTCTACGCTCAGGCCGGACAGGGCCGTGAGCAGGCAGGTGAGACCCGCTGTTGCGATGTCGAACGATCGAAACTCTGTAGCACGCTGTCGCCAGACCTGGCGGACGGCTCCAACGCTGGTCTGCGGAAACGGGTTGGGTGCTTGCCTTGTCGCCGCGTCGGCGATGAAAGCGGCGATCGCATGCCGCTCGGCGATGTGAGCGGCCGCGAGCAGGGAGGCAGCGAGCTGGCGTTGGCTGATCGGCATGGCGCTGCGGCTGTCGTAATCCAAACCACACGCGGGTGCCTCAGCAGAGAACCGGCACGCGCGGCAGACATCGGACCTTCCTACCGCGCCCATACCGGCACCGGTAGGACGGGGCGGTCACACGGTCTGAGGCGCTGTTCCGGCTGACGTCGAGCGGCACTGGTGGGACACGCCTGTCTGCATTACATTGTCATGCAGACAGGAGATGAGGTCATGGCCAACGCTCTCGTGCAAACCCGGATCGACCCCGCCTTGAAAGAAGAGGCCACAACCGTGCTCGCGGCGATGGGCCTGACCGTATCCGAGGCGGTTCGGCTGATGCTGACGCGCGTGGCACGCGAGGGCGCACTCCCGTTCGAGCCGCTCGTGCCCAACGAGGCGACGATCGCCGCGATGCGCGATGCGCGCGCCGGAGGCTTGCCTCGCTTCAACAGCGTGGCTGCGCTGATGGCTGACCTCGATGCGGACGATTGAGCGCACCGGGCAGTTCAAGCGCGACTACAAGCGGGAAATGAAAGGGCAGCACCGCACGACCCTTGTGGCGGATCTTACCGTGGTCCTGGATGCTCTGGTTGCAGACCGGCCGCTCGAGCCGCGCCACCACGATCACGCCCTGACCGGCAACTGGCGTGATCACCGGGACTGCCACGTTCGCCCCGACCTCGTGCTGATCTACAGGCTACCGGACGATCAGACGCTGCAACTCGTGCGCCTCGGCTCTCACGCCGAGCTCGGGCTCTAAGAGCGCCTAACAGAACGGGCACGGATCGGCTTTGCAGGCGTTGTTCAGTATGGCTCGCCCGCTTCTGCCTGACGATCTCTGGGACACGATTGCCCCGCTCCTGCCGCCATCCCGGCCGCGTCCGAAGGGCGGGCGCCGCCCGATCGAGAACCGGGCGGCGCTGACCGGGATCCTGTTCGTGCTGCGCTCAGGGTTGCCTTGGGAGATGCTGCCCGCCGAGATGGGTTGCGGCTGCGGGATGAGTTGCTGGCGCCGTCTGCGCGACTGGCAGGAGGCGGGGGTGTGGGCGCGGCTGCATCAGGTGCTGCTGGAACGTCTCCACGCCGCCAGCGAGATCGACTGGAGCCGGGCAAGCTTGGACAGTGCTTCCGTCCCGGCCAAAAACGTATGGCCCGCCCC
>NZ_NKUI01000160.1:0-10000 GCF_014845115.1 Methylorubrum zatmanii | reverse complement strand
GCCAGCCGTTCGAGCGGTTCCCGGCGCCGGGCCGCCGCCACGACATGGGCGCCGGCACGGGCGAAGGCGAGGGCGGCGGCGCGGCCGATGCCGCTCGACGCGCCGACGATGACGACGACGGCTCCGTGCAGGGTCTTCACGGCGATCTCCGGGTCAAGGCGCCCGCCCCGGAGGAGGAGGCGCATCCATTCGGCCTTCCGGAAAAATCAGATGATCGGCTTGCCGCCGGTCACCGCCACCGTGGCGCCGGAGACGTAGCTCGACTCGTCGGAGGCCAGCATCACATAGATCGGTGCGAGCTCCCTCGGCTGGCCGGGCCGCTTCATCGGCACCTGCGAGCCGAACTGTTTCACCTTCTCCGCCGGCATGGTCGAGGGGATCAGCGGCGTCCAGATCGGGCCGGGCGCGACGCAGTTCACCCGGATGCCCCGCTCCGCCAGCATCTGCGCCAGCCCGCCGGTATAGTTCTGGATCGCGCCCTTGGTGGTGGCGTAGGCGAGCAGCTGCGGGCTCGGCGTGTCCGCATTGACCGAGGTGGTGTTGATGATGGCCGCGCCCTCGCGCATGTGCGGCAGCACGGCTTTGGTCAGATAGAACATCGCGTGGATGTTCACGCGGAAGGTCTTCTCCCACTCTTCGTCGGAGATCTCTTCCGGATCGGTGAAAGTCGCTTGGTGGGCAGCGTTGTTGACGAGTACATCGACCCGTCCGAACGCCTCGACAGCCCGCTCGACGATGCGCTTGCAATGGGCCGCGTCGCCGATATCGCCCGGCACCAGCACCGCCTTGCGGCCCGCCTCCTCGATCAGGCGGCGGGTCTCCGCCGCATCCTCCTCCTCGTCGAGGTAGGAGACCAGCACGTCCGCCCCCTCGCGGGCGAAGGCCAGGGCCACGGCGCGGCCGATGCCGGAATCCGCACCCGTGATGATGGCCTTCTTGCCCTCCAGGCGGCCGGACCCCTTGTAGCTCGTTTCACCATGGTCGGGCTTCGGGGTCATGGCCCGAGTCGAGCCCGGCATCGGCTGCGGCTGATCGGGGAAGGGGGGCTTGGGGAAGGATTCCATCGGTTTGGCTCCGGTGCTTCCAGCTTTTGGGGACCGTGCCCGGACAACCCTGCCGGGAGGGTGGGGTTCGGCTGAAATTTCGCGCGGATGCCGGCTCTCTCGACGCCGCCGGGCGCGTTGATGTGGTCGCGCCGGACGCCGGACAGGCGGCCCCGCGCGTTCACCGTCAGGGGAGACAAGGAGAGCGGATGCGAGCCGAGCGGGTCGTCGAGAGGCGGGCAGGAGAGAACCGGGCGGAGCGTGCCGTCGAGGACGCGGTGCGGACGGAAGCCGCCATCGAGGAGACGCGCAGGGCCGACCGGGATACCAGCCGCATCCGCTGGCTGCGCGATCAGGTCACGCGGCTGCGCAAGCGGCTGCCCCTGCGTCGCCGCCTCTCGGGCGGCCTCGCACACGGCGTGATGTCGGCGGTGGCCGCCCTTCTCGCCTATCTGCCGACCCAGTTCCTCGGATTGCGCGAGGGCTTCTGGGCGGCGATCACCGCCGTCGCCGTGGCGCAGACCGAGTTCGGCGCGACCCGTTCGACCGCCCGCGACCAGTTCACCGGCGCCGCCGTCGGCGGTGTCGTCGGCCTCGGCGCCTATCTCACCCTCGGCCCGTCGCTGCCGACCTACGCCGCGGCGGTAATCGTCGCGATTCTCGTCTGCTGGCTCGTCAACGTGGCGAGCGCCTGCCGGCTGGCCGCCATCACCACGACGATCATCCTGCTCGTGCCTCATCTCGGGCCGGTTGAGCGCATGGCCGGCTCACGGGTGATCGAGGTCGGCTGGGGGGTCTGCGTCGCCATCGTCACGGTCTGGCTCGTCACCCGCCTGAACCGGCGGATCGGGATCAAGCTGTAACGTCGGATGCGGCGCGGCCGGAACTTGGCTGTCGGAACTTGGCTGTCGGAACTTGGCCTGAGCCACCCGGAGTTTCCTGCGGCGTTGCCACCGACGGCACCGCCTGCGTGAACTTCCGAGGGCGTTGATGAAAGCATTGTGCTGGCACGACAAGGGTGACATCCGCTGCGACACGGTGCCGGACGGCATGGGCGACGAATCCGTCCTCTTCCTCACCGACATCCTGCCGACCGGCTGGCAGGGCGCCGAGCATTGCGAGACCAAGGGAGGCGAGATCATCGCCGTCTGGGGCCCGGCCTCTACAAGAGGTTCCGCGACAAGAAGGATGGCTGCGTGACGGTCGTGTTCCACCCGAACTGAGACGGCAGGGGAAAGAGCGGGATCCGGAGCGAGCCATGGCAGGCGATCAAGGTCTGAAGTTCGGCCCCCTCGGGGCGAAGGCGGTGCATCTCTGCGTCGATGCGCAGCGGATGTTCTCCGAGGAGACAGACTGGCACACGCCTTGGCTCGCCCGGATCCTGCCGAATATCGAGCGGCTCGCCGCTGTGCACCCGGAGCGGACGGTGTTCACCCGCTTCGTGCCCATCCGCTCACCCGAGGAGGGGAGGGGGGCATGGCGGCGCTATTACGAGCATTGGCCGGCCATGACCCTCGACGCCCTCGGGCCGGAGATGGTCGATCTGGTGCCGAGCCTGAAACCGTACGTGCCGCCGGCCAAAGTCGTCGACAAGCTCGTCTATTCGCCCTGGATGGGCCCGGAACTGGACCGGATGCTGGAGCCGGAGGGAATCGATACCCTGGTGGTGACGGGCGGGGAAACCGATGTCTGCGTGCTCGCCACCATTCTCGGCGCGGTCGATCGCGGCTACCGCGTGATCGTCGCCTGTGACGCGGTCTGTTCATCCGCCGACCAGACCTACGACGCGATGATGTTCCTCTACCAGAGCCGCTTCGGCGAGCAGATCGAGACGGCGCCGACCGACGAGATCCTGCGGGCCTGGACCGCCTGAGGCTTCGGAAACTGGGCCGTTCCCGCTGGGGTTCACCTGCCGAGAGCCTGCAGGCGACGCCCGGCACGACACCTGACACGACGCCTGGGCAGGCCTGACCTTCATCCGACCGAGGAGATGCGCATGCCGAGCGCCCGCAAGAAGCCGCTCGACCAACAGGTCATCGTCATCACCGGCGCCTCCAGCGGCATCGGGCTGGCCACCGCCCGCATGGCGGCGGAGCGGGGCGCCAAGGTCGTGCTCGCCGCCCGCAATGGCGAGGCGCTGGCCGAGATCCAGGGAGACATCGCGCGGAGCGGTGGCGAGGCGTTCCACGTCGTCACCGATGTCTCGGACCGCTCCCAGGTCGAAGCCCTCGCCAGGGCCGTGATCGACCGCTACGGCCGGATCGACACCTGGGTGAACGATGCCGGCCTCTCCATCATCGGCCGGCTGGAGGACGTGGAGGACGCCGACCACCGGCGCCTGTTCGACGTCAATTTCTGGGGCCTCGTCTACGGCTCGCTGGTGGCGCTGCCGCATCTGAAAAAGAGCCGCGGCACGCTGATCAATCTCGGCAGCGTCGCCTCCGACGTCGCCTTCCCGCTCCAGGGTATGTACAGCGCGTCCAAGCACGCTATCAAAGGTTTCACCGACTCCCTGCGCATCGAGCTGAAGGAGGAGGGGGCTCCGGTCGCGGTCACGCTGATCAAGCCGGCGGCCATCGACACGCCGTTCCCGGCTCATGCCCGCAACTACACCGACCGCGAGCCCAAGCTGCCGCCGCCGGTCTACCGTACCGAGGAGGTCGCCGAGGCGATCGTCCACGCCGCCGAGTATCCCCGGCGCGACATCTATGTCGGCGGCGGCGGGCGGATCATGAGCGCGGCCCAGGCCGTGGCGCCGCGCGTGTTCGATGCCGTCGGAAGCGGCATGGCCGGGCTGCAGATGCGCGACGATCCTCCCCGGCGTCCCGAAGGTTCGCTCTACGAAACGGGCGTGGGCGGCCGCACCCGTGGGAGCCATCCCGGATACGTGATGCGGCGCAGCCTCTACACCCGCAGCGCCCTTCATCCGCTGACGACGGCAGCCGTGGTCGCTGGCGTCGGGTTCGCCGCCGCGGCGAGCCTCATGGGCGGATCCCGCCACCGCTGATCTCTTCCCCAAGCCTCAGGAGATTCGACGATGTCGACCAAACCGCCGCCGGTTCCGCCGGCCAACCGCTCCGACAAAGGTCCCGGCAGCGCCGATGCCGCGCCGAAGGACACCACCAAGGCCGCACCGAACGATCCCGACAAGACCGGCCAGGCCGGAAATTCGAGGGTCAACACCACGCATCAGGGACATCAGCAGGATCGATGAGCACATCCAGCAAGACGCCCGCTGCCGACCGTCATCACGGCGGTCCCGGCAGCAGCCATCAGCGGCCTGACCGCCCGGATCCGACGGAAGGCAAGGGGCCGTCCCCCAACGCCGCCACCAGTGGCTCGCATTCCGGTGTGTCGGGCGGCGGCGGCGAGCAGGATCGCCACCACCGCCACGGTGACACCAGCAAGGGCCATTCGCCTCGGACTCACTGAGCGTCCTGCCCTCGCACCGTCCCGGAGTGAGCGTCCGGGACGGTGCGCCGGGCGATGCTTCGAACCGGAACTCTGCACAGCGAGGCGGGCTGGACGTGGCGAATCTGGAAACGACCCTCGATGTCTTCTCGGCTTTGCTCGCATCCGAGCAGCCGGCCCATATCGGCGAGGCGGACAAGGCGATCTGGGCCTATCTCGCCGCGTATGAAGGGCTCGACGCGCAGATCGAAGCTCTCGACCGGCTTGGCCGCGGCGTCGCCGGTCTCGACGGGTCATCCGCCTTCATGCCGATCCTGCTCGATACCCTCGACCGGCACCGGGTTCGGCTCGCCGAGCCGTCGGCCTGATCGGGCAGCCTTGCAGCCCTGGGGCGCCTCCGCTCGCGATGGCGATGACGGAGTACGGCGAAAACCGAAGCGATTCCTCAGTATTCGGATGAACTGTAGAGCTTGCAGCGCATCTTTCGATGCCCGGTTGAGCCGTGCATCGCGAATAGTCACGCTTTAACAAAAGCGTATCAATCCGGCGCCGTCATATTCTCGCCGCTTGTTCGAATAGAGTGCAGACATCTCACAGATCGACGGTGCGGAGCGCGGGCGACGGCGCCTCCGTGCATGTGTCTCTCGTCGCTGAGCTGGATGCCGCATGCCCAAACTCGCCCTTGCCGCCGTTGTTGCCGCCGCGCTCGTGTCGCCGGCCCTGGCGGGGGATTTCGACGGTACATGGTCGGTCCAGCTCGTGACCGAGAGCGGGCTCTGCGACGCGCAGTACAGCTACACCCTCGCGGTGCGCGACGGACAGGTTCGTCCGATCGTGAATGCCACCTCCGGTGGCACTCATGTGACCGGCCGGGTCGAGCGGGATGGAGGCGTGGGCCTGAACGTCGCGACGGCGGCGGCCAACGGCACCGCCTCGGGCCGTCTCCAGGCCCGCTCCGGCTCCGGGACGTGGCGCGTCTCCGGTGGCCTCTGCAGCGGTCGCTGGACCGCTGCCCGCCGCAACGCGTTCCGGACGGCCTCCGCCGAGTGAAGCCATCCGGCTTTCGTGGATCCGGGCGGGCTCAAGTGGGCCCGCCCTTTTTTTATCGGCTGAGCGCCCGGTCAATCGCCCCGAGGGAGGCCATCGAATCCGGGCTCGGCAGCCCAGCCGCCGTCACACGCCGGCTTCGAGCCAAGCCCGCGCCTCATTGATGCGGGCGCGCTCGAACACCTTGATCTGCACGGGCGAGACGAAGCCGAAGGTCTCGGCCACCGCCCGCAGCCAGGTCGCGTCGGTGACGAGGGCCACGTGGCTCACGCCCTTCATCATCGAGAGGCCGAACCGCGGATCCTTGAAGAAGGCCGCCGGCTCCATGCCCTCGAAGCTGCGGATGTCCTCCAGAAGCTTCAGCCGGCCTCCCTTGTCGAGGTCGGCCTTCATCGCGGTCATCACCGCGTTCATCTCCTCGTCCGTGATCTTCCCATCGACGACGATCTCGGCGATGGCGGAGTCGGGCTTCTTCTCATAGGTCAGCAAGGCTCGGGGCTCCTCGGATGGCAGCGGGGACAGGAGAAGGGCAAGAGACCTGTGCCGGACCTCGAGCCGTCGGCGAAGGGTGGATTATAGGAAACTCTGCGGGTCCACGTCGATTGCGACCTTGAGGTTACCTCTCGGTTTCGGCCCCCGGGCCAGCCAGTCGCGCAGGTAGCTCTGCACATCGATGCCGCGCTCGGTCTTCACCAGCAGCCGGAAGCGCCATCGGCCCCGCACCAGGGCGAGGGGCGCCTCGGCCGGCCCGAGGACGCTGACGCCGAGCGGCGGATCGGCGACCCGCGCCAGTGCCTGCCCATGCGCTTCGGCCTTCTCCCGCTCCTCGGCGGAGACGATCAGCGCCGCGAGCCGTCCGAAAGGCGGTAGCCCCGCCGCCTCGCGCGCCGCGATCTCCTCCTCGTAGAAGCGGTCGGCATCGCCCGAGAGCAGGGCGGCGATCACCGGATGCTCGGGCTGGTAGGTCTGCACCAGGGCCCGTCCCGGACGCTCGCCGCGCCCGGCCCGGCCCGTCACCTGCTGCAGCAGCTGGAAGGTGCGCTCTGCCGCCCGCGGATCGCCGGAGGTGAGGCCGATATCGGCATCGAGCACGCCGACCAGCGTCAGATGCGGGAAGTTGTGGCCCTTGGCGACGAGTTGGGTGCCGATCACGATGTCGCAATCACCGGCCGCCACCGTCTCCAATTCCTGCCGCAGCCGTTCGGCCCCGCCGGGAAAGTCGCTCGACAGCACGACGATGCGCTGCTCGGGAAACAGCTCGGCCACCTCCTCGGCGATTCGCTCGACGCCGGGCCCGCAGGGGGTGAGGTGGTCGAAGGCGCCGCACTCGGTGCAGGCCTCCGGCTTGCGCTCGGCATAACCGCATTGGTGGCAGACCAGCGCCCGGCGGAAGCGATGCTCCACCAGCCAGGTCGAGCAGTTGCGGCACTGGTAGCGATGGCCGCAGGCCCGGCACAGGGTGAGCGGTGCGTAGCCCCGGCGATTGAGGAACAGCAGAGCCTGCTCACCCGCGGCCAGCGTCGTCTTCACGGCGTTCACCATCGGCGGCGACAGGAAGCGCCCGCGCTCCGGCTTGTCGAGGCGCATGTCGACGGCCGAGATGTCCGGCAGCGGCCTGCCGCCGAAGCGGCCGGGCAGGGCGACGTGGCGGTAGCGGCCGCTCTGGGCGTTGACCCGCGATTCGATCGAGGGCGTGGCCGAGGCGAGCACCACCGGGCAGCCCTCGATCCTGCCCCGGACCACCGCCATGTCGCGGGCATGGTAATGGACGCCGTCCTCCTGCTTGTAGGCGGTCTCGTGCTCCTCATCGACCACGATCAGGCCGAGATTCCGGAACGGTAGGAACAGGGCCGAGCGGGCCCCGACCACCACCGAGACCTCGCCCGCCGCCACCCCGGCCCGCAGCCGCTCGCGGCGCTTTCCGCCGATGCCGGAATGCCAGGTGGCCGGCCGCACGCCGAAGCGGCCGGCGAACCGGTCGAGAAACTGGGCGGTGAGCGCGATTTCCGGCATCAGCACCAGGGCCTGGCGTCCCTGCCGCACGCACTCGGCCACAGCCTCGAAATAGACCTCGGTCTTGCCGGAGCCGGTCACGCCTTCGAGCAGCACCGTCTCGCCCGCTGCGGTCTCGGCGCGGGAGGGAGCGATCAGCGCCCGCGCGGCTTCCGCCTGCGCGTCGGAGAGCGGCACCCGCGGATGGTCCGGATCCGGCGGCAGCGCGACGGGTTCCGGCATCAGCGCCACCGTCTCCAGGGCGCCGTCGTCGATCAGCCCGTCGACCACGCTGAGCGACACGCCTGCCTCCTTGGCGAGCGCGCTCTTGCCCCGCACCGTGCCGTCGGCGGCGACCGCCATCACCTTGCCGCGGGCGACCGTTGGCCGGGCCGGCGGCTTTCCGGCGGCGCGCACGCCGATGCGCGGCGCTTCGTTGAGGGCCGTCTCGTCAGGCAGGCGCAGGGCCATGGCCAGCGCCGAACCCT
Organism: Methylorubrum zatmanii; assembly: GCF_014845115.1. GTDB lineage: Bacteria > Pseudomonadota > Alphaproteobacteria > Rhizobiales > Beijerinckiaceae > Methylobacterium > Methylobacterium zatmanii. Next base: position 2,019 of record NZ_NKUI01000160.1, on the reverse strand, counting down.
TCGGGGCCAGGGTGTAGCGGGCCAGCCAATCGACCAGCTTGCGCAAGGCCTCCGAAAGCGGCGGCGTATCGATCCGTCCGGTGACCGGCCGCAGGTTTCCGCCCGAGGCCCGTTCGTCGAGCCCCCAGACCACGCCGATGGTTTCGCGCGGCCCGAGCGGCACCTGCACGACATCGCCCTCGGCCAAAGTCAGGCCGGCCGGCACCGCGTAGCTGTAGGCGGTGTCGAGCGCGAGCGGGATCAGGATATCGGCGACAGCGGGCATGAGCTCATGAGACTTGCCTGATTTGTTCTATATATGTCCGCCGCTTCGATGGCGAACGTGACGGCGGGCCTTTTATCGGCGGCTGGTCAGGGGCCACGCAACGAGAATCGCCGACAGGCCGACGGCGGCCATCCCCCAGAGGCCCGCATCCCCGAAGATGCCGTAAAGCGGGCCCGAGGCCAGCGTCATCAGCGCGGGGGCGAGGCCGAGACCGAATGCCGTGGGCTGCTTTCAACCCGATGCAGCGGATCGCTGCCCTTCAGCATTTTCCTTCGCCTTTCCGGCTGCCCTCGGCTTCAAACTGGTCTAAGGAGCGTGGTGCCGACGGTCGCGCTCCATGGCTCGTTGGCCGTGCGGCCGTGATGCCGCCCGTCTCGACGCGTCCTCCGAGAACAAGGGGCCTCCACCGGCCATGAGCAGCCTCGTCACCGCGCCCGGCGCCACCACCCGTCCGCAATCGCAGCTGGTGACCGTGTTCGGCGGTTCCGGGTTCCTCGGGCGCCACGTGGTGCGGTCGCTGGCGAAGCGCGGCTACCGAATCCGCGTCGCTGTGCGCCGTCCCGACCTCGCGCTCTTCCTGCAGCCCCTCGGCAAGGTCGGCCAGATCGTCGCGGTCCAGGCCAATCTCCGCTATCCGGATTCGATCCGGCGGGCCGTCGAGCATTCCGACATCGTCATCAACCTCGTCGGCATCCTTCAGGAAACCGGCAGCCAGCGCTTCTCGAAGCTGCAAACGGAAGGCGCCGGCGAGATCGCCCGCGCCGCTGCGGCGATCGGGGCGAAGCTGATCCATGTCTCGGCGCTCGGCGCCGACGCGAATTCCCCCTCGCTCTACGCGCGCTCGAAGGCGCTCGGTGAGGCGGAAGTGCTGCGGGCCTGCCCCGACGCGGTGATCTTCCGGCCCTCCCTGGTCTTCGGCCCCGGAGACAGCTTCTTCAACCGCTTCGCCTCTCTCGCCACCTTCCTGCCGGTCCTGCCGCTTGCCGGCGCGCAGACCCGTTTCCAGCCGGTCTTCGTCGGTGACGTCGCCGAGGCGGTTGCGCGCGCGGTCGATGGCGCTGTCCCCGGAGGCCGTATCTACGAACTCGGCGGAGCCGAGGTGAATACGCTCGACTACTTCGTGCGTTACATGCTCGACGTGACGATGCGCCGCCGCGCCGTGCTCGATCTGCCTGAGCCGGCAGCTCGCCTTCAGGCGCGGGTGATCGAGTTCATCGACACCCTGACCTTCGGGCTCCTGCCGGCCAATCTCAAGCTGACGCGCGATCAGGTGACCTTGCTTCAGACCGACAACGTGATCTCGGAAGCGGCGAAGGTCGAGGGGCGCACCATCGAGGCGCTCGGCATCACCCCGACGGCGGTCGAGGCCGTGGTGCCGGGCTATCTCTGGCGCTTCCGCAAGGCCGGCCAGTTCGCCCAGGGCCGCGGCACCGAGGCGGAGGCCGGCCTGCCGGATCTGCTCGCTCCGCACAGTGAAGCGACCAAGTCGCTCCACCGCCCCGGTCGCGCCAGCGGTCCGGCCATTGGTCCGCAGGCGGCTTCGAGCCGGATGGGCGCCCGTTGGGGCACGCGCAGCTAGGACAGCGGAGCCCGGGGGGGCACCCGCTTTGCCGGATGCCCCGTCAATGCGTCTCGGTAGCCTGCTGCAGGCTCTGTCGGGATTTTTTGGATTTTTTCGATTGACGGTCCGGATCGGGGTGCGTATACGCCTGTTCACCGACGGGGCGACGCCCTCCAGTTTCTGGCTGGGGCGG
>NZ_NKUI01000016.1 GCF_014845115.1 Methylorubrum zatmanii | reverse complement strand
CGAGGGCGACGACGAGGCCGGGGCCCTGGCCAAGATCTGCGCGGCGGTGACATCCTTGAGCGCCGGCGAGAAAGCCGCCGCCCAGCGCGCGGCGGAGGCCGCCGCCAAGGCGGCCGCGCCGGTGGCGGGGTGGAATCCGTCCGATGCGCCGCAGGTCATGCCCGGCATCGGTGCGAGCCCCGGCATCGCCATCGGCCCGGTCCATGTCCTGGCGGCGGCGGAGATCGCCGTGCCCGACGAGCCCGAGCCGCTGACCTCGGGCGCCGACCGCCTGCACCGGGCCCTGGAGACGACGGGCTACCAGCTCAAGGCGCTGGCCGACGACACCGAGCGGCGCCTCGGCAAGGCCGATGCCGGCATCTTCCGGGCCCAGGGCGAGCTGATCGCCGATACCGACCTGATCACCCTGGCCTGCCAGCTCATGGTCGAGGGCCACGGCGTCGCCTTCGCCTGGAACGCGGCGGTGGAGCGGATGGCCGGCCAGCTCTCGGCCCTCGGCAACCCCGTGCTCGCCGCCCGCGCCGCCGACCTGCGCGATGTCGGCCGCCGGGTGCTGGCGCAGATCGATCCGGCCCTGAAGAGCGGCCACGACCTGCCGGACGTGCCCTGCATCCTGATCGCCCCCGATCTCGCTCCCTCGGACACGGCGGGCCTCGACCCGGCCCGCGTCATCGGCCTCGCCACGGCGCAGGGCGGCCCGACCTCGCACACCGCGATCCTGGCGCGCACCCTCGGCATCCCGGCCCTGGTCGCCGGCGGCCCCGGCCTGCTCGGCGTCGCCAACCACACCATCGCGATCCTCGACGGCACCACCGGCCGCCTCTATCTGAACCCGAGCGAGGCGGACATCGCCTCCGCCGAAGCGTGGCGGGCCCGGCAGCGCGAACAGGCCGAGGCCGAGGCGCGGGAGCGGGCGAAGCCCGCCGAGACCCGCGACGGCCACCGCATCGCCATCGGCGCCAACGTCAACAATCCCGAGCAGGTGCCGCTCGCCCTCGATCAGGGCGCCGAGGGCGTCGGCCTGATGCGCACCGAGTTCCTGTTCCTGGAGCGGGGGCACACCCCCGACGAGGACGATCAATACGCGACCTATGCCGGGATGCTGAAGGCGCTCGGCGGCCGCCCGCTGATCGTGCGCACCCTCGATATCGGCGGCGACAAGCAGGTCGCCCATCTCCACCTGCCGAAGGAGGAGAATCCCTTCCTCGGCGTGCGTGGCGCCCGCCTGCTGCTGCGCCGGCCGGACCTGATGGAGCCGCAGCTGCGCGCGCTCTACCGGGCGGCGAAGGACCACGTGCCGGCGGACGCCCCCAAGGGCAAGGATGCGCCGCTCTCGATCATGATGCCGATGATCACCTCGGTGCCCGAAGTGATCCGCCTGCGGGAGGTGTGCGAGCGGATCCGCCGGGAGGTCGGCGCGCCGGAGGTGCCGCTCGGGATCATGATCGAGGTGCCGGCCGCCGCCGTGCAGGCCGATGCCTTCGCCCGGCATTGCGACTTCTTCTCGATCGGCACCAACGACCTCACCCAGTACACCCTGGCCATCGACCGCCAGAACACCGACCTCGCGCCGGAGGCGGATTCGCTGCACCCGGCGGTGCTGCGCCTGATCCGCCTGACCTGCGAGGGCGCCGCCCGGCACGGGCGCTTCGTCGGGGTGTGCGGCGGCATCGCCGGCGATCCGTTCGGCGCCTGCCTGCTGGCGGGACTGGGCGTGGACGAACTCTCGATGACGCCCCGCGACCTGCCCGGCGTGAAGGCCCGCCTGCGCCACGCCGCCCTGGCCGACCTGAAGGCGCTCGCGGCCAAGGCCTGCGCGCAGGAGGACGCCGCCGCCGTGCGCGCCCTCGACGACGCCCCGGCCGGAGCCTGAACCATGAGCCTCGTCACCCTCACCCTCAATCCAGCCATCGACCAGACCGTCACCCTGGACGCCCTGACGCCGGGCAGCGTCCACCGCGCCCGCTCGGTCTGGGCCGATGCCGGCGGCAAGGGCGTCAACGTCGCCAGTTGCCTCGCCGACTGGGGCCTGCCCGTCGCCGCCACCGGCGTCCTCGGCCAGGACAACGCCGCGCCCTTCACCCAGCTTCTCGCCGCCAAGGGCATCGACGACCGCTTCGTCTGGATTCCCGGCGAGACGCGCACGAACCTCAAGCTGCTCGACGCAGGCAGCGGCGAGACCACCGACATCAACCTGCCGGGGCTCGAATTCGGGCCCTCGACCGTCGAGGCGGTACGGGCGGTGCTCGGCGACCTGACCGGTCCCGGCAGCCTCGCCGTCCTCGCCGGCAGCCTGCCGCGCTCGCTCGCCGCCGATACCTATGCCCGCCTCACCGCCGAGTTGAAGCGGCGCGGTGCCCGCGTCGTCCTCGACGCCTCCGGCCCCGCCCTCGCCGCGGCCCTCGCCGCCGGGCCCGACGCGCTGCCCGACGCGATCAAGCCGAACCGGCACGAATTGGAGGAATGGGCCGGGCGCCCGCTCCCCGAGAGCGCGGACGTGCTCGATGCCGCCCGCTCCCTTCAGCGGCGCGGCATCGCCCTGGTCTGCGTCTCGCTCGGCGCTGAAGGCGCCCTGTTCGTCTCGTCCGACGGGGCGCTTCGGGCGCTGCCGCCCCCGACGCGGGTGGCGAGCACCGTCGGCGCGGGGGACGCCCTGGTCGCCGGCCTCGTCGCCGGCCTGCATGACGGCCTCGCCCTGCCCGACCTCGCCCGCCGGGCCCTCGCCTTCGCGGCGGGCAAGCTCAGCCGCACCGGAGCGAACCTGCCGGGACGGACCGAGGTGGAGGCCCTGGCGCGCGAGATTCGGGTGGAACGGCTGGACTGAACATTCGCCCCCTCTGCGGGAGAGGTGCGGCGGCGGACAGATCGAACAAAACGCGAGGAGGAAACCCATGGCTCAGTTGCTGGCCGTGGTGGGAGGCGGAGACCTCTCCACCCACGCCGTCCTCGCCGCCGAGGCTCTGCGCAAGGCGGCCGGGCGGCGCAATACGCCGATCGCCCTCGAAGTGCGCGGCAAGGGCGCGAGCGGCGCTCCGATCTCCGACGCGGCGATTGCCGAGGCGCGGGCCGTGCTGCTGGTCGGCGAAGGCGATCTCGGCGAGGGGCGGTTCGGCGCCCTGCATCGGGCACGGGCGGCCATCGACGACGTGCTGACCGACGTCAACGCGGTGTTCGACCGCCTGACCGCCGGGACGGACGCCCCCTCCGCCACCGGGACCGCCACCGCAGGTCCCAAGAAAATCGTGGCGATCACCTCCTGCCCCACCGGCATCGCCCATACCTTCATGGCCGCCGAGGGCATCCAGGCGGCGGCCCAGGCGCTCGGCCATGCCGTGCGGGTCGAGACGCAAGGGTCCGTCGGCGCCCGCGACGCCCTGACCGAGGCCGAGATCGCGGCGGCCGACCTCGTGCTCATCGCCGCCGATACCGGGGTCGACCGGACGCGCTTTGCCGGCAAAAGGGTCTATGCCACCAACACCAAGGCGGCGATCCGCGACGGCAAGGGCCTGATCGCCACGGCGCTCAGCGAGGCGCGGCTGCAAGCGGCCGGTCCGGCCGAGACGGCGGACGGGCCCGCCCGCCCGGCCGCCGCCGAGAAGAAGGCCGGCGCCTACAAGCACCTGATGACCGGCGTGTCCTTCATGCTGCCCTTCGTGGTGGCGGGCGGCCTGCTGATCGCCCTGGCCTTCGCTTTCGGGGGCATCGACGCGATGAAGCCGGAGAATGCCGGGACTTTGGGCTACGCCCTCGGCGAGATCGGCGCCAAGGCCGCCTTCGCCCTGATCGTCCCGGCTCTGGCCGGCTACATCGCCTATTCCATCGCCGACCGTCCCGGCATCGCGCCGGGCATGATCGGCGGCATGCTCGCCGCCAACCTCCAGGCCGGCTTCCTCGGCGGCATCGCGGCGGGCTTCATCGCCGGATACGCCACCGCCTTCCTCAACCAGCACATCCGGCTGCACAAGAATCTGGAGGGGCTGAAGCCCGTCCTGATCCTGCCGCTCCTCGCCACCACCATCACCGGCCTGCTGATGGTCTACGTGGTCGGCGTGCCGGTGGCGGCGATCCTCGCCGCGCTCACCGACTGGCTGAAAGGGATGCAGGGGGCGAGCGCCCTGGTGCTCGGCCTCGTGCTGGGCGGCATGATGGCGGTCGATATGGGCGGCCCGATCAACAAGGCGGCCTATGCCTCCGCCGCCGCCCTGCTCTCCTCCGGCGTCGATGCGCCGATGGCGGCGGTGATGCTCGGCGGCATGACGCCTCCGCTCGGGATCGCCCTCGCCACACGCCTGTTCCCGAACCGCTTCACGGGGCCGGAGCGCGAGGCCGGCGGTGCGGCGGCGGTGCTCGGCGCGGCCTTCATCACCGAGGGCGCCATTCCCTTCGCCGCCGCGGACCCTCTCCGGGTGATCCCCTCGATGGTGGCGGGCTCCGCCGTGGCCGGCGCCATCGCCCTGACCTCGGGTGTGACCCTCAAAGTGCCCCATGGCGGCCTGTTCGTGCTGCCGATCCCCAACGCCGTGACCAACGTGCCCGGCGCGCTGATCGCGCTCGCCGCCGGCACCGTCGTGACGGGGGTTCTGGTCGGCCTTTTGAAGAAGCGCGCCGCCTGAGGAACGGCACCGGATCCGGCGGCCACGCCGCCGGGCTCGGGTCGGCCGCAGGGCGCGGCATTCACGCCACACGCGACCGGCAAAACTGTCAAATGTGAAAATCCAATCGAATACTTGTTTCGTTTTCGGCAAAGACAGAACAACATCCAAAAACAATTGCCGAAGACTGATCGATAGAATTGGTCGACAGGGGGACAACATGAAAGCTGGAAAGGCAGCATGGGCCGCGCTCGGCCTGGGAGCGACGCTCGGAACGGGCATGACGCAGGCCGTGGCACAGGGCGATCCGGCTCAGCCCGGCCTCGCGCGGCCAGCCGAGACCGGCGCACCGCCCACCCTCCGGCGCCCGGCCCTGCGGCGGGTCGTGCGGCGCACCCCCCCGCGCCGGCCCTTCGGCAATGACGGCAGCGCCGCCGCCGCCGCCGCCGTGCTCGGCCCGAGCGCCACGCCCCCCGCCCTGCCGCCGGGCACGTTCGACCTCGGCAACGGCCTCTCGTTTCTGCTGAACTATACCGGCCAGGCAGCGGCCAATCCCATCGGCGGCATCCGCCAGGGCTCGGCCTATGCCGGCCAGCTGTTCTTCGGGATCGACGGCGACCTGAACCGGCTTGCCGGCATTGCCGGCGGCTCGTTCCACATCGCGGTCACCAACCGTCACGGCCGCAACCTCGCCGACGACTTCATCGGCAACAACACCTCGGTGCAGGAGATCTATGGCGGCGGCCAGACCACCCGCCTGACCCTGCTCTCCTATCAGCAGAAGCTGTTCGACAACCGGCTCGACCTCGAAGTCGGGCGCTTGGTCGCCAACATCAACTTCCTCAACTCGCCGGTCTATTGCAACTTCCAGACGAATTCCGCCTGCGGCAATCCGACCTTCGTGTTCAAGACCTCGAACTTCACCTTCTGGCCGGTGGCGAGTTGGGGCGGCCACGCCAAGGCATGGCTGACCGACAAGGTGTTCTTCCATGTCGGCGCCTACGAGGTGAACCCGCTGCACCAGCAGCCCGGCGATAACGGCCTCGACTTCTCGACCAAGGGCGCGACCGGGGCCATCGTGCCGTTCGAACTCGGCTACTCCACCACCTTCGCCAACGACGCCCTGCCCCGCAATTACGGCATCGGCGGCTGGGTCGACCGCTCGGACTATACCGACCCGGTGCTCGACGTGGCGGGCGGACGGCGGGTGCTGACCGGACTCTCCCCTGCCACCCGGTTCGGACGCGCGGGTGTCTATGCCCGGTTCGACCAGATGGTCTGGCGCCCGGACCCCAACGGCATCCAGGGTCTCACCCTGTTCGGCATCGCCATGGCCGGCGCGGGCGGGCGCCTTACCGAGGATTACTTTCTCGAGATCGGTGCGCTCCAGACCGGCACCTTCGCCGGCCGGCCCTACGACACGGTCGGCTTCGTCATCAACACGCAGAAATTCAGCCCGCTGGCGCTCTCGAACATCGCGGCGGCGCAGGCCTCCCTCGGCCTGTTTCGCACCATCCCGAGCCAGCAGATCATGATGGAGCTGAATTACGGCATCCAGGTCTCACCCGCGATCCGCCTGACCCCGAACCTGCAATATATCGTCAACCCGGATCAGACGCGCTTTCCCACTTACCCCAAGAACATTCCCGATGCCCTCGTGGTCGGTGCCAAGCTGTCCGTAGATTTATTCACTCTGGCCGGTCTCGCCAAAGGTCCGGGCAGCTTCTGAAGACGGCAAACGAAAAAACGGCGCGCTCATGGAAGGGCGCGCCGCTTGAGTTGACTCGCGGTCTCAGGAACGAGTCGCGGCAATATATATACAAAATTCAAACAGGCGTCTGTGGCCTCCCGGCGACACCCCCATCATTGCTCACAGATTCGTGAGAGATGAGTGACAATGAGCCGGGTTCTGAAATCCTCCGACAAGGCTCACCGTTGGCTCCGACCGCGACGGAGATCCACCGGAACCGTTCAGTTCTTCGCCAGGGCCTCGGCGAAAGCGGCGATGCGGTTGCGGGCATAGGTCGGCACGCCGGCGCTGATCGAGGAACCGGTGTTGAACGAGGAATTCCCCATCAGCACCTGCACCGGCAGCAGGTTCTTGAGCACCGGCACGCGGGCATATTCCTGCTTGCGGTCGAGCACGTCTGCCTTGATGGCGAGCGCCATGTAGGTCGTCACCACCGTCTTGCCGGGATCGTTGGGGGCCGGCTGCATCACCGCCAGGAATTTGCCGAACCGCAGGATCTGGTTGACCCAGAAGATCGTCTGTTCGAGCCCGCCGGCCACCGGGGTCTCGATCTTGGTGAGCGCGGAGAGCCCGGCGGCCTCGGCCGGCGGCAGCACCCGCAGCTCGCTCTGGAACGAGACGAATTCGGCGATCTTCTTCGAGGTCCCGAGTTCGAGCTTATTGGCGAGCTTCACCCCGAGCGGCAGCTTGCCCTCCAGATCGTAGCGCGATTCGATGCAGACGCCGCCGGCCCCGCACCAGGGCCGGTCCGGGCGCCGGGCGAAGGCGGCGGCCGGATCCTTGGTCGGCGTCGCCTCCGCCGGGTCGAGGCGCTTGTGGCGGATCACCGGATCCATCCTGGCCAGGAAGTCGAGATTGGCGAAGGCCGAGAGATCGATGGCGGAAGGCGGCTTGGCCACCACGAACCGGCCTTCCGCGACATAGACCTTCAGGGTTTCGTGGCGCTGCTTGGCCACGCCGTTCACCGTCTGGGTGTAGTCGGGCTCCCTGTAATCGGGCCAGGGGCTCAGGGCCGCGGCCTCCTGCGGCCGGCTCTTGCGCCACGCATCGAAGGCGATCAGGCCGCTCTCCGGGTTGGTCGAGGCGGCCTCGCGGTGGTCGCTGAACAGCACCGTCCCGGGCTTGAGGTCCGCGGCATCGCCGGGGGTGAGGGCCGGCACGTCCTTGACCCGATCGGAGGTCAGCGCGGCGGGCTTGGGGAGAGGCTTCGCCTCCTGCGCGCGGGCCGGGATGGCCAGGGCGAGGGCGACGAGAAGGGCGGCCGGAAACTGCCTGGGCAAAGCGAACCTCGAAGGAACGATGAGGGAACGGGCGGGAGACCGGCGTCGGCGGGCCGCGCGAGAAGCCCGGGGACGGCCCGCCTCCGGCGGCAACGGCCGGCGGGGTGTCACGCGGGACAGCTCAGTAGCGCGGGTCGTCGCCGAACAGATAGTCGGGATCGCGGCGGCGCTGCCGGGGGCGCGGCTCGGCCTCGTCGTCGAAGGGCGAGCCAAACGGCACCGGGTTCGCCTGGCCGTAGCGGTCGCGGCCGGGCCAGGCCTGCGGCTCCTCCCGGCGGTCGCGGCGCAGGCCCCAAGGATCGGCGCTCCGATCGGGCTCCGAGTCGGCGCTGCGATTCTGGCCATAGGGGTCGTAGCCGTCGCGGCGGGGGCGCGTCAGGTTGCCGAAGACGTCGCCGGCCACATCCGCCCCGTCCTCGGCATTGGCATAATCGCCGTCCTCCGCATCGGGACGCATGGCATAGAGGGTCTCGCGCGGCACCATCGCGTATTGCGTGTCGGCGACGCGGCCGTCCTTGAGGCGGAAATGCTCGATGAAGCCGCCGCCGGAGACGCGCTGGCCGCTGCGCGGCTCGATCGGCAGGTCCGCGATGAGCGCCCGCGTCTGCGGGGATGGCGGCGCCAGGGCTGTGCGCGGCACGCCGTTGGCCCAGGCCGCCTGGAAGATCGCCCTGGCGATCGGCACCGAGACATGGCCGCCGGTCTGGCCACGGCCGAGGGTGCGGCGCACCCCGTCGGCATTGTCGTAGCCGACCCAGACCACCACGGTGATCTCGTTCGAGAAGCCGGCGAACCACGCGTCGTTCTCGTTCTCCGAGGTGCCGGTCTTGCCCGCGACATAGGCCGAGATGCCGGAGAGCGCGGCGGCGGTGCCGTGCTGGGTCACGCCCTGGAGCATGGTCTTGAGCTGGTAGAAGGCGACCCCGTCGGCGGAGCCGATCCGCACCGGCGCCTTGTCGGGATGGCTGTAGACCGGCTTGCCGTCCCGCTCGACCGCTTCCAGGGCATAGGGGCTCGGGCGCGCGCCCTCGTTGGCGATGGCCGCGTAGAAGCTCGCCAGATCGATCATCCGCACCGGCTGGGCGCCGAGCACGAAGGGATAGTAGCGCTCGCACTCGGCGTAGAGCTGCGCCTCCAGGGCGATGTCGCAGACCCGCTGCAGGCTGTCGGGCGCCTTGGGGGCGATGCCGCCCTGAAGCAGGCGGGCGGTGACGAGGTTCTTCGAGAATTCGAGGCCGCGCCGCATCGTCGTCGCGCCGGAGCCGCCGCCGTCATAGTTCTTCGGCGACCAGGAATCGCCGATTCCGCCGATGGGGGGCAGCGTCACCGGCGCGTCCATCACCAGGGTGTTGGGCTGAAGCCCGGCATTCAGCGCGGCGAGGTAGGTCAGCGGCTTCAGGGTCGAGCCCGGCTGGCGCACGGTCTGCGTCACCCGGTTGAGCTGGCTCAGGGGATAGGAGAAGCCCCCGCTCATCGCCAGGATCTTCCCGGTGCGGTTCTCCAGCACGATGGCGGCGCCTTGAACCGTGGGGCGGACCCGCAGGTCGGCGCGGGGGCTGCCCTTGCCCTCGCGCAGGCGGACGCGCACCGCGTCGTAGAGCTGGAGTTTTCCGCGCGCGGGGCCGGCCTCCAGACTCGCGACCCGCCCGTCCGGCAGGCCGACCCTGATGCCGTTCTTGCCGGTCTGGAGCACCACGGCGAGGGGCCAGCGCACATCGTAGAGCTGGGGCCGGGCGGAGAGGAGCGCGCGCTGCCATGCCGGCTGGACGGCGTGCTTGGCCGGCTCCTTCGCCGCCGCCATCTTCCGGGGGCCCTTCTTCGTCTCGGATGCGGAAGCAGGCTCGGCAACGGGCGCCGGTGCGGGCACGGCAGCCTCGATGCGCTTGATGGATTCGGAAAGATTCAGCTCCGGCCCCTCGTAGCGGGCCCGGCCGGTGCCGCGCTCATAGGTCGAGAGCCCCTCCTGCAACGCCGCCTCCAGCGCGCTCTGCAGCCCGGCATTCACCGTGGCGCGCACGGTGTAGGAGGCGCTGGTGAGGGAATCGAGCCCGGCGAAGGTGCGGGCCTCGCGGGCGATGTGATCGACGAGGTAGAAGCCGGAATCCTGGCGCGCGGCATCCGGCGGCTTGATGCCGAGGTCGCTCGCCATCGCCGCGTTCATCTGCGCCTCGGTGATGGTGCCCTCTTCCTTCATGCGGCTGAGCACGTAGGCGCGCCGCTCACGGGCCCGCTCGGGGTACTTGTCGGGGCTATAATAGTTCGGGCCCTTCGGCAGCCCGGCGAGCAGGGCGGCCTCCGGCAGGGTGAGCGCCCCCACCGACTTCCCGAACCATGAGCGCGCGGCCATCTCGATGCCGTAGGCGCCGCGGCCGAGATAGATGCCGTTGAGGTAGAGCCCGAGGATCTGCGGCTTGGTCTGGAGCCGCTCCAGGCGCGAGGCCACGATCATCTCGCGGATCTTGCGCTCGTAGGTGACGTCGTCGCCGACCGAGAGGTTCTTCACCACCTGCTGGGTGATGGTGGAGCCGCCGGCCGGGCGCCCCGGCGAGGCGAGGTTGCCGACGAAGGCGCGGATCACGCCGCGCTCGTCGATGCCGTGATGGCTGTAGAAGCGCTTGTCCTCGGCCGCGACGAAGGCCTTCTGCACGAGGTCCGGCACCTGATCGATCGGCACGACGAGGCGCCGCCCATGGGCCTCGAAGGTTTCCGAATAGGGCTTTCCGGCCGCGTCCATGATCACGCTGGCGCTGGCGAGCTTGATGTCGCGCAGGGCCTCCGCCGAGGGCAGGTCCTTCACCGCATTGTTGTAGAAGGCGATCACCGCCCCCGCCTCGAAGGGCGAGTTGGCCGGGTTCTCGCCCTTGCAGAACTGCTTGTAGCTCGTGTTCAGCTCGGTCAGATCGAGCCCGTGCAGGATCTTGGGTGCGTTGTCGCCCGCCACCGCGCTCGGATCCTCCATGGCGGTGGAGATCAGCTCGTCGAGGTTGATGTCCTCGATGTCGAAGGATTTGCGCATATGGGCGCAGCCCTCGCGCAGGATGCGCACGACCTCGGCGCCGTCCTTGGTGGCATCGAACTGGGTCCGCACCGCATCGGGCCGCGTCGTGACCTGGCTGAGGGTCAGCGCGGTCGCGAACAGCTTGATCAGGATGGCATTCATCGAGCGGTATCAGGACCCCGGACCGGACGCGGCGGACAGCGTGCCGGCGCCGATAAGGCGGCGCACAACGCGGCTGATTTATGGACGCCTCCGGCCTCCGCCCACTCTCGGCGGGGATGGCGCGGGGTTCGGCTTGGCCGGAAGCCCGCCGCGTCCCATGGAACGGGAGCGCGCCACGATAAAAGGGGCGACCGCTGCGGCGGCCGCCCCTTTTGAAAGGACGATGGTGCGGGAGCCGGATCCCGCATCGGAGGGTGGCGGGCCTTTAGCGCAGGAGCTGGAGGATGCCCTGCTGGGCCTGATTGGCCAGGGACAGGGCCGAGATGCCCAGCGACTGGCGGGTCGACAGCGCCTGCGAGTTCGCCGCCTCCTCGTTGAGGTCGGCGTTGGTCAGGTTCGACGCGCCGGTATCGAGGATGTTGACGAGGCGCTTGGTGAAATCCTGCCGGTTCTGGACCACCGAAAGGTTGGAGCCGAAAGTGGAGCTGGCCGACCGCAGGGTATCCGAGGCCGAGGTGAGGCTTCCCAGTGTCGTCTTGACGTCGGCATCGAGCAGGAAGTTGCCCTGACCGTTGGTGCTCGCGCCGGAATTGCCGTTGATCGGGTTGAGCTTGAGGCCGGACGCGGTCAGATCCTTGCCCTGAACGTCGAGATTGGCGGTGTCCTTCTCGTTGAAGCTGATATGCAGCTTGTTGGAAGGATCGCCGTTGCTGATCAGGTTGACGCCGTTGAAGCTCGCGTCCTTGGCGAGCTGCGTGATCTGGATCAGCAGGCTGTTATACTGTTCGGCGAGCTTCGCGCGGGTATCGACGCCCGCGATGGTGAGGTTCGCGCTGGTGGCCGCCACCGTGTTGCCGGTGCCGTACTTGTCCGCCGTGTCGGAGCCCGAACCGACGGCGAAGCCCAGCGCCGTCTGGTCACCCGAGGTCTTGAACTCCACGGCGGAGCTGGCGTTCAGCACCATCTTCTTGCCCGACGTGTCCTTCGAGAACATCGTCGAGCCGGCCGCGGTGTTGAGCGCGGTGATCGCGGCCTCGATGGTCGAGTTGCTGGCGATCGTCGCCGTCTTGGTCGCACCGTTGACGTAGAAATTGACGGTGGTGCTCGTCGTGGTGCTGGCGGCGAAGTCCGTGCCGGCGGTGCCGGTGGTGGTGATCTGGGTCGAGAGCGCTTGGTTGGCGGTCGACTTGGCCGAGTCGATCAGCTTCTGGATCGAGGTGATGCCCTGGTTGGCCGCCTGGATCGTCTGGATGCCGTTCGAGATCGAATCGAGCAGGCCGCTCAGATCCCCTGAACGGCTCTGGAAGGACTGTGCCGTGAAGAAGTTCACGGGGTTGTCGAGGGCCGACGACACCTTGAGGCCGGTGGCGAGGCGGTTCTGGGTCGTGGCCGTCAGGGCCGCGGTGTCCTGAAGCGAGAGCAGGTTCTGGCGGGTGGCGGCGGAGAGCGTGACGCTGTTGGACATGGGTGGACACCCCGTTCGGACGGATGCCAAACCGGCATTAGGGTTAATACAACACGGCCCCGGTTGCCGTTGGGTTAACGAACCCTTCTGCCTGTGACGCTTCCTGTTCCCGGAATGTAAAAACGACCGGGGCCCGCGCCCCGGTCGTTTTTGCCGGATCTTTGCTTGAGAGCGTTCGTTCGGTCCCGGCGCCCTCGCACCGAAGCGGTTTCCGCCTCGGCGCGAGGGTGTCTCAGGGCACTGGGCCTTAGCGCAGGAGCTGGAGGATGCCCTGCTGCGCCTGGTTGGCCAGGGACAGGGCCGAGATGCCCAGCGACTGGCGGGTCGACAGCGCCTGCGAGTTCGCCGCTTCGAGGTTGAGGTCGGCGTTGGTCAGGTTCGACGCGCCGGTATCCAGCACGTTGATCAGGTTCTTCGAGAAGGTCTGCCGGTTCTGCACCACCGAGAGGTTGGAGCCGAAGGTGGAGCTGGCCGACCGCAGCGTGTCCGAGGCCGAGCTCAGACCCGTCAACGTCGTCTTGATGTCGGTATCGAGCAGGAAGTTGCCCTGACCGTTGGTGCTCGCGCCGGAATTGCCGGTGATCGAGTTGAGCTTGAGGCCGGTCGCGGTCAGATCCTTGCCCTGAACGTCAAGGTTCGAGGTGTCCTTCTCGTTGAAGCTGATATGCAGCTTGTTCGAGGCATCGCCGTTGCTGATCAGGTTCGTGCCGTTGAAGCTCGCGTCCTTGGCGAGCTGCGTGATCTGGATCAGCAGGCTGTTATACTGCTCGGCGAGCTTCGCGCGGGTATCGACGCCCGCGACGGTCAGGTTCGCGCTGGTGGCCGCCACCGTGTTGCCGGTGCCGTACTTGTCCGCCGTGTCGGAGCCCGAACCGACGGCGAAGCCCAGCGCCGTCTGGTCACCCGAGGTCTTGAACTCCACGGCGGCGCTGGCGTTCAGCACCATCTTCTTGCCGCTGGTGTCCTTCGAGAACATCGTCGAGCCGGCCGCGGTGTTGAGCGCGGTGATCGCGGCATCGATGGTCGAGCCACTGGCGATCGTCGCCGTCTTGGTCGCACCGTTGACGTAGAAGTTGACGGTGGTGTTGCTGCTGGTGCTGGCGGCGAAGTCCGTGCCGGCGGTGCCGGTGGTGGTGATCTGGGTCGAGAGCGCTTGGTTGGCGGTCGACTTGGCCGAGTCGATCAGCTTCTGGATCGAAGTGATGCCCTGGTTGGCCGCCTGGATCGCCTGGATGCCGTTCGAGATGCCGTCGAGCAGGCCGCTGAGGTCTGTCGAGCGGTTCGACAGGTTCTGGGCGGTGAAGAAGTTGACCGGGCTGTCGAGGGCCGACGACACCTTGAGGCCGGTGGCGAGGCGGTTCTGGGTCGTCGCCGTCTGAGACGCGGTGTCCTGCAGCGAGAGCAGGTTCTGGCGGGTGGCGGCGGAAAGGGTGATGCCGGAAGACATGGGGCGATCCTTGTGGGTCTGGATGCCGCCTTTTTGGCGACACCCACACCCTTCCCGCCGCCCCTTGCCGAGTCCTTAATCGGATCGGAGAATACGCCGTCTACCGCTCGTTTCCGGCAAGAACAGCGGCACGTCCTGCGGTCATGGTTAAGAAATTCTCGCAGCCCTTGCCGACACTTTACCCATCAAGGAACTGGTCATCATGGCCCTGCGCATCGAGCTCAAGCCTCAGGAGCGGCTGATCATCAACGGCGCGCTGATCCGCAACGGCGACCGCCGCTCGGTCTTCGTGATCGAGAATCAGTGCAAGTTCCTGCGCGAGAGCGAGATCATCTCCGAAACCGAGGCCGACACCGCCGCCAAGCGGCTCTGCGTTACGCTCCAGTTCATCTATCTCGCCGACAACCCGGCGGAGGCCGAGGATCTGTTCGTGCGCCAAGCCAGCGAAATCCTGGAGGCGGTGCCCAGCACGGCACCCTACATCCTAGCGATCCAGGACGAGCTGTCGGCGCGTCAGTATCACCGCGCGATCAAGCGCGGGCGCGAATTGATCGCCTACGAACGCCAGCTCCATGATCGTCTCGCAACAGCGCCGGCCGCCGGGGGCTGAGCGGGCTCACGCGGCAGAACCGGCGGCCTGCGGTAAGGTTCTTGCTTGCCGCGGCCTGAACCTGAACAGGGAGTCGACATCCGACATGAAGCGTTTTTCCGCCGCCTTGCCGGCCGGCCTGATCGTCCTCCTGCCCCATGCCGCGCTCGCCCATCCGGGACACGGTGAGGCCAGCGGTCTGGCGCAGGGCCTGCTGCATCCGGTCGGGGGAGCCGACCACATGCTCGCCATGGTCGCGGTCGGGCTGCTCGCGGCCTTCTATGGCGGACGGGCGCTCTGGGCGCTGCCGCTCTCCTTTCTCGGGATGATGACGCTCGGTGCCGGCCTCGGGATAACGGGCCTCGCCCTGCCCTATGTGGAGATCGGCATCGGCCTGTCGGTGGTGGCCTTCGGCCTCGCCTTGGCGCTGCGCGTCGCGGCGCCTCTGGCGGCGCTCATGGCGCTGGTCGGCGGATTCGCCGTGTTCCACGGCTACGCCCACGGCGCCGAAATGCCGGAGAGCGCGTCGGGCCTGGCCTATGGCCTCGGCTTTCTCGCCGCGACGGCGGCGCTGCACCTCGCCGGCCTCGGCCTCGGGCGCGTCCTCAACGGCCGGCAGGCTTCGCTCCGAATCCTGCCGCAAGTTCTGGGCGGCGCCCTCACCGTGGCGGGCCTCGCCCTGCTGGTCCAGGCGGCCTGACCGCCTCCGGGCGCCGCAGGTTCAGACGATGCCGCTCGCCTCGTAAGGCCAGGGCTTGCCGAGATGGGCCGCGACCCGGGCGGCCTCGGGGCCGACCGCCTCCACCGCCGCCTGCACCTGCTCGACGGGGACCTCGAACCGGCGGGCCCAATAGGCGCGGTCACGGGGCTCGTCGAGCACCACCGTGGCGGGATCGCCGCTCGCCGCGTCTCCCCCGCCGGACCTGTCCTGCACCATGTCTCGGCCGCTCCCTGATCGCCCCCGCCTTCACGGCGGGCTTGAGCGATTAACGGGCGGGCGGGGCCCGGAGGTTCCGCGGCCGGGCGCCGAAACCGGCCTTCCCGAGGCTCAGGCCTGCCCCGTCACCGGCCGCAGCGTGGTGGTGCGGGCAGGCTCTGGGGCGATGTGGAAGGCGGCCGGGCGACGGAACAGGAAATCCAGGCGGGTTCCGCGCACGATCCGCTCGAAGGCGAGCGGCAGGATCACCGCCGCCGCGGTCACGAGCAGGCTCGCGAGCCCGACGCCGAGCGCGAGGTCGGGCTCGGCGAGATTGAACTTGGCGATCAGGCTGCGGGTGAGCGCCATCGGCAGGAAGAAGCCGAGATAGATCACGATGGAGCGCTCGCCGCAGGCGCGCAGGGCGGCGGTGGCGGGCCCGCCGGCGCGGACCATCAGGTTGGCGAAGGCGACGATGGCGAGAGCGCCGGCCGCGCCGAGCCCGAGGCTGACCAGCGGCAGGCGCGAGAGGGTCGGCAAGGCCTCGATCCCCGTCGGCATGAACACGACAACGGCCTCCAGTGCGGCCCAGAGGGCGAGCCCGGCCACAGCCGGCACAACTGCGGCCCGCACCCGGTCGGCGAAGCGGAAGATCCACTCGGCGAAGAGAAAGCCGCCTAGAAAATAGACGTAGCGTTCGCAGAACTCGTCAACGAGTTCGGGCATGCCGCTGGTCGGCAGAATCTGCAGGATGGCGGCCACGAGCAGCAGGGCGGCCGGCGGCACCCGGCGGTGGAGGAGCTTCGTCACCACCGAAAACACGGCGAGCAGGTAGACGAACCACAGCGTCGAGTAGGGCACCACCAGCGCCTCGGCGAGGTGGAAGCCGAAGGCCGCGAGCGTGCCGGACATCCCGTCCGCCCCGGCGACGATGGAGCCGGCCTTGAACACCGACTGGATCAGCACCCACAGCCCGTAGAAATAGGCGAAATGGACCACGCGCCGATCCGCGAACAGGCGCCAGTCGCGGTCGATCACCCGGCCGAGGAACAGACCCGAGAGCAGGAAGAAGTCCGGGATCCGGAACGGCTTGGCGAATTCCACGACGCCGTGCAGGAAACCCTCGCCGCCCAGGGCCTCGCCGGTGCCGAGCGTCGAATGCATCATCACGACGAGGATGATGCACAGGCCCTTGGCGACATCGACCCAGGCGAGCCGGGCCGCCTCGTCGGGACGGGGGCGGATGGGGTGAGTGGCCGCAGTCATGGGGGGCGGACCTCCTGGGGCGGGATTCGCCCCATTCCTGGCCCTCAAGCGTTAAACGCCCCTCAGCGGCCTCCGCCGAGTTCGCGGTGCGGTTAATGTCGCGACAAAAATTCAGGGGCGCGAACGGCCTTCGCTCCGGCGCGCCCGGGTCGCGCGGGTGGGGGCGTGGAAATCATCGGGCTTGCCCCGGACCCAGGCGAGGAAACGGGCGATCTCGGGATCGGCGCGCAGGGCCTCGACCTCCGCCAGACGCCGGGCGATCTCGGCCTCGCTGTAGCGGGCATGGATCGCCGAGTGGCAGATCTGGTGCAGCCGCACGGTGGCCCCGTGGGCGCCGCCCTTCAGCTTCGGGGTGAGATGATGCAGGCTCTGACGGGCATGGGCCGGAATCGGCCGCTGGCACAGCGGACAGACCGGAACGCCCTTCGGTTTCGGACCGTGCGTCTCTGGATCCTCGTCGCGCCAGCGCCGGGAGCGCCGCCCCACCACGATTGCTCTCCCCGCCGCCGCCCGGTCCCGCCGGGCGCGGAGGAAACGGGCGGGAAACCGGCGGGCTCCCACCCGGAAGCCGCGGCAGATCCGCCGGAGACAGCCCTCGGGCCACACGCCGAGCCAGTGCCGAGCCATTGCGGCGACGCGACGGATCGGACAGGCTCACCCCCGGACAGGCACGGCACGGACAAGCGGCATGAAGCGGACAACCATCGATTCCAAATTCTCCGTGGCCGGGCAGCCGAGCCCGGCGGAGATCGCGGCGCTCGGCGAGGAGGGCGTGACGCTCCTCATCAACAACCGCCCCGATGGCGAGGAGCCGGGCCAGCCCGGCGCGGCGGCCGAGCGCGCGGCGGCGCAGGCGGCCGGCCTGCGCCGGCTCGAAGGCGGGCAGGGCGTGCCCCTCCACGAGATGATGGATCAGGGCGGTGGTGAACACCGTCTTGCCCGAGCGGGCCAGACCGGTGACGCCGAGCCGGAGGGTCGGCTGGATCAGGAGATCGCTGGACGCCTCCGCGAAGGCCTTGATCGCGGAACCCGCTTGCGCGGCATAGTCGAAGAGAGGCGGCAAGATGGGTCCTGCGGCGAGACGGGCTTAGTGTCGCTCACGAAACTCCCGCTGCCCCGTCGCGGCCAGAGAGGACACGGTGCGGTGTCGGGAGTTTCGTGAGGCACTCTTGGCCGCTGTCAGGTGGCGCAGGTGGCCGCCGATCTCAAGGCTTGGCATGGCCTGCGCCGGCCTCCCGCGCCCGGGCGGCGCCGACGGCCCGCCAGCGCTCGATCGCGGCGCAGAGATGGATCCGCTTGAACGGCTTGCCGACATGGTCGTCCATGCCCGCCGCGATCAGCTCCTGCACCTGCCCGTCGAGGACGTTGGCGGTCATCGCCACGATCGGCAGGGAGGCGGCGGGCCCGGTCATGGCCCGGATCCGGCGGGTTGCGGTGAGGCCGTCCATGCCGGGCATCTGCACGTCCATCAGCACGACGGCATAGGGGTCGGCTGTCCCGCTGGCCGCCTCGATGGCCGCGATCGCCTCGGCGCCGTCGCTCGCCACATCGACCCGGTAGCCCTGCGCCTCGAGCACGGCGCAGGCCAGCGTCTGGTTGATCGGCACGTCCTCCACAAGGAGGATCCGCGCCGGCACCGCGCTCGCGGGGCCTTCCCCGTCCGGAGATCCGGACGCCGCCTCGGCGGGCGCCGCCGCGCCGCGCGGCAGGGCCAGGGTGAACCAGAAGGTCGAACCGACGCCCTCGGTGCTGTCGACGCCGATCTCGCCCCCCATCATGGAGACGAGCCGGTGGCAGATGGCGAGGCCGAGCCCCGATCCGCCGAAGCGCCGGCTGATCGAGCCGTCGACCTGGCTGAACGGCTTGAACAGCCGGTGGCGCTGGGTCGGCGCGATGCCGATGCCCGTATCGACAATCTCGAAACGCAGGAGCTCGGCGGTCTCACCCGAGGCCAGCGGATGCTGCCCCTCGTAGCGCACGGTCAGGGTGACGGAGCCGGCGGGGGTGAACTTCACCGCATTGTTGAGCAGGTTGAACAGCACCTGCCGCAGGCGGTTCGCATCGCCGACAACGGTCCCGGGCAGGCGGGGATCGATCCGCGTCTCGATGGCGATGGCGCTCTTGAGGGCGCTGCCCCGCATGATCGCGACCGTGTCGTCGATCAGTTCGGTGAGGGAAAAGGGGAGCGGGTCGAGTTCGAACTGGCCCGCCTCGATCTTCGAGACGTCGAGAACATCGTTGACGACGGTGAGCAGGGCCTCGCCCGAGACGCGGATCAGCTCCAACCGGCGGCGATCCTCCGGATCGTGCCGGGAGCGTTCGAGCAGCAGGTTGGCATAGCCGAGGATGCCGTTGAGGGGCGTACGGATCTCGTGGCTCATGGCCGCGAGGAACTCGCTCTTGGCCGCGCTCGCCCGCTCGGCCTCCGCCCTGGCGGCCTGGGCCTCTGCAGTGACGGCGCGCAAGGCCGTCTCCGCCGCCTTGCGCTCGGTGATGTCGAGATGCAGCCCGAGGATCCGGTAGGGCCGGCCTGCCCCGTCGTAGAGGGTGCGGCCGGAGCTGTAGAGCCAGCGCGCGCCGACGCGGTACTCCGCCGTGAACCGGGTGCGGTTGTCGACGGCGTGATGGATCCGATTCCAGGTGTCGACGACATCGTCGGGATGGATGGTCGCGGTCCATTCCGTCGGGGAGAGGGCGCGCGGGCCGCTGCTCTCGTCGAGGCCGTAGAGGCGCACACTCTCCGGCGAGAGCAGGGTGATGCCGGTCTGCAGGTCCCAGTCGAAGGTGCCGGCCTCCGCGCCCTCCAGGGCGATGCCGAGCAGGCGGCCGCTATCCTCGACGGCGAGGCGGGCGGAGACGATCTCGTCGATGTCCAGAGCCGTGCCGATCCATTCGGTGATCGTGGCCGGGTCGGCGGCGCTGCGGACGGGGGTGACCGACAGCTTGTGCCAGCGGTACGACCCGTCCTTCGCCCTCAGGCGCCACTGGCCGTCATAGCCCTGGCCGGAGGCGCGGGCCGCCTGCCAGGCCGCCTCCATGGCGGACGCATCGTCGGGATGGTTGCGGGCGATCCGCTGAGTCCGCCCCGCGCCGATCGGGCCGTAATAATCCTCGAAACGGGCATTGGCGTAGGTCGCCTCGCCGCTCTCGGGATCGATGGTCCAGACCAGGAGAGGCAGGGCATCGGCGAGGCTGCGGTAGCGCAACTCGCTGCGGCACATCTCGGCCTGGATCTGCAGCCGGTCGGTCACGTCCATGAGGATGCCGAACAGCCCGCTCGTGCGGCCCGCCTCGTCCTTCGTGCAGGTGCCACGCACCATGACGTCGCGCGGGGTGCCGTCCGGTCGCATCAACCGGCCCTGGAACTCGAAATCGTGCCCGGCCGCGATCGCCGCCGCAGTGATCGCCCGGATCCGTTCGCGATCCTCCGGGTGGCAGAGCTGGGCGAAGGCAGGATGGTCGGCCGTCGGCGCGGCCGGGTCGAAGCCGGCGATGCGCAGCAGGCTTTCGGAGTAGATCGGGCGACTGTCGGCCAAGTTCACCCGCCAATGGCCGACCTGGGCGATCTCCTCGGCCATGGTCAGGAGCGAGTTGGCGGCCGCCCGCCGCTCGATCTCCGCTCCCTGCACCCGGATGGTGTTCTCGTGGATCTGCCGCAGCGCGCGCTCGCTCGCATAGGCGAGGTTGTCGCGGCGAAGATGGAGCTGGGCCGTCACGATCTCGGCGAGGTCGCGCAGGGCCTCCGCGTCGGCCGGCGTGAAGGTGCGCGGTTGCGGATCGACGAGGCACAGGGCGCCGAGCCGCAGGCCCGGCCGCAAGATCAGGGGCGCACCTGCGTAGAACGCGACGTGGGGCGGCCCGGTGACGATTCCGAGATCGCGGAAGCGCGGGTCGCGGCGCGCGTCGGGGATGACGAGCACGGCATCCTGCTCGATCGTCCGGCTGCAGAACGAGCCTTCCCGCGGCATCTGCGCGGGCATGGTGCCGGCGCAGGCCTTCAGCCATTGCCGCTCGGCATCGACCAGGGAGACATAGGCCGCCGCGACCCCGAACAGACGGCACGCCGTCCGGCACACGGCATCGAACGGCGCCTCCGGATCGGTGTCCAGGATACGCAGTTCATGCAGGGCCGCGAGGCGTTCGGTCTCGCTCGCAGATCCCGTGCTCACGGTCTCACCCTCGTTCCGGCTCCTTCGCCGGACCTCTCGCCGGCCCCTGCTCCGGACCTTCCGCGCGCGGCAGCGATCATAGGACCGCGCCCGTTCGGGCCGCAATCACGCATCCGGCTATGCTCCGGTCGCGCCCCCGACGCGGGCGAGGCGGGACGGCGATCCCAGCGCAGACGGGCCGCCTCCAGCGCCCAGACCATGCCGAGCATCATGTAGACGTGGCGCCACTTCTCCACGTCGATCTGCATGGCCTGGAGGAAGAACATCAAAAGCGCCGGGAACACGATCTGCGCATGGGCCCGGTAGGGCGAGGGCCGCGCCATCAGCCGGAAGCCGACGAAGCAGGTCGCCGCCACGAGGGCGATGAAGGCGGCCCCCGCCAGCCAGCCGCCATTGGCGAAGCTGCCGATGTAGGAATTGTGCGGCTCCAGATTGAAGATCTGGCGCCAGCGCAGGGGGCCCATGCCGAGGGGATCCTCGAGCAGCATGCCCATGCCGCGGATCTGGTTGCCGAAACGGCCGGTCTCGCCCTCGTCGTAATCCTGCGTGACGGCGGCCCGGGTCTGGAAGGTCTCGGCCACGCTGGAGATCGAGAGCAGGCCCGCGAGCGCGACCGCCCCGAGCCCGGCGGCGGCGAGGCCGATGATCACGATCCGCCGCCGCAGGGCCCGAGAGCGGCTCGAGGTGTAGAGCGCCCCCACCATCACCGCGACCGCCATCACCGTTCCGCCCCAGGAGCCGCGGGAGAAGGACAGGAAGATGCCCGCCATGACGACGAGGAGGCTCGCCAGCGACAGGGACGGCCACCGGGTCGTGCCGGAGAGAAGGCCGTGCATCAGGTAGAGCGCGCCCAGCGTCAGGAAGGAGCCGAACACGTTCGGATCCTGGAAGGTGCCCGAGGCGCGGCCGTAGCGGTAGAACAGATCCTCGATGCCGAGGAGTTGCAGGTAGCCGACGACGCCGAGGACGGCGGAGAGCACACAACTCGCCGTGTAGGCCTTGAGCGCCACCTCGATGCGCTCCGCCGTCTCGTCGGCGTAGAGCATTGCGAAGAAGATGCAGGTCACGACGAGGTAGACGAGCTGGACGGTCCAGGTCACCGACAGCGGCTCGTTCAGGTAGGGCAGCAGCGCCACGACGATGGCGCCGAGATAGGTGAGGAGCAGGAAGACCAGCGGCACCGCGCCCCGGTGCAGGCGGATGCCGAGCGCGAGCCAGAGCAGGATCGTCGGGATGGCAATGACGTCGTAGGGCGAGGTGTCCGAGAAGGCGAAGCAGGCGAAGAAGATGAACGCCGCGTGCAGGAGGCTCGCCAGCCCGTGGACGGCACGAAGGGCGGGGATGCGGCCCCAGGCCCCCGCACTCCACCGTGACGGTGACGCGGCGGGTATCGCGCCAGTCATTGAAGGCATCGGTGAACTCGAACTCTCGCGGGGAGGCCGCGCACGCCCCCCGCCGACACCGTCCGGAACGGGCGCGGCGGGATTGCAGCTTCCCGATCAGCGCCATCGAACCATCGAAAGGTTGCATTTTAACCAACGGGCCGAGGACCGCGCAGATGGGCCACGCCCGACGGCATGGATCTCGGGCGGTCGTGTCGCGGCCTCGTCCGATGGCGGGCCGCCCTGTAGCGGATCGTGGATGCGGGCCGGCGGCGCCGACATCTGACTAAGGCCGCTGCCCGCAAGCCTTTTTCGGCCGAAACCGGTTCAGCCTGCCTCAGCACAAGGGCGCAAACCTTGCCAGCAAATCGTTCCACCCCAGCGCGTGCGCAACGTCACGTCACGCAAGACAGGGGCTCCCCATATTCAGTTCATCGAAGACGAGAGAGGCCCAGGCTAACCTGGGTCGACCAGAAAAACGGATCGGAGAGACAGATGAAGACTCGTATTGCCGCCGCCATTGCCGCCCTTGCTCTGGGCGTTGCCCCCGTCACCTCCGCCTTTGCCTTCAGCGAAGGCTATACCCGCCCCGCTCCCATCGTGAGCGGCTGGACCGCTCCGCTCGGTGTCCATGACGGCCCGTACCACGCCGCCTGCCCGCTGAACTCGGCCGCCGAGGGGAATGCCAACCAGCAGAACTTCCCGGTCAAGCAGTATGGCCAGACCTCGGGCGGCTACCGCTGCTGATCGGCCGGCGCGGAGGGCCGTTGAACGATGCGGATGATGAAGGCCTTTTCCTACGCGATGATCGGCGCCCTCGGGCTCGGTCTCGCGACCGCCGCCTTCGGCGCGGTCAACCTGCTGCTCGATCTCTGACGACGGGCGCCGCGCCTCCCGGCCGATGAGGCCGGTTCACGACAACAGGGCCGCCCGACCGGGCGGCCCTTTTTCTTGTTCGCTCGGCTGAAGACCCCCTCAGCCGAAATGCCGGGCGAGGGTCTCGCGGACGGCCTCGACCATCCGCTCCACCGGCACGGAGACCTGGGCGGGGCGCGCCGCCTTCCACTCGGCATTGCTGGCGATGGCCTCGGCCGCGCGGGCGCCCTCGATCAGGTCCTTGATCTGAACCTCGCCGGCCTCGCGCTCGTTCGAGCCCTGGATGACCACCACCGGGGCGCGGCGTCGGTCGGCATATTTCATCTGCGCCTTCATCCCGGCCGCGCCGAGATAGAGTTCGGCCCGGATGTTGTCCGCCCGCAGGCGGGCGACCAGCGCCTGGTACTCGGCGATGTTCTCGCGGTCGAGCACCAGCACCACGACCGGGCCGGGCTTGGCCGTGCCCTCCACCAGCGGGCTCTTGGTGAGCCGCAGGGCCGAGAACAGCCGGGAGACGCCGATGGAGAAGCCGGTGGCCGGCACCGGCTCGCTGCGAAAGCGACCGACCAGCCCGTCATAGCGCCCGCCGCCGGCCACCGAGCCGAAGCGCACGGTCTGGCCGTCCTCGTTGGTGACGGGGAAGGTCAGCTCCGCCTCGTAGACCGGGCCGGTGTAATATTCGAGGCCGCGCACCACGGAGGGGTCGGCCCGCACCCGGTCGTGGCCGTAACCCGCCGCCTCGCACAGCCGCATGATGGCGTGGAGTTCGGCGATGCCCTCGCGCCCGGTCTCGGATTCGCCGACGACATCGTGCCAGGATTTGAAGAACTTTTCCCAGAACGCCATGCGGTCGGCGCCCTCGTGCGGGCTCGCCTCGAAGCCGACATAGGCCAGGATGCGCTCGATCGCGTCATCCGCCAGTCCGGCGCCCTTGGTGAAATCGCCGCTCTCATCCTTGCGGCCCGCGCCGAGCAGCAGGCGCACGCCGTCGGGGCCGAGGCGGTCGAGCTTGTCGATGGCCCGCAGCACGGTCAGGCGCTGGCCGGCCTTGTCGGGCCCGGCGAGGCCGATCGCCTCCATCACCCCGTCGAGCACCTTGCGGTTGTTGACCTTGACCACGTACTGGCCGGCCAGCCCGAGCCGCTCCAGCGTGTCGGCCATCAGCATGCAGGTCTCGGCATCGGCCGCGACGGAGCCGGCGCCGACGATGTCGGCATCGAACTGCATGAACTGGCGGAAACGGCCCGGCCCCGGCTTCTCGTTGCGGAAGACGTAGCCCGCCCGGTAGCTGCGATAGGGCTTCGGGATCGCGTCGAAATTCTCGGCGACGTGCCGGGCCAGCGGCGCGGTGAGATCGTAGCGCAGGCTGAGCCACTGCTCGTCGTCGTCCTGGAACGAGAACACGCCCTCGTTCGGCCGGTCGAGATCGGGCAGGAACTTGCCCAGGGCCTCGGTATATTCGACGAAGGGGGTCTCCAGCGCCTCGAAGCCGTAGAGTTCGAAGGTCTGCCGGATCGTGTCCAGCATCCGCGCCTGCGCGGCGATGTCGGCCTCGTGGCGGTCGGGGAAGCCGCGCGGCAGGCGGGGTTTGAGAGTCTCGGCCTTGGCCATGTCGTCGCCGATCGGAGCGGGTTACTGAAAGGAAGCCCGGCTCTATCGCAGCCGCGGGCGGGGCGGCAACCCGAGGCCCCCTCAGAACAGCCGGCTGCCGTCGGGCACCGGCCGGTCGGGCGCAAACAGCACCACCGCCCCGGCCGCGTCGGCGAAGCCCAGCGTCAGCACCTCCGACAGGACCTTCCCGATCTGCCGCGGCGGGAAGTTCACCACCGCCGCGACCTGCCGGCCCACCAAGTCCTCCGGGGCGTAATGCTCGGTGATCTGCGCGCTGGAGCGCTTCCGTCCGATGCCCGGCCCGAAATCGATCACGAGCTTGAGCGCCGGCTTGCGCGCCTCCGGGAAGGGCTCGGCCGAGACCACGGTGCCGATGCGGATATCGACGGCGAGGAAGGCATCGAAGCCGATGTGTTCGGAGGCGGGGGCGGACGGATCGTGGGCGAGATGCATGGATCGGCTCGGGTGATGGGCGCTAAACGGCCCAGCGATAGGCCAGCAGCGCGGCGAGACTGAGCACCGCCAGCGGGATCTGCGCCGGCCGCAGCCGTTCGAAGAACAGGGGCGCCTCCCCGCGCTCCGCGGCGATGGGATCGAGGATCGTGATCGCGGTGAAGCCCGCGATCAACAGCGCGAGGGCCGCGACGGGAAAGCCGAGGACGAAGGCGGCGAGGGCGCAGAAGCCCAGGGAGAACAAGCCGATCATCGTGGCCATCTGCGCCAGAGTCGCCCCGCCCTCGGTGCGGAAGCTGACCCCGCGGCGCACGCCCGACAGGAACAGCAGGATCGCGCAGGCCCAGAGCACGGTGAGGGTGAAGACCGCCTCGGCCGGTCCGCCGCGCAGCCACCAGACCAGCACCGCTCCCCCGACAAAGGGCAGCATCGGCCCATAGCCGAACACGATGCTGAGCCAGGGCACCGCGCGGGGCTCGTCGACGCGGATCGTGCGGCCGGCCTCGCCGTCCGGGTTTCGGGCCGGGTTTGGGGACATGCGGGTCTCGCGCGGGCCGGAGGGAACGCCCGATGAACGGATGGAGCGCCGCCCTGTTCCGGCCGGCCCTCCGCGATCCGCGCGATCCCTTCGGAATGGCGGATGGCGTTGCCGCTCAGCTGCCGCGCGATATCAGGCCGCCGTCTCGGCGGAGCGGGTCGCACGGCGGCGCTCCTCCCGCCGATGGCGGCGGCGCTGGGAGCGGCTGTCCTCGGTGGTCGCGGCGAGCCACCAGACCAAGACGAGCGCCACGAGGCCCGCCGCCCCGAGCGCCAGGAAGGCGCCCGCCCAGCCGAACCAGCCCTGGGCGAGGCCGCCATACCAGGCCGAGAGGGCGCCGCCCGCCCCCTGCACCGCGTTGACGCTGCCGAGCGCGGTCTGCGTCCGCCCCGACCCCCAGGTCAGGTCGGCCACCACCACCGGCACCGCCACGCCGATGATGCCGGAGGCCACCCCGTCGAGGATCTCGGCGCTAATCAGCCAGAACGGATCGTCGATGAAGGCGGAGAGCAGCGCCCGCACCGGCAGGACGAGGCAGGCGGCGATGAGGAGCTGGCGCCGGCCGCGACGGTCGGCGAGGGAGCCGGCGGCGAGGGCAACGGGCACCATCACGAGCTGGGCCACCATGACGTAGCGGGCGGTCCAGGCGGTGGGGTCGTCGGCGGTGCGCACGAGCTTCTGGCCGAGCAGGGTCAGCATGCCGCCATTGCCGAGCTGGAACAGGGCCAGCGCCACGGCCAGCACGAGGAGCCGCCTGTTGGTGAGGAGCTGGGCGAAGGACGAGCGTGGCGGCTCCTCCTCGTCCTCCTCCTTCCAGCCGACCGCGCGGCGCCGATTCCAGGATCCGGCCGGCATCGCCAGGGTGGCGACGATGGCCGCCGCCGCCATGCCGCCGAGCACCCAGAAGGCAACCTCCGGCCCGACACGGGCGGTGCCGACCGCGATCAGCCCGGCAGCGATCAGGATGCCGACATGGTTGAAGGCCTGGTTGCGCCCCTGCTGGCGCGGAAAGGCCTGCTTGCCGACGACGCCGAGGGTCAGCGCCGTCACGGCGAGCAGCAGCAGCGTGCCGCCGGCGGCGGCGAGGAACTGCGCCGCCAGCACCGGCACGAAGGAATGGGCCGGCATCAGCAACAGCGTGCCGGCGAGGATCGCGGCGCAGGAGCCGGCGATGAGCAGGCGCGGATGGCCGAACCGGTCGACCAGCGCGCCGAAGGGACCGCTCAGGAGCAGGGTGCCCGCCCCGACCAGGGTCGTCACGAGCCCGACCTCGGACGGGCTCCATTGCCGCATCTGCGCGAGCCACGTGCCGAGGAACGGCCCGAGACCGCCCTGGATGTCGCCGATGAAGACGTTGATCAGGGCGAGGTGGGTGGTGGGCGCCATGCTGTCCTGGTGAGCTGAACCGGGGGCGGGCCCCTAGCGTACCGTCGCCATCACGGCAACGATCGCCCGCCCCGCTCAACGCCGGAGGGGGCATTTCAGATCACAGGTCCAGCCACGCTTTCGCCGAGGATCGGATACGAGCGACACGAAAAAGGGCCCCGCTTTCGCGGAGCCCTCGCTTCATGCCTGGCCGACCTGAACGAAGCGGACAGCCGCCTCAGGAGGCGAGCGGCGCGCCCTGGCCGGCGGCCTGCGCTTCCATCATCTTCTGGCGGTAGAGGCCGACGAAATCGATCGGGTCGATGTAGAGCGGCGGGAAGCCGCCGTTGCGCACGGCCTCGGCCACGATCTGCCGGGCGAAGGGGAAGAGCAGGCGCGGGCACTCGATCATCACCGCCGGATGGATCTGGTCCTGCGGGATGTTGCGCATGCGGAAGATGCCGGCATATTTCAGCTCGAAGGCGAACAGCACGTCGCTCTGGATCTTGGCGTCGCCCTCCAGCGTCAGCTCGACCTCGAAATCGGCCTCGGCGATCTGCTGGGCGTTGACGTTGACCTGGATGTTGATCTGAGGCCCGCCCTCCTGCGGCTGCAGGGAGCGCGGCGCATTCGGGTTCTCGAAGGAGAAGTCCTTGGCATACTGCGCCAGCGCGTTGATCGCGGGCGCGAGATCCTCGGTCTGTGCGCCGTTGCCGTTCGGTGCCGCGGTATCGGCCATGGCGTCTCTCCTTGCTCGCGTCGTCTTTACAGCCCGCAGCGTTTCCCGCGCAGGATCGCCTCTCGGGCGCGGGCTGGGCGCTATCATGCCCGCACCCGGCGAACAAGCCGAGCCGGATCGATCTCCGGCGGCCATTCCGAAGGCGCGACGAGGCGCGCGCGAATGCGACGCGGACGCTCCTCTCGACGGCTTGCCTGGAATCGCTCGCGGGTCCGCCCATATCACGGTAAGGTCGCGGACTTCGAACGGTCGGAGACACCCTAACCCCAAGCGCCTTTCAATACATCCGTTCTCGGCTCGATCCCCGCGCCGCCCTCGGCTAAGAGCCTTTTTCGCGAACCCTTGCGCCGGCGGGCGGAAGGTCTTCGTGGAACCATCTTCCGGAGCGCGGCGGGCGGGATCTCACGGGGCGGCCCATCCTCCGGGCGGCCTCGGGGCGCCGGGTTCACGTGTGCGACGGTCACGATTCGGATCGGTGATGCAGGATTCCTTCGACGTAACGACCCTGATTTTCCTGGCGCTGGCCGTCTTCGTGATCTGGCGGCTGCGCTCGGTGCTCGGCCAGAAGACCGGAGCCGAGCGCTCGCCCTTCCGGCCGGTGGAGCGCAACCGCACCGAGCCGCCGGCCGGACGGGCCGAGGGCGACAACGTGGTGCGCCTGCCCGGCGCGGACCGGGCCCAGGCGGCAGCGGCGGTGCAGACCGTGACCCGCGATTGGCGCGGCATCGCCGAGCCGGGCTCGGCGG
>NZ_NKUI01000159.1 GCF_014845115.1 Methylorubrum zatmanii | reverse complement strand
GCCGTCGCGGATGCGGCCGATCGGGCCGCCGCCGACCGCCTCGGGGCTGACATGGATCGCCGCCGGGACCTTGCCGGAGGCGCCCGACATGCGTCCATCCGTGACGAGGGCGACCTTGAAACCGCGATCCTGCAACACGCCGAGCGGGGGGGTGAGCTTGTGCAATTCCGGCATGCCGTTGGCCCGCGGCCCCTGGAAGCGCACGACCACCACGACGTCCCGCTCCAATTCCCCCGCCTTGAAGGCGGCGATGACCTCGTCCTGATCGGAGAAGACGCGGGCCGGCGCCTGGATCGTGCGCCGCTCCGGCTCGACCGCGCTGGTCTTGAAGGTGGCGCGGCCGAGATTGCCCTTCACCAGCCGCATTCCGCCATCGGGCTGGAAGGGCTTTGCCGGCGGCCGCAGCATGGACTCGTCCAGCGGCTCGGCCGGCGCGTCCTCGAAGGTCAGCTCGTCCCCCTCCCCTGCCAGCTTCGGGTCGCGGGCGTGGTCGCGCAGGCGCGTGCCGGCCACGGTGAGGATGTCGTCGTGAAGGAGGCCCGCATCGATCAGCGAAGCGATGACGTAGGACATGCCGCCGGCCGCGTGGAAATGGTTCACGTCGCCGGCGCCGTTCGGATAGACCCGGGCGATCAGCGGCACGACGGCGGAAAGCTGATCGAAATCCTCCCAGTCGATGACGATGCCGGCGGCGCGCGCCATGGCCGGCAGGTGGATCGCGTGGTTGGTCGAACCGCCGGTGGCGAGCAGGCCGACGATGGCGTTGACGATCGCCTTCTCGTCGATGCAGCGCCCGAGCGGGCGGTAATCGTTGCCCGACCAGCCGATCTCGGCGAGCCGGTGAATGGCCGAGCGCGTCACCGCCTGCCGCAGCCGCGTGCCGGGATTGATGAAGGAGGCGCCGGGCATGTGCAGGCCCATCACGTCCATCATCATCTGGTTGGAGTTCGCCGTGCCGTAGAAGGTGCAGGTGCCGGCCCCGTGATAGGAAGCGGACTCGCTCTCCAGAAGCTCCTTCCGGCCGACCTTGCCCTCGGCATAGAGCTGGCGGATGCGCTGCTTCTCCTTGTTGGCGAGGCCGGAGGGCATCGGGCCGGCCGGAATCAGGATCACCGGCAGGTGGCCGAAGCGCAGCGCCCCGATGATCAGGCCCGGCACGATCTTGTCGCAGATGCCGAGAAGCGCCGCCCCCTCGAACATGCCATGGCTCAGGGCGACGGCCGTGGAGAGCGCGATGGTGTCGCGGGAGAACAGCGACAGCTCCATGCCGCGCTGGCCCTGGGTGACGCCGTCGCACATGGCCGGCGTGCCGCCCGCGACCTGCGCCGTCGCGCCCACCTCGCGGGCGAACAGCTTGATCTGCTCCGGATAGCGCCCGTAGGGCTGATGGGCCGAGAGCATGTCGTTATAGGCGGTGACGATGCCGATATTCATGGCCTTGCCGGCGATGATCGCCGGCTTGTCCTCACCCGAGGCCGCGAAGCCGTGGGCGAGGTTGCCGCAGGCGAGTTTCGGGCGGTGCACCCCCGCCTCGCGCTCCCGCTCGATCAGGTCGAGATAGGCGCGGCGGCTGTCGCGGGAGCGCGCAATCACGCGCTCGGTGACTGCGGCGACCTCGGGATGAAGCTCCGGCATGGCTCGTTCGCCTCGTTCGCATGTCGACGGCACGGGCGGTCCCGTGCGGACGGGATTTGCTCCTCCTTAGCACGAAGCGGCTCCCCATCGCATCACAGGCGTGAGAACGTTTTCATACCCAATCCGTTCGATCCCTCCAGGATGGCGGATTTGGGCTTCGCTCAGGCGCCGCGCGGGCTTGCCGATACGGAACCCGCTCCGGTCAAGCAGATCCCGTATCAGCCACCTGCACCTGAAGCTGAAACGACAGCCACCTCGCGGATCCTCCCGTCGCCGGAAATCACCGAATTCCCAAGGCATGCGAGGCGCCAGAAACTTGGCTCACGCCCCAGGGACGGCCGCGATCTCCCGCTCCATCTCGGCCGGATCGAGGACGTAGCGGCGCGAGCAGAACTCGCAGGTGATGGCGATGGTGCCGTCATCTGCCACCATGTCCCGGCGCTCCTCCGCCGAGAACGAGCGGATCATGCCCATCACCCGCTCCTGCGAGCAGCGGCAGCGCTCGATGATCGTCTGGGCGTCGAACACCCGCACGCCGCGCTCGTGGAACAGCCGGTAGAGCAGCCGCTCGCTCGACACCGCCGGATCGACCAATTCGTGATCCTCCACGGTGTTCACGAGGCTGCGCGCCTCGACCCAGGCATCGTCCTCGCCCGGAGCACCGGCCAGGATCTCGTGCCCCTCCGGCGCATCGCCGGGCGGCAGGTCGGCCTGACGCATCCGGTCGGGCGAGGTCGGCAGGAACTGGACGAGCAGGCCACCCGCGCGCCAGCGGCTCTCGCCCCCCTCCATCTGCTCGGCGACGGCGAGGCGCACCAGGGTCGGGATCTGCTCGGATTGCCGGAAATACTGGTGGGCGGCCTCTTCCAGGCTCTGCCCCTCCAGCGCCACCACACCCTGGTAGCGGCTCTGGGTCGAGCCCTGATCGATGGTCATGGCGAGGTGGCCCTGGCCCATCAGGTCGGCGGCGCGCGCCTTCGGGCCGAGGGCCGCGACGGGCTCCGCTTCGAAGCGGGCGGTGGCGCGCAGCCGGTCGGGAGCCTCGAAATCGACCACCAGCATGCCGACCGGCCCGTCGGTCTTGGTCTGGAGCTGGAAGCGGCCTTCGAGCTTCAGCGAGGAGCCGAGCAGCACGGTCAGCGCCGCCGCCTCGCCGATCAGCCGCGCCACCGCATCGGGATAGCCGTGACGGCGCAGGATGGTGTCGACCGACGGCCCGAGCCGCACCGCGCGGCCGCGCAGATCCAGCGCCTCGACGGCGAAGGGCAGCGCGGCGTCGTCGCCGCCTTCGAGCGAAGCGGTGGGCGTGACGGCCATGGAAGAGGAAACGTGTCCGGAGCTCATGGGCTCTCCGTATCCGAACTGGACGGGAAGGGGGCAAGAGGGCGAGCGCGGCGGCGGGCAGCACGCCGGACCGGCGGGAGCGCGCGGACCGGCCTGCGCCCTCGACCGGCCCCATATGGGGGGTGGAGGGCGCAGGCGCGAGGTCGGAGCCCGACGCCCGCCGACGACATCATCACGTAAACTTTAGAAAGCCGGCCGTAGAGATGGGGTGAGGTCTCCCTCGGGATCTCCTCGGCCTTCTCCCCGCCTGACGTCCACGGGGCTCGCGTGACTTCTTCGCCGACCATCCTCGTTGCCGATCCGGACGAGGAGACACGATTGACCCTGATGGAGGCGATCAGGCGGCTCACCCCGGACGCCTCCCTCGTCGAGGCCGCCGACGGGGTCGCCCTGAACCGGACCCTCACCTCGGCGAGGATCGACGTCCTCTTCATCGACGTCCTGCTGCCGCAGACCAACGGGGCCGACATCCGGCGCTGGCGCGAGGCGGGAAACCCGCAAGGTCTCGTCGTCCTCGTCACCGACATGCTCGCCCCCCAATGGCCCTCGATCGCCATGCGCATCGGCGCCTACGACGTCATGCTCAAACCGCTGGGCGATCACCATATCATCCGCATTCTCGATGCCAGCAGGATTCTGTCCCGCTCCCTCGATCTGCTCATCGTCGATCCCGGCCACACCACGCGCAAGCTGATCCGCAAGCTGCTCGGCCAGAGTCATTTCTCGTTCCGGATCTCGGAGGTCGCGGGCGGATCGGAGGCGGTGCGGCTCATCGAACGGCAACCGATCGACCTCGCCATCGTCGAGATGGGCTTGCCCGATTATTCCGCCCTCGAAGTCGCCTGCCGCATCAACGACCGCCATCCCGCCGCCCGGATCCTGATGACCGGGACGCGGATCGAGGCCGGCGTCGAGCGTCAGCTGGCGACCTTCGGCGCCTCGGGCTTCCTGCCCAAGCCGTTCCAGTTCTTCGACATCGACAAGGCCGTGCATACGAGCTTCGGCCTCTGGCACCCCTACCTCATCAACGCGCTCAAGCGCGAGAACCTGATCGCCGCCGAGCCCCCCGCCGCGCTGCCCGTGAAGGGAGGGCCGCCGGAACGGCCGGGCGATCCGTGATGCAGGACGCGGCCCATCGGAGCCGGCCCCCCCATCCACAACCGCTGCCACAACCGCTGCCACGACCTCCGCCAGGATCTCCGCTTGGAGAGGACCGAGTCTCCTCCTCCCATCCCCCCGAGGCGGCATCCGCCCCGCTCGAACAGGTCCGGAGCATCGGCCCGAAACATGGATACGGGTTCTCAGCACCAACCGATGCAGGGGAGAGGCCCGGCTCCTCGCCCCGGCTCGCCGGAGGACGAGCGGGGGCATCGGCCAGGAACGCAGCACCCTTATGCGCGGGCACGCCTCAACACCCTGGTCACGCGCATCGAGGAGGCCTTGCGCAGCGGCGACAGGGGCCTGCAGTCGCAGCTCGTCCTGCAATCGGCCGCACTGCTCACCAAGCGCTGGTCGCGGCTGGCCCCGCCCGAGAAGCCTGCCTTCGACGCCCTGCTGCTCACCCTGTGCGGTCAGATCGATACCGCCGCCCGCACGGCCTTCGCCGAGCAGCTGGCCGACCTGCGGCTCGGGCCGCCACGGACCTCGCAAGCCCTGGCCCGGGACCGCTCCGCCCGCGTGGCCGCCCCGCTCCTCAGCCGCTGCACCAGCCTCGGGACCGACATCCTGGCCGATATCGCCGCCTCGGCCGCGCAGGCTCAGCGCCTCTCCATCACCGCCCGCCCGGTCCTGCCGGCCGGCCTCACGGATTGCCTGATCCGTCACGGCGACGGGCCTGTCGCTGCGCGCCTTCTCGAGAATGGCGGCGCCTGCTTCTCCGAAGCCGGCTTCTCCGGCCTGATCGCCCATTCCGCCCGTTCGGAAGCCGTGACGCTCCGCCTCGCCACCCGCGCGGACCTGCCGCCCGCGCATCGCCCCGCCCTGCTCGAACTGACGCGGGCGCGGGCCATCGACGCGCTGCGGCACGACGTCGGAAGCGATAGGCTCTCGATGGACGATCTGCTGTCGCAAGCGCGGCAGACGCTGGCCCGCCCCCTGACAGAGACGCGGCTCGCGCGTTTCGACGCCTCGGCCGACTTCGTCCGGCGCCGCTTCGAAAACGCCAAGCCGAACCCGGCGCAGCTGGAACGCTGGGCGAACCTCAACCGCATCGAGGATGTGCTCGCCACCATCGCCCTGCGCACCGGCCTGCCGCTGGCGGTGACGGTCGCCACCTTCGATGCGCCCAAGCCCGCGACGATGGCCGCCCTCCTGCGCGGGCTCGATCATCCCTGGTCGCTGCTCAAGGCGCTGCTCTCCCAACGCTATGGCGAGGACATGCCTATCGTGAGCGTGAACGAGGCCTACGAGCTGCATCGGCGCCTGAGCCCACTCGCCGCGCGCCGCCTGATCCGCTTCGCTGCCCTGCCCCTGCGCGTCGCCGCCTTCCCCCAGGACATGGACGAGCCGCCTCCCCTGCTCGACAGGCCGTGACGGAGGCGAGCGCACGACACGGCAGCCATGCGATTGAAAAAGATCGGCCGGGGATGCATCGAGCGATGCGGAAACCGTCAGCTTGGCGCTGTCGCGCCGCCGGAAGATCGGGCATGGGACACGGCCACCGCAGGCGAAGAGGGTGAGCGCCCCCGATTCCGCGCGAGACCCGGAGCCTCGCCTCGAACGGGAGCATCCGGCTGGTCCCGCCATATCCGATCGGCGGGAGGCCGGCCCAGCCGATCCCGGCTGGGCGGCCCAGTTGGTTCCTTTCCTCTGCCTCTACGTCACCTTCGGCACCACGCTCGGCTTCCTGATCAGCGGCGCGCCGCTGATCCTGCGCGCGCGCGGCATCGATCTCGCCGAAGTCGGCTTCCTCCAGCTCATCAACCTGCCGGTCGGCCTCACCTTCCTGTGGGCCATGCTCGTGGACCGGCTCCGCCTGCCGCACCTGCCCCACCGCCTCGGCTGGATCGTGCTGATGCAGGGCGGCGCCATCGCGCTTCTCCTGGTGCTGAGCCGGGGTGAAACCTGGCCGCTGCCGGTCCTGTTCGGGCTCGCCCTGGCGACCTGTGTCTGCGTCGCCACCATGGATATCGCCCTCGAAGCCCTGGTGGTGGAGACCGTCGGCCCGGAGCGACGCCCTTCCATCGCCTCGGCCAAGCTGTGCGGCGCCTCCCTCGGCGGCATTGTCGGCGCCGGCCTCCTGATCGCCGAATACGACCGGCTCGGCTGGCAGGGCGCCGTGCTCGTGGTGGCGGGCCTGAACCTGCTCTGTCTCCTGCCGATGCTGAACTATCCCGAGCGGCGGCTGCGGCGCCCTTCGTCCGAGCCTCCGCGGAGCGCCCTTGCCCTCGGCCGCCTGCGCCGGCTCGGCGGGCGCGTGCTGGTGCTCGGCCTCTACTTCGCGGCGATGTTCGCGCTGACCGGCTCGAACAACCTCGCCCTGCTCGATCTCGGCGTGCCCCTCTCCGAGGTCGGCCTCGTCACCGGTGGGCTCTCCTCCGCCATCAACCTCGTCATGGCCCTGGTCTCCGGCGTCCTCGTGCGCCGGGTCGGCACGATTCCGCTGATCACCGTCTCCGCCCTCGGGGTCGCGGCCTCCGGCCTGCTGATGCTCGGGGCGAGCGCGGCCGGGTCGCCCGGTCTCGGGATCGCGGCGGCGATCCTCGGCATCCTGTGCGGCGGCGGCCTCGGCGTGCCGGTCTTCAACATGATCTACCGCTGGGCCCAGGGGCCGCAGCCCGCCACCGACTACGCCCTGCTGTTCGGGGCGGCCTTCTTCGCCGCCATGCCGCTGCGGGTCGGTGCCCCGGCCCTCGCCGAAGCTTTCGGCTGGCCCGTCTATTTCGCCCTGGCCGTCCCGTTCTACGGGCTCGCCGTCCTGCTCCTGCGCGGCGCCATCGCGCGGACGCTCGCCGCCGACCGCGCGGCACCGTGAGGGGAGCCCCGCGCCGCCGCTCCTGGCGCATCGGCGCGGGCTCGCTTATGCGCCTGACAGGAGGGATCGCCCTCTTCCCGGCCAGATCGCAGATCACATCCGCGCCATGCTGAAGGCCTTCCTCGCCTATTACCGGCCGCACCGGACGCTGTTCCTGGTGGATTTCGGCTGCGCCGTGCTCTCGGGCCTGCTCGAACTCGGCTTCCCGCTCGCGGTCAAAGCCTTCGTCGACCACCTGCTGCCGCAGCAGGATTGGGGCCTGATCGGGCTCGCCGCGGCGGGGCTGACGCTGCTCTACGTCACCAATGCCGGCCTGATGGTGGTCGTCACCTATTGGGGCCACGTGCTCGGGATCAACATCGAGACCGAGATGCGGGCCCGTGCCTTCGACCACCTGCAGAAGCTCTCCTTCCGCTTCTTCGACGGGCAGAAGACCGGCCATCTGGTGGCCCGCGTCACCAAGGATCTGGAGGAGATCGGCGAGGTCGCCCATCACGGGCCCGAGGATATGTTCATCGCGGTGATGACGCTGGTCGGCGCCTTCGCGCTGATGTTCCTCGTGCACCCGCCCCTGGCGCTGATGACGCTGGCGATCCTGCCGCTGATCGCCTTCGTCACCCTCCGCTACGGCGGGCGGATGACCCGCAACTGGCAGGCCCAGTACGGCCGCGTCGGCGCCTTCAATGCCCGGATCGAGGAGAATGTCGGCGGCATCCGCGTGGTGAAGGCCTTCGCCAACGAGGCGCATGAGCGCGCGCTGTTCGCCTCCGACAACCTCAAATACCGCGCGACCAAGCTCGAAGCCTATCGCCTGATGGCCGGTGCGCTCTCGATCAACTATCTCGGCCTGCGGCTGGTGCAGATCGTGGTGCTGCTCGGCGGCGCCGCCTTCGTGGTGCGCGGCGACCTGACCGCCGGCGGCTTCGTCGGCTTCCTGCTGCTCGTCGGCGTGTTCTACCGGCCGCTGGAAAAGATCGGCGCGGTGATCGAGACCTACCCGAAGGGCATCGCCGGCTTCCGCCGCTACCAGGCGCTGCTCGCCACCGAGGCCGACATCGCCGACCGGCCGGGCGCGATCGCCGCCCCGCCGCTCAGGGGCGAGATCCGCCTGGAGGGCGTCCGCTTCGGCTACAGCCCGGACCGGCCGGTGCTCTCGAACATCGACCTGACCATCCATGCGGGCGAGACGGTGGCCTTCGTCGGCCCGTCGGGGGCGGGCAAGACGACCCTGTGCTCGCTGATCCCGCGCTTCTACGAGGCGGAAGCCGGGCGCATCACCATCGACGGGCACGACATCCGTGACCTGACGCTGGCCTCGCTCAGGGGCCAGATCGGCATCGTGCAGCAGGACGTGTTCCTGTTCGCAGGCACCATCCGCGAGAACATCGCCTATGGCCGCCTGGGGGCGAGCGAGGCCGAGATCCTGGAGGCGGCCGCCCGCGCCCGGCTCGATGGCCTGATCGCCTCACTGCCCCAGGGACTCGACACCGTGATCGGCGAGCGCGGAGTGAAGCTCTCGGGCGGGCAGAAGCAGCGGCTGGCGATTGCCCGCGCCTTCCTCAAGAACCCGCCGATCCTGATCCTCGACGAGGCGACCTCGGCGCTCGACACCCAGACCGAGCGCGAAATCCAGGCTTCGCTGTTCGAGCTGGCGGCAGGGCGCACCACCCTGGTGATCGCCCACCGGCTCGCCACGATCCGCCACGCCGACCGCATCGTCGTGGTCGCCGAGAGCGGCATCGTCGAGCAGGGCCGCCACGACGCGCTTCTGGCCGGCGACGGCTATTACCGCCGCCTGCACGCGGCGCAGGTCGAGGACTCATTCACGGGCCTGCCGCGTTCAGCGGCGGAGTGACGGCCGGAGCGCCCGCTCGCTCCGGACCCCGTCGGACAGCCTCGCGCTCCCGGTCGACGTCGCCTGCCGCCTCGCTTCCGCGAGACGGGGTCAGCCTCGGTCGGCCTCCGCCAGCAGCCCGTCGACGAAGCCCGGCAGCCCGGTGCGGCGGCTGCGCTTGAGACGTTCGGCGGTCAGGATCGCCTGAAGCGCGCGGAAGGACTCGTCGAGGTCGTCGTTGACGATGACGTAGTCGTACTCGCTCCAGCGCTGCATCTCGTTGCGGGCATTGGCCAGCCGCCGCTCGATGATCTCGGGCGAATCCTCCGCCCGGCGCTCCAGGCGGTGGCGCAGCTCCGAAAAGCTCGGCGGCAGGATGAACACCGTCACCACGTCGTCCTGCAGGCGCTGCCGGACCTGGCGGGTGCCCTGGTAGTCGATGTCGAAGATCATGTCCCGGCCCTGGCCGAGGGTCTTCTCCACCGGGCGCCGCGGCGTGCCGTAGAAATTGCCGTGGACCTCCGCCCATTCGAGCAGGTCGTCGCGGCTCTGCAGATCGTCGAAGGCCTCCCGGTCGATGAAGCGGTAATCGCGCCCATCGATCTCCGAGGGACGGCGCGACCGGGTGGTCACCGAGATCGACAATTCGAGATTCCAGTCCGGCCGCTGGGCGATGGCCCGGGTCAGCGTGGTCTTGCCCGCCCCGGAGGGCGAGGACAGGATCAGGATCAGCCCGCGCCGCGCGATCTCCGGCCTGGTTTGCGTGGAACCCTGCGTCATCGGCCGTTCACCCTGCTGACCACGTCCGGCATCCTCATTCGACGTTCTGCACCTGCTCGCGGAATTGCTCCACCACGGCCTTCAAGTCGAGTCCGATCCGCGACAGGCTGATGTCGCCGGCCTTGGCGCAGAGGGTGTTGGCCTCGCGCCCGAGTTCCTGCGCCAGGAAATCGAGCCGCCGCCCGATGGCGCCGCCCTGCGCCAGCAGGTCGCCCGCGGCGGCGAGGTGAGCCCGCAGCCGGTCGAGCTCCTCGCGCACATCGGCCTTGGCCGCGAGCAGCACCGCCTCCTGGTGCAGGCGGTCGGGATCGAGGCCGCCGCTGCCGACGAGCAGGACCACCGCATCGGCGAGCCGGGCCCGGACCGCCTCCGGCCGGCGCGCGGGGCAGTCCTCGGCCGCCTGGGTCAGGCGGGCGATCTCGGTCAGCTGGCCGCCGACGATGGTGCGCAATTGGGCGCCTTCCGCCCGGCGGGCGGCGACGAGGTCGGCGACGAGAGCGTCGATCCCGGCGGCGAGGTCGCGGTTGAGCCGCTCGGGATCCGCGCTCGCCTCGGTCTCGACCTCCACGACGCCGCGCAGCGCGAGCAATCCGTCGAGCGTGGCCGGCCCGACCCCCTCCGGCCGGGGCACCCGGGCGGCCGCCTCGGCGAGGCGGGCCAGCAGGTCCTCGTCGATGCGCACCCGCGCCGCCGCCTCGGGGCGCGTCAGGGTGAGGCCGAGCTGACATTGACCGCGGGCCAGGGCCTTGGACAGGGCGGCCCGGGCCGCCTCCCCCGCCGCCTCGAACCCGTTCGGCACGCGAACCCGGATGTCGAGCCCGCGCCCGTTGACGGTGCGGATCTCCCAGAGCCACTGCACCGGGCCGGTGGTGCCCGATGCCCGGGCAAAGCCCGTCATGCTGGCGATGGTCGTATCCAAGCTGCCTCGCTCCCCGCTCGCTCTGCCGACCGCTCAGAATCGGGCCTGCCGTCAACCCGGATAAGCGTTTCGGGAGACAAAGCGCAATGTGCGCGGGGGATGGCAGCCGCCGATCCGCACCGCACCAGAGGTCGGCCGCAGCGCAGCAAATGCTGCCCCTAAAAACCTGCATAACAAAGAGGCACGCGAATATCCTAAGCAATAGCCCACCGTGAAAGCAGGCACGAATACTGAGCATCGGATTGACGCATCTTAGCGTCGTTCCTACTTTACGGATCGATCAGAGGGCACCGAACGTTTGAGCGGGGACCCATTCATGACAAACCCCTTCGACATCAAGAATCGCTTCCGCGCCCGCCTGCGCGCCGCCGACGCCCAGAAGAACCGGGTGCGCGCCAAGCTGCTTCAGGAGGGCACGCGGGCCCTCGCCCCGATCATCGAGGTGCTGACCATGATGGCCGAGGTGCTGGAGGAGGACGGCATCGAGCACGGCCGCATCATCTGCCCCGCGCCGGAGGTCGATCGCGACGATTTCGTCGGCTTCACCGCCACGCTGCGCAGCGGCACCGACCAGGAGCATCGGATCACGGTGAAATACGGCCCCGTGCTCGGCGGCCGGAACTTCATCGCGGTGACCGGCCTCGGGGCGGAGTATAACGAGCGCCTCGTCACGGCGACGACCAACGTCACGCAGAGCCTCGGCCGCTCCGTCGGCAACGACGTGCATGTCGAGGTCGATCGCGGCGGCGACCTCGCCGAGATCCTGCGCGAGATGGTTGAGGACTTCTTCGCCGGCCATGCCGAGCCGCCGATCCATACCGGCACCACCGAGACACGGGGGCGGCTGGCCCTGGTGCAGTAGCGCGGCCCGGCGCTCGGCCCCTCGCGGGTTCTCCCTCCGAGCGGCTTGGCGGCCCCGGCCATCTTACTGGGGTCGTGACCTCGGCGCCTGTCCGAGCGCCTGCCCGGCACCGCAGCGATAGTCCCGCACCGGGCCGGAACCGCGTTGGCGGCTCACGATTGCGAGCGACGCGCCCGAGCGGTCCGTGCCATGGCGATCAGCTCATGGGCGGTGAGGCCGCGCGGAAGCGCCTGCGGATCCTGACCGGCAAGGTCGGCTTCGACGATCGTCGCGTCCGACGGAGGAGAGGCCGGGGGCGGCATCCGCAGGGTCCGGCTCGGCCAGAGGTTGCGGAGGCGAGACCCCTTCCTGATCGCCGACACCGCCGCCATACCGCCTCCCCAACCGAGCCATTAAGGAGATGATAACCAAGCTTGAGCGTGAGAAACATTCTTGACGCGCGCCGATGTGGTGCTTCGCGATCATTTTGTCGGCTTGAGAATCGCTCCATCGACAAAGGGCCGGAATGAGACAGAAAAAAGCCGGCGCGATCCTGCGGGATCGCGCCGGCTATGACGCATTATACCTCGAAATTGCCAGTTGCTCTTCGGCTTATTGCCTGAACTTGCAGGCCGGAGAACTCACGCAACTTCCAATCGACACGGCGATCTGTTTCCGGCGAGGCCCCTTGCGGCGCCCGCTCCGGAAAGTTCACTCCGCCGCGTCGAGATGCGGGCGCTCGATCTCGGCACGCTCGCGCTTGACCAGCTCGGCGGTCAGGAACGCCACTTCCAGCGCCTGCTCCGCGTTGAGGCGCGGATCGCAATAGGTGTGGTAGCGATCCTGAAGGTCGTCGGCCGTGAGCGCACGGGCGCCGCCGGTGCATTCGGTGACATCCTTGCCGGTCATTTCCAGATGGATGCCGCCGGCAATCGTCCCCTCCGCCCGGTGGACGCCGAAGAACCCCTCGATTTCCTGCATCACCCGCTCGAACGGCCGCGTCTTGTAGCGGCCGGCGGCGATGGTGTTGCCGTGCATCGGGTCACAGACCCAGACCACGCTGCGGCCCTCGCGCTGCACCGTGCGGATCAGGTTCGGCAGATGGTCGCCGACCTTGTCCGCGCCGAAGCGGCAGATCAGGCTGAGGCGCCCGGCCTCGTTCTCCGGGTTGAGGAGATCGATCAGCCGGATCAGCCCCTCGGCCGTGGTCGAGGGGCCGCATTTGAGGCCGATCGGGTTCTTGATGCCGCGGGCGTACTCGACATGGGCATGGTCGGGCTGGCGGGTGCGGTCGCCGATCCAGAGCATGTGACCGGAGGTGGCGTACCAATCGCCGCTCGTCGAATCGACGCGGGTCAGCGCCTCCTCGTATCCGAGCAGCAGCGCCTCGTGGCTGGTGTAGAAATCCGTGGTGCGGACTTCCTGATGCGTCTCCGGGTTGATGCCGATGGCGCGCATGAAGTCGAGCGCG
This sequence comes from Methylorubrum zatmanii, assembly GCF_014845115.1. Lineage (GTDB taxonomy): Bacteria > Pseudomonadota > Alphaproteobacteria > Rhizobiales > Beijerinckiaceae > Methylobacterium > Methylobacterium zatmanii. The sequence goes on along the minus strand of NZ_NKUI01000159.1, from coordinate 4,649 downwards.
TCCGACATCCGCTCGGCCACGTCGCGGTAGCGCGAGGATTGTGGGCTGTCCTTGACGAAGCCCAGCATCCAGCGATGCGCGTTCTCCAGATTGGCGTAGCCGCCGGTGGCGAAGGCGCGCAGCAGGTTCAGCGTCGCCGCCGATTGCCGGTAGGCTTCGAGCTGCCGGCGCGGATCGGGGATCCGGGCCTCTTCGGTGAAGGTCAGCCCGTTGATGATGTCGCCGCGGTAGCTCGGCAGCGACACGCCCTCCAGCGTCTCGGTCGGCGAGGAGCGCGGCTTGGCGAATTGCCCGGCGATGCGGCCGACCTTCACCACGGGCGAGCCGCCCGCGAAGGTGAGCACCATCGCCATCTGCAGGAAGACGCGGAAGAAATCGCGGATGTTGTCGGCCGAGTGCTCGTCGAAGCTCTCCGCGCAATCGCCGCCCTGCAGGAGGAAGGCCTGGCCCGTCGAGACACGCGCCAGCGCGGCCTTCAGCTTGCGGGCCTCACCTGCAAAAACCAGCGGCGGAAAGCTCGCGAGCTGCGCCTCGACGGCCTGGAGAGCGCCCGCGTCCGGATAGGACGGGACCTGCTGGATCGGCAGGTTGCGCCAGGTTTTCGGGGTCCACCGCTCAGCCATGATACTTTCTCCGCTCACCCCATCGGGTGATGCGCGCGGGCCCTCCCGCCTCGCGCGAAGCGCGGCTTATAAAGAGGTTTTTCGCCAGTGGCGAGCCGACAGGCGCTCACCCCGCTCCGGCCAGACCTGCGCCGGCCGCTGCCTCGCCGCGGAAGAGGGCGGCCCAGGGCGACAGGGACAATCTACCTCGCCTTGCCCCGGCCGGCCAGCAGGCTGACGAGTTCGGCTTGCCGCGACACGCCGGTCTTCTGGAAGATGCGCTGGAGAACGGAGCGGGCCGTGTTGGGCTTGATGCCGAGCTTGGCCGCAGCCGGCGTCGGCGCATCCCCCGCCGCGATCAGGGCGGCGAGCCGGGCCTCCGCCGGCGTGAGATCGAACAGCCCCTGGACCACGTTCGCGCTCGGCACCTCCTGGGCCACGACCGGCGTGGCCACCAGCACGAAGCGGGCGCGGGCGAAGACGTCGTGAGCCGCCCCGTGGAGCGGCACGAGATGCAGGATCACGGGGGGACGCTCACCATCCGCCGCGATCGGGATCGAGCGCACCGGCATCGCCCCGTCCCGCCCCGAATCCGCGATCGCCTCGCGCAGGAGCTGGTCGGCGGCCGGATCGACGACGGCGAGCCGCGAGGGCTGGTCGCTCACGGTATGCGGCATCAGCGCGGCAAGGGAGGCATTGGCGTTGAGGAGCCGGCCGCTCGCCGAGAGCGCGGCGGCGGGCAGACCCAGCGCCTCGAGCGTCTGCGTGGTGGTGGCCAACCGCTCCATCTCCAGCCGGGTGGAGAGCAGGGCGGCCCGGGCGAGATGCGGGCGCAGGCGATCGAGCGTGGCGATCGTTCGCGGATCGAAATCGCCCCGCGCGCGGGAGCGCTCGCAATGGATGATCACGCTGTCGCCGCTCGGCACCATCACGATGGTCGAGGTCCCGGCGCCGTAGCCCCTGGGGATCAGGAGATCCTGATAGATCGGCTGCGTCGCGATCTCTTCCGCGGTCACCACGTCGGGATCGGTGAGGAAGCCCGCATGGGGCATCTCGAGCAGGCGCCGGAAGCGGAGATTGTCGGGATATTGCTCGAAATAGGCGAGCACCAGATCATCGAATTCCGACGAGGTCGTCACCCAGCTGCGAAACCGGGTGCCGGCGGAGACGATCATCACCGCATCCGGCGCATCGACGAAGCGCGCGAGGTCGATCAGCACCTGACGCCACAATTCCGGGACCGTTGCCGCCTCGTAGATCCGGTCGATCAGGGCAACGGCCTCGGCCGGCAGGGCACCGGAAGGCTCCAGCGCGGCCGGGCCGAGGGCAGGGGGAAGGCGACGGGGCTGGATCGTCATGACTCCGGAATGACTGACGGGATCGCTGCTCGGGGGCCGGCCCGCCGCCCCTCCCTGACCGCCGAGGGCACATCCGACGGTCGTGACGCTTCCGCGAGGGACACCGGAAATCTACGCCATCCGATCGGGATCGCTTCCGGCTTCCGCCACGTATCCACACCGATCAAATGACTGAGAGAAAACTGCGGCCCGAAGGAGGAGCGGCCTCGCCAGTCGGGACGGCATGCGGATGCCCGGCCCCGCCGGAGATCGACAGCCGCGGCGGTCGCGCGCATCATCGGCTCTCCGATACCGGATCTCACCGTCCGGGAACGATGCTCCGGGACGAGGATGCTTCTGTGAGGACCCTTCCATGCGGCTTCAGGTTCTCGGTTGCGGCGACGCCTTCGGCTCCGGCGGGCGCTTCAACACCTGTTTCCACGTCGATGCGCCGGACAACGCCTTCCTGATCGATTGCGGCGCCTCCGCGCTCATCGCGATCCGCCGCTTCGGCGTCGAGCCGAACCGAATCGGCACGGTGTTCCTCACCCATCTCCACGGCGACCATTTCGGCGGCCTGCCCTGGCTGATCCTCGACGGTCAGCTCGTCAGCGGGCGCAAGGCTCCCCTGACCGTGGTCGGGCCGACGGGCACGGCCGAGCGCCTGCAGGCGGCGATGGAGGTTCTGTTTCCCGGCTCCAGCACGGCCGAGCGCCGCTTCAAGGTCGAGGTCGTGGAGATGGAGGCCGGGCCGCCCATCGCGGCCGGCGGCGTCACCGCCACCGCCTTCGCCGTGCGCCATCCCTCCGGCGCCCCCTCGCATGCCCTGCGGTTGGAATGCGGCGGCCGGGTGCTGAGCTATACCGGCGACACCGAATGGGTGGAGGCGCTGATCGAGGCCGGGCGTGGGGCCGACCTGATGATCGCGGAAGGGTACACGCTGGAGCGCCCGGTCAAGTTTCATCTCGACTGGGCGACGCTCAAACGGCGCCTGCCGGAGATCGGCCCGAAGCGGCTGATGCTGACGCATATGAGCCCGGAGATGATCGCCCATACGCCCGACGGCTACATCGCGGCGGAGGACGGCTTCGTCATCGATCTCTGATCCTGTCTCCGGCTGATGAGACCGGGGGCAGGATCAGGGAGCCCGCGCGGCGTCTGAGCGGAGCCACATCCGCCCTCCCGAAGGGATCGACCGGTTTGGGTATGACCGGCGCGGGCTCCCGAAACGGTTGTCGGCGCGGAGCCATGCCCGCAGTGCGCTTGCCGGACAGCCTGCCGCGCCGCTATGGCCGCGCTCACGGCGGCGTGACCGCCAGGAGCCAGACGATGACGGATACGGACGATACCTACATCTACGACGAGGCGCTCGGCGAATGGCGCCCCGCCGGAGCGACGGCCGAGACGGGCGCCGCGCGTGAGCCCGTCCGCGACGCGTCGGGCAACATCCTCGCCGATGGCGATTCGGTGACCCTGATCAAGGATCTCAAGGTCAAGGGCGCGAACCAGACCCTGAAGCAGGGCACCGTCATCCGCTCGATCCGCCTCACGGACGACCCGGAGGAGATCGATTGCCGCCACGACAGCATCAAGGGCCTCGTCCTGCGCACGGAATTCGTACGCAAGCGCTGAGGGCGATTTTCACGAGATGCCATGTCCGCGCGGTCGGGGGCCGTGCGGATACGGCCGTGCTCCTCTCCGGAGCGGCCGCCTACTCCGCGGCGGCGGCGAACACCGTCCCCGCCCGCGGCAGATCGAGGGTGTCCCAGGTCTCGACCAGGGCGGCGGTCAGGGCCGCGATGCGGGCATCGTCGTGGAAGGGCGACGGAGTGATGCGCAGGCGCTCGGTGCCCCGCGGCACCGTGGGGTAGTTGATCGGCTGGATGTAGATGTCGTGCCGCTCCAGCAGGTGGTCGGCGGCCGCCTTGCACAGCTCGGCATCGCCCACCATCACCGGCACGATATGGGTCTCGGTGGCGAGCACCGGCAGGCCGGCGGCTTCCAGGGCCGCCTTGGTGCGGGCCGCCTGGAGCTGATGCGCCTCCCGCTCCGTCTTCGAGCGCTTGAGGTAGCGCACCGAGGCACGGGCCGCGGCGGCGATGGCCGGCGGCAGGGCGGTGGTGAAGATGAAGCCCGCCGCGTGGCTGCGCACCGCGTCGCAGAGATTGGCGGAGCCGGTGATGTAGCCGCCGACGCAGCCGAAGCCCTTGGCCAGGGTGCCCTCGATCACATCGACCCGGTGCATCACGCCGTCGCGCTCGGCGATGCCGGCGCCGCGCTCGCCGTAGAGGCCGACCGCGTGCACCTCGTCGAGATAGGTCATGGCGCCGTAGGCGTCGGCGAGGTCGCAGATCGCGCCGATCGGCGCCACGTCACCGTCCATCGAGTAGACCGACTCGAAGGCGATCAGCTTCGGCCGGTCGCCGGCCTCGGCCAGAAGCTGCTCGAGATGCTCGAGATCGTTGTGGCGGAAGACGCGCTTCTCGCAGCCCGAATGGCGCACGCCCTCGATCATGGAATTGTGGTTGAAGGCGTCCGACAGGATCAGGCAGTTCGGAATCAGCTTGGCGATGGTGGAGATGCCGGACTGATTCGAGACGTAGCCCGAGGTGAAGACGAGCCCCGCCTCCTTGCCGTGGAGGTCGGCGAGTTCACGCTCCAGATCGACCAGCGGCGAGTTGTTGCCGGCGATGTTGCGGGTGCCGCCCGC
>NZ_NKUI01000158.1 GCF_014845115.1 Methylorubrum zatmanii | reverse complement strand
CAATCTCCCGCATAGCTCGATCTCCGCCTCCCGGCACGCTATCGCCAAACTCTTACCCTGAGCCGTCTGCACCTCGATCTGGCGCAGCTTCAGCACCACCTGCTCCGCACCCGTCTTCTGACCTCGCTTCATGTCCAGCTCCTTCAGTCCTGGCTGATCCTCTCAATCAACCCGGTCCAAAGCCAGCCGGTCAGGTCACGCCGAGGCCGCCATCCTGCGCGCGCACACTCAACTCGGGCTCGATCACAACGAAACCCGTTCCTGGCACGGCTGGCACCGGCACGTCAGTCTGGTGATGATGGCCTTCGCCCTGCTGGCGGTGATCCGCCACCATGCCAATGCGCCGCCCCCAAAAAGCAGGATCCGAACGTATCGGCGCGGCCCCTGATCCGCTGGTCCGTTCAGGAAATCCGCCGCATCGCCGTGCGACTGGCACAGCGGCGCATCCAACCCTCTCACGTCGTCGCCTGGTCGCTCTGGCGACGGGCCCATCAGGCCGCCGCTCGCCAAGCCCATCTCAAACGACGGACCGTAGATGCAAAACGGGGGCGGCGCAGAAAGCCAAGCAAGAAGAGCCCTCTAGCTGCTTATTCAAAAACGCAACTGTAATGCTAAGTTCTCCCTCTTCGCCGCGCGCTTGCGTCCGCGCCATCTTGACGGCGTGGTCCAGAATTCCCAGGGCTTCATGCACCTGATCCAAAAAGCGGCGTCCTGCCGCGATTACACGAACTCCGCGCGTGTTGCGGTCGAAAAGCACGATACCAAGCTCGTCCTCCAGCGCTTTGACCCTCGAACTGACGCTAGATTGGCTGACGCCAAGCACTCTGGCAGCCCGATGAAAGCTCAAATGCTCCGCAACGGCTAAGACTTGAATGAGAGCCGTCATCGGAAATCGACCACTTAGAAATCTAGGGAATGTTGTTACTGCTTCGTTCTGCCTGTTCATTCTATGTCGTCGCATACCTATCCCATTATGAACTTGCCGCACCTTGGTGACGACGGGCGTTTGCGTCATCAGGCAAGGCGGCTGTCGTGGCGCCATGATTTAAAGATGCGCGTTGAAACGGGGCACGACGTAGGTGCCAAGCTCCTCGACCACCTCGGGGGCGGGGCGGCGGCCATATTTGAGGTTGAGGATGATGTGATCGACGCCAATCGTTTCCAGCGTTTCCAGAAGCGTCAGCAGATGGTCGCGTCCCAGCCTGAAGCCCAGGTGGATCGGTGACGGGGGCGTGGCCGGATGTGCGTCGAGATCGATATAGAGCGACTGAAAAAACGGCTTGTAGGTCTCGCCGACCTGCGCCTTGACCGACTCCCGCCAATTCTGCACGAACAGTTGCTGTGCCTGGGGCGGCCGCGGGTAAGTCATCCATCCGCTGCTCTCCCGCGCGATCCAGTCCAGGGATTGGCGGCTGTTCCCCGTCACGAAGAAGGGGATTTCGTTCGTGGTAGGCTTCGGGATCAGGTCGGCGCCTGCCAGCAGGCCACGGCTCCACTGTAACGGCTCGAAGCTGGTGCTCTGCACTCGGCGGATAATGTCGAGATTTTCACGGAAGACGTCGCCCCGCTGGTCCGGGTCCACGCCGAAGGCGGGAAATTCCACCGGGCGATCGCCTGTGGCGACTCCCAGGAGCAGGCGACCATCACTCAGCCGGTCTACGCTCGCGGCGGCTTTGGCCGTATGAAGCGGATGGCGCAGCGGGATCGCGATCGATGCGGTCCCGAGTGCGATCCTTGAGGTCCGGGCAGCGATGAAGCCGAGATAGACCCACGGATCGAAGACCTGTCCCACGTCGCCGAAACTCGGATCGCGCAAGGGTACGTCCCGGAACCAGAGCGTGGAGAAGCCAAGCTCTTCCGCGCAATTGGCCAGCTCGACCTGGCTGAGCATGGCCGGAGCATCGCCCTGGAACGCCTCAATAGGGAAGAATAGCCCTAGGCTAAGATGGCCAGCCTTGAAGGTGTAGCGGAACCCGCGATGCTGTTGGTAGGGAATAGTATTGGGCTGATACATCTTTATTTCCTTGATGGTTAGCTTCTCCGGCACGCGCATCGTCAAATCAGGGCTTCAAGGTTTTCTAGGTAGGTCGAGATGTTTTCCTCATGGCGCTTGTAATAGGTCCAGGGACCGACACGCTTTGATGTGACCAGTCGGGCGCGCTGCAACGACGCCAGATACAGGGACACCGTCGACTGGGAGAGGCCGACCCGTTCCTGGATGGCGCTCACGCAAACACCGACCTGTTCGGGATCGACTTCCTGCCCCGGAAAATTCTCGCGAGGGTTCTTCAACCAGCCGAGGATTGCGAGGCGGGTCGGGTTATCCAGAGCCTTCAATGTATCGCTGACGTTCGTATTGATCGGTACGCGCCATCTTGTTCCCGGCGGCCGCAGGCGGAAGCGCGAGCCGCGTCCAGAGGTCCGGACGCGGCTCGCAAGCTCACGACTGGTAGGTGCGATAGTCGGTGTAGCCCTTGTCGGTGCCGCCATACATGGTTGCCGGATCTACCGGGGTCAGCGGCCAGTTGTTGGCGATGCGCTTGGGCAGATCAGGGTTCGCGATGAAGGGACGGCCGAATGCAATCAGGTCGCCCCAGCCAGACTCGATCACCCGCACGCCGCGCTCTGCGGTATATTTTCCGGCATAGATCACCCTGCCGCTAAAATTCTTCCGCACATCCTCGCGAAATGTCTCAGGCAGTTCAGGCGCATTGTCCCAGTCAGCTTCGGCGAGCGAGACGTAGGCGATCCCGATGTCTTCGAGAACCTTGATGGCTTCGATATAGGTCGCGTGGGGATCGTCCTCGACGAGGCCGAGATAGACGCGATCCTCTTGGGTGGTCGCGAACAACGGCGCAAATCGCACCCCTACCCGATCCTTGCCGACGACATCGGCGACCGCCTGCGTCACTTCACGCAGGAACCTCAGGCGGTTCTCCAGGGAACCGCCATATTCGTCGTCGCGCCGGTTGGTGTGGGCGGATATGAACTGGTTCACCAGATAGCCGTTCGCGCAGTGGATCTCGACGCCATCGAAACCGGCTTCGAGCGCATTGCGTGCCGCCTGCGCATAGAGCTGCACCAGCTCCTTGACCTCTGCGGTGGTCAGCGCGCGAGGAATTGACGGCTCTGCCAATGCGCCCTCACCGGGGCCAGTTTCAATGAACACCTTGACGGCGTTCGCGGCGATCGCCGACGGCGCGACAGGCGCTGCTCCCCCCGGTTGCAGCGAGGTATGGGAAACACGGCCTACATGCCAAAGCTGGAGGAAAATAATCCCGCCTTCGGCATGCACCGTGTCGGTCACCTTGCGCCATCCCGCGATCTGTTCCGGGCTGTGGATGCCCGGCGTCCAGGCATAGCCCTGGCCGCGAGGCTCGATCTGCGTACCTTCGGTCACCATGAACCCGGCGCCGGTGCGCTGACGGTAATAGGCGGCCATGAGGTCGTTGGGGATATTTCCCGGCTGCGAGCTGCGCGAACGCGTGAGCGGCGGGAGGACGATCCGATTGCGCAGGGTGTACGGACCTAATCCAACGCTGTCGAAAAGAACCGAGTTCTTCATTTCATTACTCCTAAATATCGCGATTTATAGATGTGCAAGGCAGTAAAATGCTTGCAACCACTGGATTTCAGTACAGTCCGAAGGGCGCCTCGTTGAGGCTCACAATGATGTTCTTCTTCTGGCTGTAGGCGTCCAGCATGGACTTGTGGGTCTCACGGCCGATGCCCGACTTCTTGTAGCCGCCGAACGGGGCATGCGCCGGAAGTTCATGATAGGTGTTGACCCACATGCGGCCCGTCTCTACCGCGCGCGCCACCCGGATCGCCCGGTTGATGTCCTGGGTCCAGACGCCGCCGGCCAGGCCATAGTCCGACGCATTGGCCAGCGCGATGACCTCATCCTCGTCCTTGAACGGCAGCACGACGACCACCGGGCCAAATATCTCCTCCTGGGCGACGCGCATGTCGTTGCGGACATCGACGATGATCGTCGGCTGGATGAAGAAACCGGCGTCATAGCCGCTGCCGGTCAGACGGCTGCCGCCGGTCAGGATGCGCGCGCCTTCTTCGGTGGCGAGCTTGATATAGCCCATGATGCGGTCGGTCTGGGTCTGGCTGACCTGCGCGCCCATCTGGGTGTTCTCATCAAGCGGATCGCCGACGCGGACCTTCTCGAACCGCTCCTTCAGTTCATCGACGAAGCGATCATAGATCGATTCATGGACGAACAGCCGGGCGCCGGACTCGCAGACCTCACCCTGGTTCCAGAGGATGCCCAGGGCGGCAGCCTCCACCGCGCGATCCCAATTGGCATCGGGGAAGACGATGTTGGCGGACTTGCCGCCCAATTCGAGCGTCGCGGGGATGAGCTTTTTGGCGGCGGCTTCCGCCACAATCCCACCGACGCGGGTCGAGCCAGTGAAGGCCAGCTTGGCGACCTGAGGATGGTCGAGGATCGCTTGCCCGGCCACGGCACCAGTGCCCGAGACAATGTTGACCACGCCGGCCGGCAGCACCTGGGCGAAGATCTTGGCGAGTTCGAGGATCGTGACCGGCGTCATCTCGGACGGCTTGATGACCACCGTGTTGCCCGTCGCGATCGCCGGCGCGATCTTCCAGGCCGCCATCAACAGGGGGAAGTTCCAGGGAATGACCTGCCCGACGACGCCGATCGGTTCGTTGATCGTCAGACTCATCGTCTGCTCATCGATCATCGCCACTTCGTCCGAATGGCTGCGGATCACGCCGGCGAAATAGCGGAAATGGTCGATCGCGAGCGACACGTCGAGCCGGGCTTCGCGGACGGGCTTGCCGACATCCATGCTCTCGAGAACGACGAAGCGTTCGGCATCGGCCTCGAACAGATCGGCGATCTTGAGGAGCGCATTCGCTCGATCGGTCACCGAGGTCTTGCGCCAGGTCTGGAAGGCGCGGGCAGCGGCCTGGACGGCGCGATCGACATCGGCGGCCGTGCCGTTCGGGGTGCGCGTCAGATAGGCGCCATTGGCGGGATTGATACTCTCGATCGTCTCGCCATTTTCGCCATCGACCCATTGGTTGTCGATGAAATGACCATAGCTATCATCGGGAGCGTAGGTCGCTGCGGTTTTGTTTAGCATCAGCACTGTGCATCTCCTTTGGTGCGGGAGTGATGCTGACAAAGTAGAGTTATATCGAGAAATGTCAATATCGCGATGTTGCGATGCAGGGTCTGTTGAGAGCCTCGCCGTACTCAGAAATCCGGGTATGCATCTGAATATCATAGGCAAATTATCCTCCCGACCGACCGTCCAGCATTCTTGTCCCGAGCGACAAGCCTTCAGTGCCCCCTCAATCATTGCCACGTTCGAAGATCGGGGCAGCCGACCGCGGAGGGCCGCCATGTCGTCGGATCGGGACGCAATGCGTTGCTGCGAGGGAATGACCCTGACTTTCATTGCCTGGGTCGTGTTTTGAAATGAGACTTCAAGCCGGCTGCCCGGTGTCGTTCCGACCCACCAGACAGACGCCTTGCCATGGCGTCAGTGCGGCTTGCCGCACGGCCTGCGCAAAATCCGCGTAGCTGGGCGAGGATCGCAGGAAATCTGATTCATCACTCTGTGCGGGCCAGCGGGCGATATGGCCGGTGCGTGGCCCCTCGGGATCGAAGCGCGGAGGCGGCACCAGATACGCCCATCCATAGGCGTGCTCACGCTCCTCCAGGTGATCGCGCAACAGGGCGTGGGCACGGCCGCGCGGAAGGGTGACCGGCGGAAAGGATGGAGATTGCCAGAAGCGGTGGCCGTCCGGCAATCGCACCGTGCCGGCCCCACCGACGATGACGACCTGGATCGAAAGCTCCTGCCCAAGGTCCGCCACGGACTTCATGATACGCTCGTGGAAATCGAGAACCGCACTCGGCTCAATTTCGCCACGCAGGCGCACGGCATTGACGATGATCGTGCAGCCCTCGACAGCGGCGGTAATCGAACGGGATCATCGATGTCGACTGGCGCGACACGAATATGTCCATTAGTCGCCTTCAACGCGGCCATTCGGCAAAGCCAGAAACCGAAACGCTTGCCACTCCAGCACCCTGGCGGCATCAGAGCCCGGATGGCTAGTGAGATATTGCAATATTGCAAAATATAATTATATAAACGAACATGAGCATCGATATCAGTGAAGCACTCAAGGCCTTGGACAATCCCGCCCGGCTCGCAATCCTGGCGAAGCTCAAGGACCCGCGAAAAAGTTACCCTGAACAGGACGTTGATCCTGAGCAGGTTGGCGTCTGCGTGAGCATCATTCAGGAACAGGCTGGCCTGTCCCAGTCCACCGTTTCTCTGTACCTGACCGCTTTGCAGCGCGCCAAGCTGGTGACCTCGCAGCGCATCGGACCCTGGACCTATTACAAGCGCCACGAGGAGAATATCGCGGCCCTCCTGAAGGAACTGCGCGACCTGATCTGAGCGGCGCGCTCCGGCGCCGCTCCATCCCCATCTGATCAGTTCCGATCGATCTCAACGACCAGACGCCCGCGCACCTTCCCCGCGAGAATGTCGGCTCCGGCCGCGATGGTATCTTCCAGACGGATGGTCGAGGTGATCCCGGCAAGTTTGCCGCGATCGAGGTCGGTCGCAAGGCGTGCCCAGGCTTCAACGCGACGCGGCTTCGGGCACATGACGGAATCGATGCCGAGCAGCGAGACACCGCGCAGGATGAAGGGCGCCACCGAGGCAGGGAGATCCATCCCCTGCGCGAGGCCGCATGCGGTGACGGCACCGCCATATCTGGTCATCGACAGGACATTGGCCAGAGTATGCGATCCCACACAATCGACGCCGGCGATCCAGCGCTCCTTGCCCAGTGGCCGCCCGGCGCCAGAGAGTTCGTTGCGATCGATGATCTCGGTCGCGCCGAGGCTTTTGAGATAGTCCGCCTCTTTGGCCCGGCCCGTCGACGCGATGACGTGCCATCCAGCCTTGGCGAGCAGGGCAATCGCGACCGAGCCGACGCCACCGGCCGCACCTGTGACGACGACAGGCCCGTCAGTCGGCTTCAGTCCATGTTTCTCAAGGGCAAGCACGCTGAGCATGGCGGTATAGCCCGCGGTGCCGATCGCCATCGCTTCGGCAGGCGTCAGGCCGTCCGGTAGCGGCACCAGCCAATTGCCTTTCACTCGGCTCTTTTCCGCATAGGTGTGCGGTGAGTTGCCCGCCGACGCGGCCGGCGCGACCTGGACCGACCGCGTGCTGCGGCCCGGCGCGCTCTTCCTCGTCGGCGATCCGAAGCAGGCGATCTACCGCTTCCGGGGCGCAGACGTGTCGACCTACGTGCAGGCGCGCGACTGCATCCGCGCCAAGTCGCCGGATGACGTGATCTCCGTCTCGACGAACTTCCGGTCCTGCCGCTCGATCCTCGCCTTCGTGGACAACCGCTTCCGCGAGGTGCTGCAGGTGGAGGGGCAACCGGGCTACGTCGCCCTCGACCCGTTCCACGATGACCACGACCGGGGTCCCTGCGTCGCCGCCCTCGACATCCCAGCGGCGGAGGGAGACGGGAAGCGCAGCGCCGACGCCCTTCGCGACGCCGAGGCGGAAGCCGTCGCGGACCTATGCGCGCGCCTGATCGGCCACCGTCTCGTGACCTGCAGCCGCAACGGGACCCGGATCCTCCAGGCCGGCGACATCGCGCTCCTCGCGCCGAGCGGCAGCGACCTGTGGCGCTACGAGGAAGCCCTGGAAGCCAGGGGCATCCCGGTGTCGACCCAGGCGGGGAAGGGGTTCTTCCGCAGGCAGGAGATCCAGGACCTGATCGCCCTGACGCGGGTCCTGGCCGACCCTCGCGACACCCTGGCCCTCGGGGCGCTCCTGCGCGGCCCGGCGGTGGGCCTCACCGACGAGGAACTGCTCGACCTGGTTGACGCCCTGCCGCGCGACCCCGAGCGACCCGACGCGCGGCAGAAGCTGCGACTCGGCCTCGACGTCGCGCACGTCGCCCACCCGGTCGCGCGGGAGGTCATCGGGCGCCTGCAGGTCCTGGCGAGGCAGGCGCTCGGCACGACGCCACACGACATCCTGAGCCAGGCGGTGGACGCGATCCGGCTTCGGCCCGTCGTCCGGCAACGGCACGACGGCCACGCCGAGCGCGCACTGGCGAACGTCGATATCTTCTTGGAGATGTCGCGCCCCTACGCCGTGCGCGGCCTGCGCGCCTTCGCCAGGGCGATGAAGGCGGCCTGGGACGGGCGAACGCGCACGGTCGAGGGGAGGCCCGACGCCCAGGAGGCGGCGGTCTCCCTGTTCACGATGCACGCGTCCAAGGGCCTTGAGTGGCCCGTGGTTATCCCGATCAACACTTCGACCAGGACGAAGGCCGTGAGCGGAGCCCTCGTCGACCGACCGGCGAACTGCCTGTACTGCCCGGTCTTCGGGGTCCGCCCGGCCGGGTACGAGGATGCCTTGGACCGCGAACGCCGCGAGGCCGGCAACGAGCGGGTGCGGCTCTGGTACGTCGCGGCCACGCGGGCCCGCGAGACCCTCGTGCTGCCGCGCTTCCCCGAGCCGTCCGACCGGACCTCGTGGGCGTCGGTGATCGCCCTCGGCCTCGACGCCGTCCCCGCCATCGATCTGGAACGGCTTCCGCTCCGGCCGATGGCGGCCATGACGGAGACGCTGAACGAACAGACGCGCGAGGTTTTCGCCTCGGAGGCGGCGACGGTCGCGCGCCATCGGCGGCTAACGTGGATCGTGCCGAGCCGGGACGACGCCCCGGTGCCGGGGTTCGAAGACGCCGGCTCCGAGCCGCTGCCCGTTCCGACCGAAGCGGTATCGGCGCCTCTGCAAGGCGGCCGGGAGCGAGGCACGGTCATCCACAAGCTCTTGGAGGAAATCCTCACCGGGGAGCTTGATGAGCGTGACGGGCTTGAGGCCCGCGCCCGTTTCCTCGCGGGGCACCTGGGTCCGTACGGGGAGGACGGCCGGCCTGCCGCGCTCGATCCCGCCGACATCGCGGCCTGCGTCGCCAGGGCGCTCGCCCTCCCGCAGGTCGCGGGCATCCGCGAACGCCTCCGCGCGGAGGTGCCGGTCTACGCTTACGAGGCCCTCGACGAGGAGGAGCGGGCGACCGCGGGCGTGGCAGATGCACTGGCCTGCGACGAGCGCGGACAGCCGGACGTGGTCGTTGACTGGAAGAGCGACGTCGCCCCGGGGAAGGATGCACTCCTGGGCTATCGCGCGCAGGTCGCGCGTTACCTCGCCGCGACCGGCGCGCGTCTGGGCCTGATCGTGTTCGTGACCGACGGGAACGTCGTCTCCGTCACGCCGGCCTGAGGCCGGCACCGCCCGCGGGTATCCTCGGGACATGCTGGGGTTAGTCGGCGGGTCCGCCGACCGAACTCTGGGCGCTGCATACCTCCCGCCGGCTTTTGAGCCCAAAGGTGGAGTCTTTGGTCACCCATCTCGCCAAGGCTTGGAGGCCTCGGCAACCGCGCTCCCCGCGCGATGAGGGGTCATGGGTGCGAAAGCGGTGATCAAACAGGGGGGAAGCGACCAGTGGTGCGCCAAGATCCGCTCCCTGGGAGGCCCGCGCATCACGCCGCGGTGGCTCTTCAAGTACAGCCACAACCACATGTTGGGTAGGGGTGGCCACATCGACCCGAGGGTGCGTCGAGCTCTGATCCTCGAAGACGCGCACACCTGGAATTGCCGCTGACGTTCAAAGCAGCTTGCTGTCGGGCACGGGCGGGGCGCCGGAGGCGCCCCGCACCATACACCTGACTGCCCCGAAGGCCTGTGGTTGCAACGAGGGCTGCACTGCTCAACAGCCCTTCCGGCCCAGCATAAAAGCTCAAGCCGTAAGATGCGAGGATCTTGTGGATAACCGATCATTTTCATGTCCCGCCCGAACCTAAACCGTGGGCCACGGGAAGCGCGATAGAGCCTCACTCACCGGATTTCAGGTCAATTGGCACTTTGTGCCAACGGCTCAGACTTTGGGGCTGGCAACCGGTTCCTCGCCCGTTCCAAGGCCATGAATCAGCCATCACCTAGCAAACTTCACATTCCCTGCCTCCTCCAGGCATGCTTGCTTGAACACGACCATGGTTGCCTGCCTGGACATTTGGACAAACTAGCAAGAGGCTCGCTCTCACTCGTGGATTTGCTGGGATTTGCATGATGTCGAAGCGGGGCCGGTATGACCTAGGTGCGATAATGCGCCGAGCATGGGAGATGGCTCGGGAGGCGGCATTCGCAGTTGGCGAGCGGGCACGGGCTCACCTTGCTGCCGCGATGCGCAGCGCGTGGGCCGAAGCCAAGTTGGCACTCGCGCCGACGAAGACGGAGCAGGATCGTCTCTCTCCGAGCGACATGATCGGACATGAGGACGACTACCAAGGCCGGGTTCTAAAATATATCGGCATCAAGCCGTGGTCCTCGAAAGATGGATACGACAAGCGCGATTACATTATTTGCGAAATAGATGGACAAATAAAAGACAAAGGACTGATGTATTTCCTTAAATCTGGACAAGTTGACCTCTTTCACATAGAGGTTACCACTCCCTTTGGGGCAATTTGGTGTCACGAAAACATAGAGGCCGAACTTCTTAGCTGAATTTTCGCGCTGCGGGTTCTTATGCGGCTGAGTGAAGCGCGGGACAGCTTGCGAGCAGGGCCGCCAATGGCTGCCGGGATGACACAATGCTCGGTCTCCCGACGCTTCTTCAATCGGGAGCGCTTCGCAGCCCAGGGCGGCGCGCTCATGCGTCACGACCTGGCCCCTGCGCACCTTCGCGGCCCCGCCGTCCCGGCAGATCCCCGATGCCCCAAGTGGGCGGCCACTCCATCAAAGAACCCCGGCCTGTGGCAGATCTCGTAGGCATACCGAGGTTCCGCAGTGCCTCCACCGCCTCGCGGTCGCCCACGCCCTCAAGGGCCTCCTCGCCGAGCCCGAGCACGCGCTCGCAGAACCGGCGGATCGCATGGTGGGTCACGAAGGCCCGCTGCCCGCCGCTGTGGTCGTGCACCACCTCGGACGGCACCGGGGACGGGGCGGGCT
>NZ_NKUI01000157.1 GCF_014845115.1 Methylorubrum zatmanii | reverse complement strand
CAATCTCCCGCATAGCTCTGGTCGAGGTCGCGCAGGGTCATCTCCCGGGCGCGGTCGTCCTCGATGAATTCGGCGCGCAGCCGCAGGCGGGTGATCGGGGTGCGCAGGTCGTGGCTGATCGCGGCGAGCATCTGCGTGCGGTCGTCGAGCAGGCGCAGCACGCGGGCGCGCATCCGGTCGAGGGCGCGGGCGAGCGCCAGCACCTCCTCCGGCCCGCGCTTCGGCAGGGGCGGCGGCTCCTCGGCGGTGCCGAAGGCCTCCGCCGCCGCCGCGAGGCCGGCCAGCGGCGCGGTGAGGGCCCGCGTCGCCCAGAACGACAGCAGGGTGAGGCTGAGCCCCAGGAACACGAAGGTGAAGACGATGGCGCCCTGCGCCGGCGGGCGTGGGTGGTCGTCGGGCAGGACCGCCCGCAGCCGCGCCCCCGCCGGGGTGGTAATGCCGATCTGCAGGATCCCGGTCTGCTCCCGGTCGTGCCGGGGCGCCAGATCGGTGACCGGCAGCGCCCGGCCGAAGCCGTCGCGCAGGCGCTCGACCAGGGGATGGTGCTCGACCTCCTCCGATTCGCCCGCCTCGCCCACTTCGGCCGGCGGCGCGGTGCCGTCCCAGGGGGCGATGCGCAGGGTCGGCAGGCTGCGGGCCGCCGCCCGGATCAGCCCCTCGCGCTCCTCCGGGGCGGCGGCGTCGAGCAGGCGGGCCACGGTGGAGAGCCGGGTCGCGGCGACGCCGGGCCGCTCGTCCGGCCGCCACGGCTCGCGCAGGGCCAGCACCGCGATCGTCGCGAGCACGTGGGCGGCGAGCAGGGCCGCGACGACGAGGAGCGCGATCTGCCTGGCGGCCTTGCGCGGGCGCGGCCAGGGGAGACGCAGCCAGGGCAGGCGCCGGGCCGGGCGGTTCGCCGCCTCTGTTGCTGCCCTTGCCGCCCCCCTTGCCGCCGTTCCCTCCGCTGCCCCGTTCATGACCGCCCGATCTCCGGCGCGAACAGATAGCCACCCGAGCGGATCGTGCGGATGATCTCGGGGTTGCGCGGGTCGCGCTCGATCTTCTGGCGGATGCGGGAGACCAGCACGTCGATGCTGCGCTCGAACGGGCCCGCCGCCCGGCCCTGGGTCAGGTCGAGGAGCTGGTCGCGGGAGAGCACCCGGCCCGGCCGCAGGCACAGGGCGTGCAACAGGTCGAACTCGGCCCCCGTGATCGAGATGCGGGCGCCCTCCGGGCTCAGCACCTGCCGCAGGCCGA
This sequence comes from Methylorubrum zatmanii, assembly GCF_014845115.1. Taxonomy (GTDB): domain Bacteria; phylum Pseudomonadota; class Alphaproteobacteria; order Rhizobiales; family Beijerinckiaceae; genus Methylobacterium; species Methylobacterium zatmanii. The sequence goes on along the minus strand of NZ_NKUI01000157.1, from coordinate 11,227 downwards.
CATCGAGGGTCCAGCCCATGAAGTGGAAGCGGCGCGTCCCCTCCCCGTCCTGCGGCTCGGAGCCCTTGCGCCGCAGGATCGCCCGGATGCGCGCCAGCAATTCGCGCGGGTTGAACGGCTTGCCGAGATAATCGTCGGCGCCGATCTCCAGGCCGACGATCCGGTCGATCTCCTCCGATTTCGCCGTCAGCATCAGGATCGGCACCTGCGAGCCGGCGCGCAGGCGCCGGCACAGGCTGAGGCCGTCCTCACCGGGCAGCATCAGGTCGAGGACGATGAGGTCGACCCGTGCGTCGGCCAGCACCCGGTCCATCTCGCGCCCGTCCCCCGCCAAGCTCACCCGGCAATCGTTGGCGCGCAGGTAGCGCGCGACGAGCGCGCTGATCTCGCGGTCGTCCTCGACGACGAGGATATGGGGCGTCGGCAGATTCGTGGTCATGGCAGAAACCGTCTTACGCCCGCCCGGCGCTCTCCCGGAAGCATGGGCGGCGCCCTGGATTGTAACGAGGGGTTTCCGGGGCCCGCTTCGACATCTGCGGCAACAATCCCGTGCGGCAGGATGCCCGCGATGGCCTGCTCGATTGCCCTGCTGCGCGCCGATTCCTATGTCGGGGGAACGTGCTCGACCGGTCCGGGCGCGGGAGGAGAACCCCCATGCAGAGCTCGAACCGCCTTTTCGACGACGTCGCCCGCCTGTTCACCGATGCCGCCGGGGCGGCCCAGGGCGTGCGCCGCGAGGCCGAGACGATGTTCAAGGGACAGGTGGAGCGCCTGATCCGCGACATGGACGTCGCGACCCGCGAGGAGGTGGACGTGCTGCGCGACCTCGTCGCGGCCCTGCGCAGCCAGAACGATGCCCTGGCCGCGCGGGTCACCGCCCTGGAGGCCCGGCTCGGCGCCGAGCCGGGCGGCGCCGGCAGCACGGAATCGGTGTGAGGCTCCATCCCAAGAGGATCCCAAGAGGGAAGACGAATCCGGATTTCTTTGCACAGGAAGCAGCGGTGGATAGCCGCGTTGCCCACCGCTGATGCCGGGACGACGCTTTGAAGCCCGCGGGGGGCGCGGGCTATAAACGTTTCGACGTTGATTCGCCCCGGCGGAAAGGTGGAACCGGACCCCGGGATCGTGAAATCTGGATTGAACCCCTCCGCAGGACGGAGATCGACGGGGGTCGCCTCGATTCCCGTCACGGCCCTGCTTTGCCCGCCGGCCCGATCGATCGCATCGACCGGGTCGACAACTTGGATCGCCATGACCCAGCTCAACCTCATCGAAGACACCGACCGGCCGGAGCACCCGCTCGACGTCGTCGAGCGTCTCGCCTCGCTGCGGGACTGGATCTTCGACCGTGTCGAGACAGACGAGATGTCCGTCTCCGTCTCGGGCCGCTGGGCCGAGTATCAGGTCGCCTTCACCTGGATCGAGGAGGTCGAGGCGCTGCACGTGGCCGCCGCCTTCGACCTGAAGGTGCCGGAGCGGCGCCGGGCCGAGATCCTGCGCCTCGTCTCCCTGGTCAACGAGCAGCTCTGGATCGGCCATTTCGACCTGTGGTCGTCGGACAGCGTGGTGATGTTCCGCCACGCGCTGCTGCTCACAGACGGGGTCGCGCCGACGCAGGGGCAATGCGCGATGATGATGAAGACCGCCACCGATGCCTGCGAGCGCTACTACCAAGCCTTCCAGTTCGTGCTCTGGGCCGGCAAGGATGCCCGCGAATCCCTCGACGCGGTTCTGTTCGAGACCGAGGGCGAGGCGTGAGCCGCCCTTGATCCGGCGCGCCCGGGATGGGATCGAGGGCGCATGACGCGCGACCACGCCCCCGCCTCCGAATCGCCCGGCCGTGACCGGGCGGCCTCCTTTCCCACTCCCCTGGTGCTGATCGGGGCCGGCAAGATGGGCTCGGCCCTGCTGCGGGGCTGGCTCGCCGACGGGCTCGACCCCGGGGCGGTGACGGTCGTCGATCCGCAGCCCTCGCCCGAAATCGCCCTGCTCTGTGCCGAGCGCGGCCTGCGCCTCAACCCGACGGACGCAGCCCCGGCCGGGGCCCTGGTGCTCGGCATCAAGCCGCAGGTTCTCGATGAGGCGGCAGCGGCCCTCGGGGCCTGGATCGGCCCGGACACCCTCGTGCTCTCGATCCTCGCCGGAAAGACCCTGGCCGACCTGAAGCGTCGCCTGCCCGGGGCGCGGGCGCTGGTGCGGGTGATGCCCAACCTGCCCGCCAGCATCGGCCGGGGCGCCACCGGCGCCGTGGGCAGCCCCGAGGTCGGGCCCGACGCGCGGGCCGGCGCGGAGGCGCTGCTCGCCAGTTCCGGTCTCGTCGCCTGGCTCGACGACGAGGGGCTGATCGATGCGGTGACGGCGGTCTCGGGCTCGGGGCCGGCCTATGTCTTCCTGCTCGCCGAAGCCCTGGCCGAGGCGGGCGTCGCGGCGGGCCTGCCGCGCGACCTGTCGGCGCAGCTCGCCCGCGCCACCGTCGCCGGAGCCGGCGCCCTGCTCGACGCCGATCCGCGCGAGGCGGGACAATTGCGCCGGGACGTGACCTCGCCGGGCGGCACCACCGCCGCGGCTTTGGCCGTGCTGATGCGCGAGGGTGGCCTTCCCGCCCTGATGACGGAAGCCGTCGCGGCGGCGCGGCGCCGGGCGGGCGAATTGTCCGGCTGACCGGCGGACCGCTTCAAGCCGGCGGCTTCGCGCCTTACATGAGACCGGACCCGAACACGGAGCACGGATCATGGACACGGCCCCCGAGCCGACAACCGGCGGCACGTCCGGTTCCTCGACATCTGGCAAGCCTGACTCTGCCGAGTCCCAAGCAGGCAAGTCTCACTCAGGCAAGCCGAACCCCCGCGAGGCGGCGGTCGAGGCGCTGATGCGGCTCGCCGCCGAGCAGCCCTGGAACGACATCGAGGTCGGCGACATCGCCCGCGAGGCCGGTCTGAGCCTTGCGGAGCTGCGCGACCTGTTTCCCTCGAAGGGGGCGGTGCTCGGCGGGCTGTCGCGGATCATCGACCGGGCGGTGCTGGAGGCCGATACCAGCGACCTCGCCGAGGAGCCGGCCCGCGAGCGCCTGTTCGACGTGCTGATGCGCCGCCTCGACGCGATGACGCCCTACAAGCCGGCCCTGCGCCGCATCGCCTTCGCCCTGCGGGGCGACCCGCTCTCGATGCTGGCGCTCAACGGGGTCGCCCTCAACTCCCACCGCTACATGCTGGCCGCCGCCGGCATCGACACGGAGGGGCCGCTCGGGCGGCTCAAGATCCAGGGCACCGTGATCGCCTTCAGCCGCACGGTCGAGGTGTGGCTCGACGACGACGACCCGGCCCTGGCCCGCACCATGGCCAAGCTCGACCGCGAGATCCGCCGCGGCGAGACGATCATGGAGCGCGCCGACGACGCCCGCCGCCTCACGGCGCCCCTGCGCGCCCTCGGCCGAGCCCTGTTGGAGCGCCGCCCGCGCCGCGACCGGACCGAGCCGCGCGACGGCGAGGCGGAGGAGCGCGACCCGGCCGCGGCGATCTGACATCGGACAAAGGAAAGCCGGCCGGCATGGTGCCGACTGGCTTCACCGGGATGTCTCGCGAGGTGCAGGGGCTCTGCGCCGCAATTTTGCAAGAAGTCGTGGCGCGCCGCTTCTGCGCCTCCGGGATAATTGCTATCGATCCCAGCCGTTCAGGTCGCACAGTGTCATGAAATCGTGGACCGTGATGAGGTCCGCCTCAAGAAGAGCCAGGGCCTCGTCTCGGCTCTTGATCGCATCGCTGTTCATGGAAATGTGCCCCACCGTTCATCTATGCTGAGAACGGCGAGTCGAAGGGTAGGTTCCGCGCGGGTTTCTCTCGATCAAGGCGCCGCTCTGGCGGCGGGCGGGGCCCGAGATCGACCCTGTCCGCCGGTTCACCCGCTGGAAGCTGTTTCAGCCGCGACCGTCCATCGCCGCCTGCATCTGCGCGAGTTGCGAAAGGTGCGGCCTGATCCGCGGCATCGCACCCGCCGCGGCGCGGCGCAGGGCCGGGTCGCCGCCCGCCTGCGCGTCGGAGCCGTGGATCTGGTCCGCCTCCTGGTGGCCCTGGAGCGATGCGTTGACGAACATCGCGTCGTATGCGGGGCCGCCTGCCGTCCCGGAGAGCTGCGACAGGATCTCGAGCCCTTTGCTCATCTGTGGTCAGGCCGGTCGGCGCGCCGACGGTGGCCACGCCCCCGCCACCTGCACGGGCGGGGAGCGTGGAAGGGCTCTGCCGGCCCCGGCCTCAGGCCGTCGCGGCCATAACAAGGCCGTCCTCGGCCGAGGCCGGGACGCGGGCGGGCAGCGTCGTGAACATCTCGATGTCGTCGGCGAATTGCTCGACGATCTCGCCGGAATTGGCGAGACAGACTGGCAGATAGTCGGGCAGCGAGGGCGCTGGCGCGAAGCCTTCGTCGAGGAGGCGCGTGTTGGTGAAGGTGAGATCGAGGGCGCAGAAGGCGTAGTAGGCCCGCGTGGCGCGCAGCATCGCCTGCTTGAGCGAACCGTCGAGGCCGAACACCTCGGCGAACCGCTTGCGCAGGGCAGCGCGGTCCCGGGCGAGATCGAAGCGTCGGAAGCGGCGCACGCCGTCGCTCGGCTCGGCCTTCTCGAAGGCGGCGATCACGTCGGCCCAGGAGGTGCGGCCGTGCTCGCCCGCCGAGAGGTGATAGAGGCTGTGCTTGAGGTCCGGCTTCATCAGGAGGTCGACCAGCGTCCGCGCGACCCAATCGGCCGGGACGATGTCGACATGGCTCTCGGGTGCGCAGGGCAGCATGCGCAGGGCATCCGCCGCGCGCAGCACCCAGAGGATGCTGGAACTCGGAGCGGCGCCGAGGCTTGCATGGCCGACGACGATCGAGGGCCGGGCGACGACGACGGGCAGATCCGGGAAGTGCTCGGCGAGGGAGAGCTCGGTCGCCGCCTTCGACACCGTATAGGCGACGATGTGGCGGGCCTCCGCCGCAGGATAGGCGGTCTCCGTGACGAGGCTCGGGGCGTCGGCGCCGCAGATCATTGCCGTTCCGACATGCAGAAAGCGCTGCAGGCTCGGCATGGCCTGGGCGCGGCGCGCCAGGGCGAGGGTGCCGTCGTGATTGGTCCGGTAGACCCGTTCGTCGCCCCACCAGGAGGTGTCCGCGGCCAGATGCAGGACATGGGTGCAGTTGTCGAGCCGCGGATCCATGTCCCGGTCGGCGCAGGTGAAGTCGCCGGGCACGATCTCGACCTGGCGAGCCAGGCGCTGGGCCGTGAAGGCGTCGGTGAAGCGGGCGAGGCGCTGAGCGATGCGCTGGCGCCCCTGCTCGACATTGGCGCAGCGCACGAGGCAGACCCAGGTTGTGCCGTCGTCCCGGTCGAGAACGTGATGAAGCACCGCGCCGCCGATGAGACCGGTGGCGCCCGTCAACAGAATGCGTGCCAAGTCTGCCTCCCCCTTTGAGGATGAGGCATAGCCAGTAACTTTTGGAAATAATCCGTCCGAAAACGGCATAATGCGGGATTAAAATAAAGCGTTGCTGTTTTGCAACAGAGAGATCACAAAGTGATGATCGCGCCGGCAGCGGCGTGAGCGGGCGCACGTCACGCGCCGATGTAGGGCTGCCTTGTGCAACCCCAGGCTTGATGAAGCAGAAAAGTTCTCGTTCTCGTCGCGACGGGGCTTCGTCGGGGCCATCCGGCCGGCCCTGCCCGATCCGGAGCGGCAGCGCTCTGGAGGGCGTCGCTCACACTCGCCCCACGAACTCGCCCCACGAACTCGCATCGAGGCCTGCCCCCGGAGGGGGGATCAGCGCCTGCTCGCGTCCGCCATCCTGGCAGACGCCTTTCCCCTTGCTTCGAGGTGGCGCGCGCAGGCTCGGCCGCGCAGCATCCTCGCCGGAGCGGATTCCCCGGAGCGGATGTCGTCGCGATTGGGGCCGGGCCGCATCGGGGCGCCCTGCCCGGTCAGGGCGTCGGCTGGAAGCTGTAGATGGCGCCGATGGCCACCGTCACGCCGTCGCTGGTGCCGAGGCGACGGACGATGGGGCTCGCTGCGGCGGAGGCGATCAGGCGGTCGTAGCGGACATAGCCGACCGTCTGCCACGCCTCCGACCAATCGTAGCCGAGGGCCACCGTCGCGCCGACGGAGCGGGGACCGCCGCTGGCGCGGTAGGGCGCGAAGAACGGGTTCACGGCAGCGGAGGCGGCGGGCACGTCGAAATCGAGCCGCATCGCCGCGGTGTCGCCGAGGACGAAGCGGGGGCCGCCGCTCAGGGTGAAGCGTCCGTAGCGGCCGACGAGGTCGGCGGCGAGCTTGGCCACGATTCCGTCATGGGCGCGGACGCCCTGGGTGACCTCCGCCCGCAGCCGCAGCGTGTCGTCGATGGGCCAAGCCTCGACGAACAGGCCGAGGCCGACCGTGTTGGGCAGGCGCGGCAGTCCCGCGAGGCGGCGGTCGTCGGAGGCGCCGCGGCCGTTGCGGAAGTCGAGCACGGCGCCGATCAGGAGCGGGCGCTCGCCGAGGAGGGTGGCATCGACCGCATCGTCGGGCGAGAACCATTCCCGCGGCTCGTCGGCCTTGCGGAACGAGGCATAGGGCATGGCCCAGAGCCCGAATTCGCGAGCGCCCTGAAAGCGGGGCCCTCCGCCGGCGAAGCCGCCGACGGAGATCACGGTGCCGGGTGCGAACAGGACGGACAGATCGTCGGCGCGGGAGGGTGGGGCGACGAGGAGCGCGGCTGCGAGCCCCGCCAAGCCCGTCTTTCGGATCGTGCGCGCCCGCAGAGAGCGCCTGTCCGGGGTCACGCCCGGCCGCTGCCTGCGACGGCTCACCGCTGAGTTCTCCAGAAACGTCGGCGACGCCGATCCCCGGACGGCCGGTAGCACGAAAGCGGCCATGTTTCGCCCTCGCCCGGAGAGCACCGCCCGTTCTCGTGAATGATCGGTTATCGGCCGCCGCCCCTCCGAGGGCCGTCGCCGTACTGGATGCAGACGGGTCCGTTGCAGCATTCGAGCTTGAGCATTCAGATAAAGGGCACTCCGCCGTCGGCGCGCCGGCCCTCCTCTGCACCGTCCAATACGCCCGCAACCGGATCGTCCTCATCGTGCAGAGCCTGCTGCACTACCGGATCGGGGCCCGGCTGCTTCGCCGCCGTCAGCGGCCCCTCGAGTGGGGCGGGACCACCCTGGTGAAGATCAGTCCGGCCTACCGGAAGGCGAGACCAGCTTTCGAGCCGATGCTCTGAACACCCGCTTCCAAGAGGCGGCTGGACCATTGCCGAATGTTCGGCGAATTGAAGAATGAAACGAGCTTCGCACAATCGGATTAGTCCCGAATGTCGGCGTGTCGGAGTGTGAGATTGCTCAGTATCGTGGTGCTGGTCGGTGGATCGACTTGTTTTTCGCTTCGTTGAGGGACGCTTCGAAACCACGGGTTCGGTGAACGACGTCCCGTCATCACAATCGAGCGACACACATGTTGAAGCCGATCTTCCCGTTTCGGGCCGGGTGCCGGGCCAAGCCCCGGTGCCACCGAACCGACGATCGTCCCGTCGCAGGCTGTCCCGAATTCCGGGCGCGGCGTTCCGGTCCGCCGGCCCCATGCGGAGGAGGGCCGGATGGCTCACGATCTCCTGAGATGCAGACGGTGCAGGCAGCCGATCCTCGGCGATGCCCGGTGCTGCCCGCATTGTGCGGTGGCCCGGCCGGTCCCCGCGCGGATACCGTCGCCCGCCCTGCTGTTCGGAGCATTGGCCGTCGTGATCGGCCTCCTCGGACTGCATCGTTACGACGACACCTTCCCCGCCTCGCTCGTCGGGCAGGTCGCCGCCGCCACCCGAGCGGCCGGCGACGCGGCCCGGAGCGTCCTGGCGGCTGATGCCCCGCCTCCATCGGACCGCGAGGCGACCGCCTGCCGGGCGCGGGGTGGCACCGCGGTTCAGGTTCCGGAGCCCGGTGGCGGGATCGCGCGGCGCTGCGCCGTCACTTTCGACGATGCCAGTATGAAATGATCTTTTGTCCTTTCAGTATCATGGGCGATTTGTTGCGAGTATCGTATTTTGATTAATTCGAATTGTTCGTGCCGAGATGAGAACGGATGTTGTAAGAGACTGCTTGGAGGATGCTCGTGCTGAGGCCGCCTTCGCCTGTATCCGCTCTGTCGGCGCCGCAGAACTTCATCGCAGAGGATGCGCCGCGGCGCGCATCCCGACGTCGCCGGCGGATCGTCTCGCTCACACTCATCATCGCCATGATCGGCGTCGGATCTTTGCTGGCGATGACGGGGGATTACGGGCAGGCATCCAGACGGGACGGCGCTGCCGTCGCGGCGCACCAGCCGGACCGGCAGATGAGCCTGTCGGACAGGATCGAGCGTGAACGGGATCTCGTCGCGCAATGGAGGCGGCTCGATCTGCCGTCCTCGGCGCACGCTGCCTCTCCGGCGACTTCACAAGACCGCGCTCAAGCCACTTCCCCATCGTCCGGCGCTGCGCCAGCCGAGGCCCTTTCGCGGACGGAGCCCTCCCCCGGCGCGAACCTGCCGCAGCCTGCGGACCGGACCGAGACCACGGCCAGCATCGCGGATACGCCCGCCGCCAGTCTGCGCGACGGGGGCCGGCTCTCCACCGAGGCCGCCCCGCATCACGGGAATACCATCGACCGGGCCGATCTCTATCTCAGGCGCGGCCAGTACACGATCGCGCGCTACCTCTACGAGGAAGCGTATCGCGACGGTGAGATCCTCGGGGCCGTCGGCATGGCCAAGAGTTACGACACGGCTTACCTCAAACCCCTCGGTCTGAAGAGCAAGGGCGACCCGCAGAAATCGCGGATCTGGTATCGGCGCGCGTCCGAACTGAGTGTCAAGCGCCGCCAGGAAGCACCGTGATCCTGGGGAGCGCACGGCACCCGAGCCTGAGCCCGTCGGGAGCCGAAGGGATCGACGGCCCATGGCGGTTCCAGGCGGGAAACTTTTCGTGGCGCTGGCTTCTTTTGCTTGGACGAAGCCAGAGAGGATGACGATGTCGGACAGGAAGGCGAACGGGGACGCGCCGGGCGCTCGGCCAACCGGCCAAGGCGACGGGCGCGAGGAGCGGACGGAAGAGGTGCCGGAGGCCGGACCGACCGCGCCTGCATCGGTGGAAGGGGAAAGGCCCGGTCCGCAGACGGGGGGATATGACCGGCAATCGCCGGATCGCTCTTCCGACAATGCGAGGGGCGGATACGGCGCCGGTTGATCCGGTTTCCGCTCGGATCCAAGCGGTCACCGGATCGGCCAGCCCGCGCGGGGTTTGAGCGAAGCCCAAATCCGCCATCCCGAAGGGATCAAACGAATTTGGTATGAAACGACCCCGTCGTTCCGAAAGGTTCGGCGGGGGTCGGATGCCGGCCGGACGGGAGGGGCGCGCGGTGACCCTCCCAGCTTAGCGGGACTGCCGCATCACATCCGGTGACGCATGCTGCGGTGATGACGATGCATCATCCGCTTCCGCATCATGTGCCGGCGCATCATCATGCGCTCGCGCCCCGTCATGTGCACCGGCGTGACGCCGGTTTCGGCCTGGAGACCGGCGGGGGTGATCGGGGCGGCCGACGCGTTGCCGGACGCGAAGGTGAAGCCGCCGAGCAGAACAGCTAGGGCGAGCGTGGTCTTCTTCATCATCCTCTCCTTGGGAGCGTAAGGCCGTCCCAGGCGGAGGGGATAGGTGTCATTTTCCTGCCAAGGTTCCCTGACGGGGCGGATTTCTCTTTTCGCGGGCGGAGCGGGGAAAGGATCGTCCCCGACAGCGCGCCCTGCCGGGAAGGGCGGGTGCTCAAGCCGGGAAACCGACCGCAGCGGTCGAACCATGCCCGCAGGTCTTCGTTCCCTTCCGGGAGGCCGGCATGAAGAATTCCATGATGAGCCTGTGGTTCTCGACGGCGAAGCGCGCCGCGGGGTGGTGGATGGGCCATGCCGTCAACGCCGTACGCCGCCAGCAGCGGGCGGGACTCGCCGAAATGACGAGGGCGGCTATGGGAACGAAGCCGAAGCGCAAGCGCAGGGCCAGGAAGCAGCGGCCTGGCTCCAAATCCCTGTTTTAACGCAGATCGGGTAATCGGGCCTTCGCCAGCCGTCCCCGCCTCGCGGATCGTGGCAAGCTGCTCGATGGTGTAACCTGGTCTGCCGGCGAGGACGCCCGCGACCGATCATCCGGGAGCAGGGTTATGCGCTACTATGCCGGTCTCGATGTCTCGTTGGCCGAGACCTCGGTGTGCGTCGTCGATGAGGAGGGCAAGATCCTCCGCGAGGCCAAAGTCGCGAGCGAGCCGGAGGCACTGGCAACATGGCTCGGCGCTCTCGGCCTACCGCTCACCCGCGTCGGCCTGGAGACCGGAGCGCTCGCAGGCTGGCTCTGCGAGGAGATGACCGAACTCGGTGTGCCTAACGTCGTGTGCATGGCCGCGCGGCACGCCCGCGCGGCAATGGTCGCGATGACCCATAAGACCGACCGCAACGACGCGCGGCCTTGCTCAGATGCTCCGCACCGGCTGGTTCCGGCAGGTCCATGTGAAGGCACGCCGCACAATGGAGCTGCGCACACTGCTCACCAGCCGCAAGACGCTGGTGCTGAAGATCGGCGACGTGGAAAACCAGATCTGCGGTTCACTGCATTTGTTCGGGATCAAGCTCGGCACGGCCAAGTGGCGGACGTTTTCCGAGCGGGTGCGCGAACTGACGGCCGACCTCCCGCGCGTCGCCGCCATCCTCGACGTGTTGTTGCAGGCGCACTCGGCGATGCTGCTCTCGTTCGACCGACTTCAACCGCATGGTGCTGGAGTTCGCCCGCGAGCACGCGGTCTGTCGCCGCCTGATGACGGTGCCGGGCGTCGGTGCGGTGGTGGGTCTGACCTTCATCGCGGCCATCGAGGACCTAGCCCGCTTCGTCAAGTCGCGCTCGGTCGGGGCGATCCTCGGCATGGTGCCGCGCAAGCATCAGTCCGGGGAGGTGGACCGCAACGGGCGGATCACGAAGACGGGCGATACCGAGGCGCGGGCGGCGCTGTTCGAGGCGGCGCACGTGATGCTGCACCGGGTGAAGAAGTGGTCCGGGCTGAAGGCTTGGGCCACGAAGGTGGCGCAGCGCCAGGGCAACAAGCGCGCGACGGTGGCGCTGGCGCGCAAGATGGCGGTGGTGATGCACCGGATGTGGGGAGACCGCACGACCTTCCGCTTCGGCGCGGTCGAGGCGCCAGCCACGACAGCCGCGT
>NZ_NKUI01000156.1 GCF_014845115.1 Methylorubrum zatmanii | reverse complement strand
CGCCCGTCGCGGGCGGCGGCAGCAGCGGCCGGCCAGCGCTACGCCCTGGCGGAGGCCGGCCGGCGCAACGCCGAGGTGCTGCGCGCCATGGGCATGACCCCGCGCACGGGCGACCTCTGGGCCGAGGCGAGCGAGCGCCACCTCGTGGCCCAGCGGCGCGTGTCGGACGTCGCCGGCGGGTTCGGCGCCATGGCCAAGGTGCTGCGGCTCACCCTGCAATCCCTGGTGCTCGGCGTCGGCGCCTACCTCGTGATCGAGGGCGAGGCGACGGGCGGCATCATGATCGCGAGCTCGATCCTGGTCGCCCGGGCCCTGGCGCCGGTCGAGCTGGCGGTGGCACACTGGAAGTCGCTCGTGGCGGCCCGGCAGGGCTGGGGACGCCTCAAGGCCTTCCTCGCCGCGTTCCCGAACGAGCGGTTGAGCGTCGCCCTGTCGGCCCCCTGCGAGAGCGTCCGGGTCGAGGCCCTGACGGTCACCGCCCCCGGGCTCGAACATGCCCTCGTCGACGACGCCACCTTCGCGCTGCGGGCCGGCGAGGGGCTCGGCGTCATCGGTGCCAGCGGCTCCGGCAAGTCCTCGCTCATCCGTGCCCTGGTCGGGATCTGGGGGCCGGTCCGCGGCTGCGTCCGGCTCGACGGCGCCACCCTCGACCGGTGGCCGCCGGATGTGCTCGGCCGGCACATCGGCTACCTGCCGCAGGACGTCGAACTCTTCGCCGGCACGGTGGCGCAGAACATCGCGCGCTTCGACCCGGACGCGGCCTCCGCGGCCATCGTCGCCGCCGCACGCGCCGCCGGCGTCCACGACCTCGTGTGCGCCTTGCCGAAGGGCTACGATACGCCCATCGGCGAAGGTGGGGCCGCCCTGTCGGGAGGCCAGCGCCAGCGCATCGCGCTGGCGCGCGCCCTCTACGGCGCGCCGTTCCTCGTCGTCCTCGACGAGCCGAACTCCAACCTCGACGCGGAGGGTGAGGACGCCCTGAACCGCGCGATCCGGGACGTGCGTGCCCGCGGCGGGACCGTGGTCATCGTCGCCCACCGTCCGAGCGCCCTCGCGGCGGTCAACCGGTTGCTGTTCATGGCGGAGGGCCGGGTCCGCGCCTTCGGGCCCAAGCATGAGGTCCTGTCCGCCCTGAAGCGCCCGACCGCGGCCGCGAGCGCCTGGCTGCCGAGGGGCGACGGCAAGGAGCGCCCGCCACCCGAGAGAGCGGTGCCGCTGCGCGTGGTCGCCGCCACGGAAGGGACCCTATCGGAAGGAGCGCGGGCGTGAGCGCGCAGCGCCCCTGGGACATCCGCCGCTCCGTTCGGCGCCACCTCGTCCTGAGCCTGGCGGCCGCGGCCCTGCTCACCGTCGGCCTCGGGGGGTGGGCGGCCACCACCGAGCTCGCCGGCGCCGTCGTGGCACCGGGGACGCTCGTCGTCGATTCCTTCGTCAAGAAGGTGCAGCACCCCACCGGGGGCGTGGTGGGCGAGGTGCGGGTCCGGGACGGCGACCTCGTGCGCGCCGGCCAGGTCGTCATGCGGCTGGACGAGACCGTGACCCGCGCCAACCTCGCCGTCGTCGACAAGAGCCTGGCCGAGCTGACCGCGCGCCAGGGCCGCCTGGAGGCGGAACGCGACGGCGCCCCCCGGATCTCGTTCGCGGCCGTCCTCAGGGGCCGCGCCCAGAGCGACCCGGAAGCGGGGAAGGTCATCGCAGGCGAGACCCGGCTGTTCGAGCTGCGCCGGGACGCCCGCGCGGGCCAGAAGGCGCAGCTGAAGGAGAGGACCGGCCAGCTCCGGGAGGAGATCCAGGGCCTGACGGGCCAGATCGCCGGCAAGCGGCGCGAGACCGAGTTGATCAACCGCGAGCTCGAAGGCGTGCGCGACCTCTGGCGCAAGAACCTGGTCCCCATCCAGCGCGTGACCGCCCTGGAGCGCGACGCCGCCCGCCTGGAGGGCGAGCACGGGCAGCTCGTCGCCTCCGTCGCGCAGGCGAAGGGCAAGATCTCCGAGACCGAGCTCCAGGTGATCCAGGTCGACCAGGACCTGCGTAGCGAGGTGGCAAAGGAGTTGAGCGAGGTTCAGGCCAAGATCGCCGAGCTCGTCGAGAAGCGGGTCGCGGCCGAGGACCAGCTCAAGCGCATCGACATCCGGGCCCCGCAGGACGGCATGGTCCACCAACTGGCCGTCCACACCATCGGCGGGGTCGTCAGCCCGGGCGAGTCCATCATGCTGATCGTCCCGAGGTCGGACACGCTCGTGATCGAGGCGAAGGTCGCCCCGAAGGACATCGACCAGGTCCGGCTCGGACAACACGCCGTGCTGCGCCTGACCGCGTTCAACCAGCGGACCACCCCGGAGATCGAGGGCACGGTCAGCCTCGTGGCCGCCGACCAGATCACGGACGAGAAGACGGGCACGAGCTTCTTCAAGGTCCATGTCAGGCCGGACGCGGACCAGGTCGCGCGGCTCAAGGGGATCAAGCTCGTGCCGGGCATGCCGGCCGAGGTCTTCATCCGGACAGGCGAGCGGACGGTGCTCTCCTACCTGACAAAGCCCCTCAACGACCAGGTTCGGCGGGCGTTCAAGGAAGATTGAGGCAGGCCGGCCGGGGCGCGCCCCGTCGGTCGCGACAACGGTTCCGGGCGGATGGGCGGTGCGGTCCTGCGGCCGAGGCCCGGCGAGCGAGGGCCGCCATGGGAGGGGAGGAGCGAGGATGGAACCGCTGCCGGGGTCGACCGTGAGCGACTACGCGTTCGTGGCGCTGGTGCTGCTGATGGGCGCCGGCCTCGCGCTGCTGGCCGCGGCCGCATTCGTGCGGGTCCCGAGGCGGACGACCCGTGCCCCCCAGGCCTGGGCGCAGTTCCGCTTCGGCTACGCCGTCTACGCGCTGATCTTCCTCGCCTTCGATATGGAGATGATCTTCATGTATCCCTGGGCGGTCGTCTTCGCCGACGTCGGCGTGACCGCCTTCCTGGACATGCTGGTCTTCATCGCGCTCCTCTCGGCGGGCATCGCCTACGCCTGGGGCATGGGCGGGCTCCGATGGGAATGATCGCGAGCGCCGCGGCGGTGCTGGCCGCGCTCCTCGGAGGCGCCGCCCTGACCCTTGCGGTCGAGCGCCTCGTCGCGCGCCGGGGCCTGGAGGCCGGGCCGGCGCGCGCCGTCGGCCTCGGGCGCGGCCTGGACCTGCCCAATGCCGACCGCTGGCTGCTGCCGGCCGGCCCGGCGGTGGCGCTCGGCGGGGTCGCGCTCGCCGTGGTGGTCATCCCGTTCGGGCCCGGGCTGATCGGCCGGGATCTCGGCGTCGGCCTCTTCTACGTCATCGTCGTCGTCGACTTCGTCGTACTCGGCCTGGCGCTCGCCGGCTGGGGCGCGAACACGCCCGAGGCCGTGGAAGCCTGCTACCGCATCGTGGCCCAACTCGTCGCCTACGTCGTGCCGCTCGGCCTGGCCTATGTCGGCGTGGTCATGATGGCAGGCTCCCTGTCGACCGTCGCCGTCGTCGCGGCGCAACGAGACCTGTGGTTCGTGGTCCTGCAACCCATGGGCTTCCTCCTCTACCTCGTCACCGGGCTGATGCAGTCCTACCGCGCCCCGTTCCTGGAGCCGTTCGCGGATTCCATCGGCGGTGGCGTGCTCGGCGCGGCGGGAGGCTGGTCCGCCCTCCTGTGGCGGGTCGCGCTCGCCGGGGTGCTCTTCGTCGTCGCGGCGGTCGGAGCGGTGCTCTATCTCGGCGGCCCCTCGGGCCCCTGGCTGCCGGGCTGGGCCTGGATGCTGGCGAAGACCTACGCCCTGATGGCGCTGATGCTGGGGCTCGGGCGCTGCGTCCGGCCGTTCTCGACGGCCGGGATGCTGGCGCTGTCCTGGAAGGCCCTGATCCCGGCGGGTCTCGTCAACGTGCTCCTCGTCGGCGGCCTGATCCTTCTCGGCGTGGGACCGCGGGCATGACCGCGGCCTTCGAGCTCACCGCCTTCGCGACCTGCGCCTTCGTCGCGGTCGCGGGCGCGCTCGGCATGACCACGACCATGAGCATGTTCCGCTCGGGCATCTTCCTGATGGCCTCCTTCATCGGGGTCGCCGGCCTGTTCATCCTCCTGTCCGCCGACCTGATCGGGCTGCTCCAGGTCATGATGTATATCGGCGGCTTCCTCGTCATGATCCTGTTCATGGTCCTGGTCATGCACGACCCGGGCGGGGCGATGATGGCCGGCATGGACCTGGCCCCGCTGGAGCGCTGGTCCAGCTTGGGGCTCGTCCCGCGCCGGCCCGCGGAGGCCGGGCCGGACGGCCACCGGCAGGGCGAGGCCGGCGACCGAACCGCGGCCACGGGACACGGCGAGGGCCACTCCGGCACCCACCCGCCCCGGCCCGGCGGCGAGGCGCGCGGCGACCATGCCGAGGCGCACGACGGGGCGGCGAAAGCCATGCCGCACGAGGCCCAGGGCGGGCACGGCGAGCGCGCGGCCCACCCACACGGGCAGGCTGCCCACGGGCACGACCACGCGCCTGGGGGCGGCCACGGCGGCATGGACATGGGTGGCATGGACATGTCGATGGTGACGCCCGTGCGCCCCGTCGCGGCCTGGCTCGCCCTCGGCGTCGGGGCCGTGCTCGTCGGGATGCTGGTCCTGCGGCCGGCCTGGCCGGTGATGCCCGACGCGGTGCCGGACGCGGATTCGGCACGCCGGGTCGGACATCTCCTCATGGAGAAGTACATGGTCGCCTTCGAGGGCGCCGGCTTCCTGATCCTGATCGGCATCTTCGGCGCCCTGCTGCTCGCCCGGCCCTCCACCTACCCGGACGACGCCTCGCGCGCCGCCAAGGTCGCGGTCGACGCCGAGCCCGAGCCGATCCGGAACGACCGCCTCGCGCCACGCGCGACCCTGAACGGGGTGGCGGAGCCCGCGCCCGACCACGGCGCCCACCGCCGGCATGGGGGACATATCGGATGACGGTACCGCTGACCGCCTACCTCGTCGTAGGCGCGCTCCTGTTCGCCATCGGCCTCTACACCGTGGTCGCCCAGCGCTCGGCGGTCATGATCCTGATGGGCGTCGAGGTGCTCCTCAACGCCATCGGCCTGAACGTCGTCGCGTTCTGGCGGTTCACCGCGCCGGGCGACTACTCCGCGCAGATCCTCGCCATCCTGGTCGTCACGGTGGGCGCCGTCGAGATGGCCATCGGGCTCGCCCTCGTCCTGCTGCTGTACCGGCAGCGCCGGACGGCCGAGGTCGACGCCTACGCCGACCTCAAGCGATGACCGCCCTACTCGCCGTCCCGCTCCTGCCGCTCGTGGCGGCCGCGGCCGCCCTCGGCCTCGGCCGCCGCCTGCCCCGGGGCGGCGGCGAGCTCGTCGTCGGCGCCGTCGCCCTGGCGCTCGCCGGCCTCGCGTCGCTGCCGTCCGATGCCGCCCTGTCGGCGACCTGGTTCGAGAGCGGCGGCTATCGGCTCACCGTCGGGCTCGCGGCGACGCCGCTCACGCGGTTCGTCGCGGCGGTGGTCGCGGGCGTCGCGGTCTGCGTCGGCCTCTACGGCCTCGGCTACATGGCCGGGCGCGACGACCGGCCCCGCTTCTTCGCCGAGCTCGGCCTGTTCGTCGGCGCGATGCTGACGCTCGTGCTATCGAGCTCCCTCGCGCTCCTGTTCGCGGCCTGGGAAGTGGTCGGGCTGGCCTCGTTCCTCCTGATCGGCTTCGACCATGCCGAGCCTGGCGCCGCCGCGGCCGCCGCCAAGGCGTTCCTGATGACCCGGATCGGCGACGTCGGCCTCCTGCTCGGCTGGCTCCTGGCGCTCGCCGCCGTCGGGACCACGGACGTCGACGCGCTCGTCGGAGCCGTCGAGGGCGGGCGGATCGGCCCCGGCACGGTCACCGCGATGGCCCTCCTCATGCTGGCCGGCGCGGTCGGCAAGAGCGCCCAGCTACCGCTTTCCGCCTGGCTCCCCGACGCGATGGTCGGGCCGACCCCGGTCTCGGCCCTGCTGCACTCCGCCACGATGGTGGCCGCCGGCGTGTTCCTCGTGCTGCGCCTGTACCCGGTCTTCGCGGCGTCGCCCGGCGCGCTCGACACCCTCTTCTGGATCGGGGCCGCGACGGCGCTCGCCGCCGGCCTCATCGCCACCGCCGAGGCGGACCTGAAGCGGGTGCTCGCCTGGTCCACCTGCTCGCAGCTCGGCGAGATGATGGTGGCCCTCGGACTGGGCGGCCCGGGCGCGGCCGCCTTCCACCTCGCGGCGCACGCCGCCTTCAAATCGACCCTGTTCCTCGCCGCGGGCATCGTGCAGGAACGGGCGGGCACGCGCATCCTCGTCCGCCTCGGGGGGCTGGCTCGCGCGCTGCCGTTCGCCGGCGCCGCCTTCCTGGTCGCGGCCCTGTCGTTGGCCGGCGTGCCGCCCCTGTCCGGGTTCCGGAGCGAGGAGGCAATCCTCGCGGTGGCGTCGCGGCACGGCCCCGGGACGGGGGCCCTGGTCGTCCTGCTCGTCCTCCTCGGCGGAATCTACATCGGCCGTGCGGGGGCCGCGACCTTCCTCGGGCGCCGACGCGGCGCGGTCGGCCCGTCAGGACCCGACTGGGCGATGCGCGCCGGCCTGGGTCTGCTCGCGCTCGCCGCCGCCGGGCTCGGCTGGCTGTTGGCCGGACGGTTCGGCGCCGCTCTGCCCTTCGCCGCGCCCGAGACCGAGGCGGGGTGGCGCAGGCTCGGCGTCGCCGCCGGACTGCTCGGGCTCGGTCTCGGCGCGC
>NZ_NKUI01000155.1 GCF_014845115.1 Methylorubrum zatmanii | reverse complement strand
CCGGCCTCGTCGCCGGCCTGCCGGCCCTGCGTCTGCGCGGCTTCTACCTCGCGGTGTCGACGCTCGCGGTGCAGTTCTTCGTCGCCTGGGCCCTGAACCGCTTCGGCTGGTTCTCCAACGACAGTCCGTCCGGGGTCATCAACGCGCCCCGCCTCGTCGTGGCCGGCCTGTCCTTCGAGGATGCGCGCGGGCGCTACATGTTCTCGCTCACCGTCGTGGCGCTCCTCACCCTCGTCGTCTGGCGCTTGGTGCGCTCACCCACCGGCCGCGATCTCGTGACGATCCGCGACCACGAGACCGCCGCACGGGTGGTCGGGGTGAAGATCGCCCGGACCAAACTTCTGGCCTTCGCCCTCTCCTCCTTCGTGGTCGGGGTGGCGGGCGTGCTCTGGGCCTTCGCCTATCTGCGTACCGTCGAGCCGGCCGGGTTCAATCTCGACCGTTCGTTCCAGATCCTCTTCATCGTCATCATCGGCGGCCTCGGCACCCTGCGCGGCGCCTTCCTCGGCGCGGGCTTCATCGTGGTGCTGCCCCTGCTGCTGTCGCGCCTCGGCGCGACACTCCTCGGCGACGGCTTCGATTCCGGCACCCTCGAAATGGTCCAGCGCATCGTGCTCGGCGCCCTGATCGTCGCCGTGCTGATCCGCGAGCCCGCCGGCCTCGCCGCCCTCCTCGACCGGGCCGGTCGGCGCCTCGCCCGCAGGCCCGCCTGACCCTCACTCCGCTCCAACCCGAAGGACGACCATGAGCCTCAAGTCCCGCAGCCGCGCCGCCCTGTTGGCCGGCGCCGCCCTCTTCGTCTCTGCCGGCCCCCTCGCCGACGCGGCCCGCGCCGACGAGCAGCACTTCCCGCTCCAGAGCTACCGCGTCGGTCCCTACGCCGCCGGCGGCACCGGCTTCTTCGGCGGCTTCATCGATTATCTCAACCTCATCAATACCCGCGACGGCGGCGTGAACGGGGTGAAGCTGACCTGGAGCGAGGGCGAGACCCAGTACGAGGTCGAGCGCGGCGTCGAGGTCTACGAGCGGCTCAAATCGCGGCCCGGAATCGCCGCCTGGAACCCGCTCTCGGTGGGCATCGCCTACGCGATGATCGACCGCATCACCGCCGACAAGGTGCCGCTGATCACCATCAACCACGGCCGCACCGATTCCACCGACGGGCGCGTCTTCCCCTACGTCTTCCCGCTGCTGCTCAACCCCTACAGCGAGACCAGCGGCATCGTCGAATATCTGGCCACCCGCGAGGGCGGGCTCGACAAGCTCAAGGGCAAGACCGTCGCCGTGCTCTATCACGGCTCGCCCTACGGCAAGGAGACGATCCCGATCTACGAGCTGCTCGCCAAGAAGTACGGCTTCAAGGTCGAGCAGATCGAGGTGCCCCATCCCGGCAACGAGCAGCAATCGCAGTGGCTCGCCATCCGCCGCCTGCGGCCGGATTACGTGGTGCTGCGCGGCTGGGGCGTGATGAACCCGGTGGCGCTCAAGACCGCGCAGAAGACCGGCTTCCCGGCCGACCGCATCGTCGGCAATGTCTGGTCGAACTCGGAGGAGGACGTGATCCCGGCGGGCGAGGCCGCCAAGGGCTACGTCGCCATCACCACGCAGGCTTCGGGCAGCGAGTATCCGGTGATCCAGGAGGTGGTGCGCAACGTCTACGACAAGGGTGCCGGCAACCTCGCCGACAAGAAGCGCATCGGCAGCGTCTACCACAATCTCGGCGTGCTCAACGGCATCCTCAACGTCGAGGCGGTGCGCATCGCGCAGGACCGCTTCGGCAAGCGCACGCTGACGGGCGACGAGGTGCGCTGGGGCTTCGAGCATCTGCGTCTCGACGAGGCCCGCGTGGCCGAGCTGGGCGCCAAGGGCCTGTTCCACTCGATCAATGTCACCTGCGCCAACCACGAGGGCGAGGGCCGCGTCACCTTCCAGCAATGGGACGGGGGGAAGTGGAAGGTGGTCTCCGACTGGATCAAGCCCGACTGGGCGAGCCTGCGCCCGATCATCGAGGCGTCCTCCTCCAGCTATGCCAAGGAGCATGGCATCACCCCGCGCGATTGCGCCGCCGAGGAGCGGGCCGGCGGCAGCGAGAAGCGCGCCTCGGCGGACGCCCGGTGACCCTGTCCACAGAGGCCGCCCCGGATGCCGCCCTCCTGCGCGTCGAAGCGCTGGAGGTGGTCTATGGCGGAGCCGTCCGCGCCCTCGTCGGCGCGGACCTCACCGTGCGCGAGGGCGAGGTCGTCGCCCTCGTCGGCGCCAACGGCGCCGGCAAGACCACCCTGCTGAGGGCGCTCTCCAATCTCCTGCCGGCGATGCGCGGGCAGGTCAGCGCCGGCCGCGTCACCTATGCGGGGCTCGACGTCGCGCGCACCCGCACGGATGTGCTCGTCCGCAGCGGACTTGTCGGCGTGCTGGAGGGCCGCCACTGCTTCGGTGGCTTGAGCGTCGAGGAAAACCTCATTGCGGGCGGCCTCGGGCGCGGTTCGAGCCGGGCCGACCTGCGGACCGACCTCGACCGCGTCTACGCCCTGTTTCCGCGGCTCGCCGCCAAGCGCGGCAACCCCGCCGGATTGCTGTCCGGCGGCGAGCAGCAGATGGCGGCGATCGGCCGGGCCCTGATGGGACGACCACGGCTTCTCATCCTCGACGAGCCGTCCATGGGGCTGGCGCCGAAGGTGGTCGAGGACATCTACCGGATCCTCGTCGGCCTCAACCGCGACCAGGGCCTGACTCTGCTGGTGGCCGAGCAGAACGTGCGCCTCGCCCTGCGCCACGCCCACCGGGCCGTGGTGCTGGAGAACGGCCGCAGCGTGCTGAGCGGCCGCGCCGCCGAGCTGCGCGAGCGCGACGACGTCAAGGCGTCCTATCTCGGGGCAGCCCAGGCCCCGCGCACCGCCGAACTCAGCCCGGCCTGACGGCGGGACGCTCGACGCACCGCATCATCTGCATTTCCAGAAGGATCCGATAACGATCATTGGAGATCGCCATATCAGGGCACATCTCTGAGGCAGTTTCTTAGTCCTCGGCCCCTACTGTCGAGCGAGTAGATCAAGCTCTCGCCGCGCCGATTTTTCCGCGCAACCCGGGAGCGGGGTCGGTCACGAACATGGGTGGGGCAGACCGATGAAGGCGATATGCGCCGCAGCCTTGATGCTCGTCACGGCAACCGGAGCGTCGGCAAAGGACACCTATTCCGACTACAGGGACTATCTTCTGGATTCGGCCCCGCGCGCCAAGGCGGGCTCAAAGAAATACCATAACAGCAAATCCTTCCTCGACGAGCATCTCGCAACCGTCAGAAGAGGGGATTGCGATGTGGTGAAGCCGGGCAATCATCTGACCGGCGGATACAGGACCGGTTCGGGGGGCTGGGTGCTCCCGAGCTACACCACCCATCCCGGCGTCGCCCCCTCGAATGGGCCCGGACCTTCTTACATGCCCGGCGGCGCCTCGCGGGGTTGGAACGAAACCAATCCCTTCGCCGGCGGCCTCGGCACCCGCCGCTGACCGGGGCAGCCGCGCCCTCAAACTGAGGGCGCGGCGTCCGCTTCGCCGCCGAAATGCTTCGACAGCTTCAGGCCCTGCGCCTGATAGTTCGAGCCGGCACCGGTGCCGTAGAGGGTCGCCGGCCGTTCCAGCATCCGCTCGTAGACGAGGCGACCGACGATCTGGCCGTCCTCCAGCAGGAACGGCACGTCGCGGGAGCGCACTTCCAGCACGGCGCGGGCCCCTGCCCCGCCGGCCTCGCTCAGGCCGAAGCCGGGATCGAAGAAGCCGGCGTAATGCACGCGGAACTCGCCGACGAGGGGATCGAACGGCACCATCTCCGCCGCGTGATCGGCGGGCACCCGCACGGCTTCCTTGGACGCCAGGATGTAGAACTGACCGGGGTCGAGGATCAGCGTGCGGCTGCCATCGGCCGGCAGCGGCTCCCAGAAATCGCGGGTGCGGTGGCCGCGCGGCCGGTCCACGTCGATCAACCCGGTATGGCGTTTGCCCCGGTAGCCGATCAGCCCGTCGAAGCCCGCCAGATCGACCGAGACCGGGACGCCGCCCTGAAGCGAGACGGCGGCGGCATCGACGAGGGGGTCGCGGGCATGGAGCGCGGCGAGGTCGGCCTCCTTCAGCCGCGGGTCGCCCTGCCGGAAACGGATCTGTGACAGCCGCGATCCGGTCCGCACCCGCACCGGGAAGGTGCGCGGCGAAATCTCGGCGTAGAGCGGTCCGCGATAACCCGTCTCGATCTGATCGAAGGCGCTGGCGCGGTCGGTGATGACGCGGGTGAACACGTCGATGCGCCCGGTCGAGCTTTTCGGGTTGGCGCTGGCGCTCAGGCTCTCGGGCAGGGCCAGGGCTTCCTGAAGCTCGGCGATGTAGACGCAGCCCGTCTCCAGCACGGCGCTGCGGGTCAGGTCGATCTCGTGCAGCGAGAATGCCTCGACGCAGGCCGCGACCGAGCGCCCGCTGCCGGGCAGGAAGCTCGTGCGCACCCGGTAGGCGCGGGCGCCGAGCCGCAGATCGAGGCTGGCCGGCTGGATCTGGTCGGGCGCGTAGGCGGAGGCGGGTCGGATCGCCCCCCGCTCGGTCAGCGCCGCGATGGCCTGCGCCGGCAGGATGCCGCCGGATGTCGCCGGCCTGTCGTCATTCATGGTCTCGTCCCCTCAGCCTTCGCCTCGGCCTCCGCGCGCGCGGCCGCATCGATCACGATCACCATCCGCGCGAGCGCGATCCGGGCGAGTGCCCCCATGGCCACGAGGCCAGCGAGCGCGCAGGCGAGCAAGGGGAACAAATCAGGCCGCAGACCCGCGCCCACAGCCATGATCGCTCCGCCGATCCAGGTCGCGTTCCCGAGCGCCAGCATCGGTGAGGGCAGGCCGCGGAACTCCGTCTCCACACCGGTCCGCTGCCGCACCGCCCGCGCCGCGATCCGGGCGGCGGCGTCGAGGACGAGCGCGAGGACGAGAGCCAGGGCGGGCCAGCGGTTCGGGACCGGGTCCCGCCACGCGAACAGGAGGGCCGGCGCCAGCGTCAGGACGGCGCCGAGGGCGGTGCCCGGAAGGAGCGGTAGGCGGCCGGACGGCGATCCCCGCAGGGCGCTCCGATGCGAGGCGTTCGGCACGTCTTCTCCGCCTTCCCCTCGCCCCACGATACCGCGCATGATCCCGCGATTGACGAGGTTTCGGGGGCCACGTACCACGACGCGACGCAGATGTCGCGTCGCGGCCTGCGCGCCGTCCACGGAGATGCTTTCACGCGATGTACAAGGCCGAGACGCGCGGCATCACGGTGACGGTGGAGCCCCGCTTCGTCGAGGAGGAATCCTCGCCGGGGGAGAGCCGCTACTTCTTTGCCTACACCGTCGAGATCGTGAACAACGGCAGCGAGCAGGTGCAGCTGCGCTCGCGCCACTGGCGGATCATCGACGGGCGCGGCACCTGCCAGGAGGTGCGCGGCGCCGGCGTGGTCGGCAAGCAGCCGGTTCTGGAGCCCGGAGAGTCGTTCAGCTACACCAGCGGTTGCCCGCTCACCACGCCGGACGGGCTGATGGCCGGCAGCTACACGATGGCAACGGTCGGCGGCGAGAGTTTCGAGGCGGAGATCCCGGCCTTCTCCCTCGACTCGCCGCATATGCGCCGCGTCGTCCATTGACGGTCCCGGCAGGCGGCTCCCGCTTCACGCCGCTGGAACTGCTGGAGCACCTCGTCGCCTTCGACACCGAGAGTTCGAAATCGAACCTCGCGCTCATCGATTTCGTCGCCGATTATCTCGACGGCTGGGGCGTGCCGCATGTGCGCGTGCCGAACGCGGCGGGCGACAAGGCCGCCCTGTTCGCCACCCTCGGCCCTCCGACCGATGGCGGCGTGGTGCTCTCGGGCCATACCGACGTGGTGCCGGTGACGGGGCAGGCCTGGACGACCGACCCGTTCCGCCTGCGCGTCGCCGATGGCCGCGCCTATGGCCGCGGCGCCGTCGACATGAAGGGCTTCGATGCCCTGGCGCTGGCCCTGGTGCCCGAGGCGCTGCGGGCCGGGCTCAAGCGCCCGATCCACATCCTGCTCTCCTACGACGAGGAGACCACCTGTCTCGGCGTGCTCGATACCCTGGCCCGGCTCGGCATCGACCTGCCCCGGCCGGGGGCGGTGATCGTCGGCGAGCCGACCGGGCTGCAGGTGGCGGACGCGCACAAGAGCGTCGTCACCTACGACACCACCGTGCACGGCCACGAGGCGCACTCCTCCAAGCCGGGGCTCGGCGCCAACGCGGTGATGGCGGCAGCCGACCTGATCGCCGACCTGAACCGCATCGCCGATGCGATGATCGCCCGCGGCGACGCCTCCGGCCGGTTCGACCCGCCGCACACCTCGGTGCATGTCGGCGTGATCCGGGGCGGCACCGCCCGCAACATCCTGCCGAAGCTCTGCACCTTCCAGTGGGAGTTCCGGGGCCTGCCCGATCTCGACATGGCCGAGATCCCGGCCCTGTTCGCGGCGTCCTGCGAGCGGGTGGCTCGGGAGCGGCTCAACCGCTACGGCGCATTCGGGCGGATCGAGACGGTCGAGGAGGTCTCGGTGCCGGGCCTCGCCCCCGATCCCGGCTCGGAGGCGGAGCGGCTCGCCCTGCGGCTCGCCGGGCGCAACGCCACGATCACCGTCCCCTACGCCACGGAGGCCGGGCGCTTCCAGCGGGCCGGCCTTCCCACCGTCGTCTGCGGGCCAGGCTCGATCGATCAGGCGCACCAGCCGGACGAATTCATCACCCTGGACGAGCTGGCTCGGGGCGAGGCCTTCCTGCGCCGTCTGGTCGAGGCCTGCACGGACTGACACGCGCCCCATGATCGTCCGCCCGCGGCCCGGCCTGCTCACCATCCTGTTCGCCCTGCGCGGCTCGATCCTGCCGAAGGTGGCGCCGCAGGTGATCGCCATCGCCGCCCTCGCCTGCCTCGTGGTGGCGTTGGAGCAGCGGCATGCGGCGTGGTTTCCGGTCACCGCCGGGATCGGCCCCTTCACCCTGGTCGGCCTGGCGCTGTCGATCTTCCTGAGCTTCCGCAACGGCGCCTGCTACGACCGCTGGTGGGAGGCGCGCCGGGCCTGGGGCAGCCTGATCGTCGAGATGCGCGGCCTCGCCCGGCTGATGTCGAGCCTGCTGCCCGAGCCGGAGCACGAAGCCCTGCGCCGCCGTGCCCTGCGCCGGGCCGCCGGCTTCGCCCACGCGCTGCATGCCCGGCTGCGCGGCCTCGACGAGGCCGGTGCCGCCGCGCCGTGGTTGCCGGCGGAGGAGGCGGCCTCCCTGCCGGCACGGCCGAACCCGGCGGACGCGGTGCTGACACATCTGACCCGGGATCTCGCGGGCGCGCTCCGGGCCGGCACACTCAGCGACATCCTGTTCGCAACGCTGGAGCACAAGGTCGCGAGCCTCTCCGCGATCCAGGCGACCTGCGAGCGCATTCACGGCACGCCGCTGCCCTTCGCCTATACCCTGCTCCTCTACCGCACGGCCTGGCTCTACTGCCTGCTGCTGCCGTTCGGGCTCGCCGGCTCGCTCGGCTGGTCGACCCCGATCGTCGCCGCGCTCGTGGCCTACGCCTTCTTCGGCCTCGACGCGCTGGGCGACGAGCTGGAAGAGCCGTTCGGCACCGATGCCAACGACCTGCCCCTCGACGCCCTGCTGCACACGGTCGATGCCGCGATCCTCGACGCGCTCGGTGAGGCGGGGCCGGAGGCGCCGAAGGCCGAACGCTTCATGCTGCGCTAGGATCAGGTTTCGACGCGGGGCTGGTCATTGATGTCCGGCGCGACCTGGCCGAAATTGAGCACCGAGACCAGCGTCACGCCGCCGACCACGTTGCCGATCAGCGTCGGCACGAAGAAGCCGGTGAAATACGTTGCGACGTCGATCTGTCCGATGGCGACGAGGTAGAACGCATCCACCGAGCCGGCGACGATGTGGGCAAGGCCGCACATCGAGACGAGCGAGGTCATCAGCAGGATGATGAACGGCGCCGCCGAGCCGGTGGCCGGCAGGATCCAGACCATCAGCGCGATCAGCCAGCCCGCGAACACCGCCTTGATGACGGTGGTCCAGAACGGGTCCTCGATGGTGTGGTGGCTGATCTCGGCGAAGGCCGCCCGCACCTCCGGCTTGAAGGCGTCGGTATGGGCCAGCACCGTGGCGATCAGCAGGGTCGCCAGGATGTTGGCGACGAGCACGATGGCCCAGAGCCGCGCCACGCGCAGGAGCGCCGCGCCGGTCCTTTCAGTCAACAGCGGCAGGATCGGTGTCACGGTGTTCTCGGTGAAGAGCTGCTGGCGCCCGAGCACCACGATGAGGAAGCCGATCGAGTAACCCGCGCTCATGACGAGTTCGGCCCAGGGCTCATGCGGCAGATGCCCCTTCAGCACGCCGGGCACGATCAGCGAGAAGCCCATGGTCAGCCCGGCGGCGAAGGCCGAGAGCGAGAGGGCCAGCGCGGTGCGCTGCATCTCCTCCTCCCCCTCGCGCCGGATGATCTCATGCAGGATCAGCGCGTCCGGGCGATGCGCCTTCTCGACCTGCGCGTCGTCCTTCTCCTTGGTGTGAGCACCGTGGGTGCGGTGGTCCTCGGACATGCAGGCCCTCGACGGTCGACTCGTCGCAGGGCAACGTACGGTGCCGCTTGCACGCTCCCTCAGCGCGGAAATTTGTTGCGCAGCCCCGAGGCGAACCGCGCGGGAACGCAGAGCCTCGTTCCAAAACCGGTGGCCGGACCACAGAGACCCGGGCCGTCGCCACCTCCGGCACGGCCGGCCGCACGTGCCCTTCCCATCGAACGTCACTCACGGATGGCAAACCGGGATCGGCCCGACTGTGGATACGGGCCGGCAGTCACCGAGGCGTCATGCCGACATCCTAAGGCCGCGGAGGCCAACTTTCCTTCGAGACACCCTCCATGTCAGACGCGGTCCTGGCTCCAGCGCGGCCCCTCGACACATCGTCCCATAAAGGACGACCCAAGCTCGAACCCACGATCCATCCGGGCGGCGTCATCGCCTTCCTGCTCGTGCTCGCCGCCGGGATCGGCTACGCCGCCTTCAACCTTCATTCCGACATCAGCGCCGTGAACGAGGCGCCGCTGGCCCTCGGCGCCTTCGCCCTGCTGGCCCTCGCGCTGCTGATCGCCCTGGGCTTCGAGTTCGTGAACGGCTTCCACGACACCGCCAATGCGGTCGCCACCGTGATCTACACCCACTCGATGCCGCCGCTCGTCGCGGTGATCTGGTCGGGCGCCTTCAACTTCCTCGGCGTGATGCTGTCCTCCGGCGCGGTGGCCTACGCCATCGTCACCCTGCTGCCCGTGGAGCTGATCCTTCAAGTCGGCTCGGGCGCCGGCTACGCCATGATCTTCGCCCTGCTCCTGGCCGCCATCATCTGGAACCTGGGCACCTGGGCCTTCGGTCTGCCGAACTCGTCCTCGCACGCGCTGATCGGCTCGGTGCTCGGCGTCGGCCTCGCCAACCAGCTCATGGGCTCCCACGAGGGCACCTCGGGCGTGGACTGGAACCAGGCTTTCGGCGTGTTCAAGGCGCTCGCCTTCAGCCCGATCTGCGGCTTCGTGCTCGCCGCCCTGCTGCTGCTCGCCCTCAAATTCACGGTGCGCCGGAAGGATCTCTACGAGGCGCCCAAGGGCGAGACGCCGCCCCCGCTCTGGATCCGCGGCCTGCTGATCCTGACCTGCACGCTCGTCTCCTTCTTCCACGGCGGCAATGACGGCCAGAAGGGCATGGGCCTGATCATGCTGATCCTGATCGGCGCCGCGCCGACCGCCTATGCCCTCAACCGGACGATGACGGAGGCCGAGACCCCCGCCTTCGTGCAATCGTCGCGGGCGGCAGGCGCCGTGTTCGCGGACCACGCCGCCGGGGCGGCGCAGCCCGATGCGGCGCAGGCGCGGAAGACGGTCGGCGACGCGCTGAAGGCCAAGGACCTCGACAAGCCCGAGGTGTTCGGAGCGCTGGGCGCCCTCTCGACGGATATCGCCCGGTCGGTCGAGAATTACGGCGCCCTGCGGCTGGTGCCGGCGGCCGCGACGCCGAACCTGCGCAACGACATGTATCTCGCCTCCGACGCGATCCGGCTCCTGCCGAAATCCGGTGCGAGCTTCTCGAAGGAAGAGGCCGAGACCCTGAAGGGCTATACCGACCTCCTCAATGCCGGCACCCGCTACATCCCGGACTGGGTGAAGGTCTGCGTGGCCCTGGCGCTGGGTCTCGGCACCATGGTCGGCTGGAAGCGGATCGTCGTCACCGTGGGCGAGAAGATCGGCAAGACCCACCTCACCTACGCCCAGGGCGCCTCGGCCGAGATGGTCGCCGCCGGGACCATCGGCCTCGCCGAGGTCTACGGCCTGCCGGTCTCGACCACCCACATCCTGTCCTCGGGTGTGGCCGGCACGATGGCGGCCAACGGCTCCGGCCTGCAACTGGCCACCGTGCGCAACATGGCTTTGGCCTGGATCACCACCCTGCCGGCGGCGATCCTCATCGCCGGGACGCTGTTCTTCCTCCTGCGCCACGTGTTCTGAGGCGGAGCGCCGGCCCGCCTCCCCGCGAGGCGGGCCAACGGCTTGCGGAAAGCCGGAAGCCACCCTTCGAGGGTGAAGAAACGGAGCCGTTCCCGACCGCGTTGGGGACGGATCACGTCTCTCGGTTCTCGTTGTGACGCATTCGCTCTCGACGAGCCGGTACCCTCCTCGTCGGAAGGCGCCTTAAGACCGCAGCGTTGCCAGAAGCGCGTCCACCTCCGCCCGGGCGGCGGCCACGGCCGCCCCGTCCCGGCCGCGCACGACGATGCGATTGCGGAACCCCTCCGGCGTCATCGACGGATAGGACCCGATCGAAACCGCTCCATGCGCCGCCGCGATCGCGGCG
>NZ_NKUI01000154.1 GCF_014845115.1 Methylorubrum zatmanii | reverse complement strand
CAACCCCTCTCTATTCCGCGGCAGCGTCCATTTTGTAAAAGAGACCGGCCCTGGGCCAGGGGGTGGTCGGCGGGACAGGCGAGGCGGAACGGCTCGACGAAGAGCGGCGAGATCGTCAGCCCCGAGGCCGCCACCGGCAGGGAGACGAGGGCGGCGTCGATGCGGCCGTCCCGCAGCCGGTCGAGGATCTCGGCGGTGCGCGCCTCGCTCAGGGCGAGCGTCAGCAGCGGAAATTCCTGGCGCAGCAGCCGCAGCACGAAGGGGAAATAATAGGGGCCGAGGGTCTGGATCGCCGCCAGCACGAGCCGGCCGGTGAGCGGCGAGCCGCGCCCCTCCACCGCCAGCGCCAGCAACCGCTGCGCCTCCGCCAGCACCACCCGCGCCTGCTGGACGATGCCCTGCCCCGCCACCGTGAGCAGCACGCGGCGATTGGAACGCTCGAACAAGGTGAGCCCGAGCGCGTTCTCCAATTTACGCACCTGCACGGAGAGCGTCGGCTGGCTCACGTTGCAGCGCTCGGCGGCCCGGCCGAAATGCCCCTCGTCGGCAACCGCCACAACATATTCGAGATCGCGCAAGGACAGGCCGGAGAGATTCATAGGCCGCATCTATCACAGCCTTTGTGACGATGCATTTGCCAATGGGTCATGCCTGGGTCATACCTGCGAGCCAGAATGGTTCCAGGCTGGGGCCCTCGGCGCGAGATCGAGCCGGTCGCACCGGAAACGTCCGAACTCCCAGGAGAGAGTACCGCATGACCGATAACCGTCCGATTCTGACGACCCGCCAGGGCCATCCGGTCCGCGACAACCAGAGCACGCGCACGGTCGGCGAGCGGGGCCCGGCGACCCTCGAGAACTACCAGTTCATCGAGAAGATCACCCATTTCGACCGTGAGCGGATCCCGGAGCGCGTGGTGCATGCCCGCGGCGCCGGTGCCCACGGCTGGTTCGAGGCCTATGGCAAGATCGGTGACGAGCCGGCTTCCAAGTATACCCGCGCCCGCGTGCTCAACGAGACCGGCGTGAAGACGCCGATGTTCGTGCGCTTCTCCACCGTGGCCGGTGCCAAGGAATCGCCGGAGACCGAGCGTGATCCGCGCGGCTTCGCGGTGAAGTTCAAGACCGTCGAGGGCAACTGGGACCTCGTGGGCAACAACCTCAAGGTCTTCTTCATCCGCGACGCGATCAAGTTCCCCGACATGATCCATGCGTTCAAGCCGGACCCGGTGACGAACCGCCAGGAGGCATGGCGCTTCTTCGACTTCGTGGCGCAGCACCCCGAGTCGATCCACATGGTGACGTGGCTGAAGTCGCCCTGGGGCATCCCGGCCAATTACCGCGAGATGGAAGGCTCGGGCGTCAACACCTACAAGCTGGTCAACGACCAGGGCGAGGCGGTGCTCTGCAAGTTCCACTGGATCCCGAAGCAGGGCGTGCGCAACCTGACCTCGGCCCAGGCCGCCGAGATCCAGGCCAAGGATGTCGGCCACGCCACCCGTGACCTCTACGACAACATCCAGGCCGGCAACTTCCCGGAATGGGAATTCG
Source organism: Methylorubrum zatmanii (assembly GCF_014845115.1). Taxonomy (GTDB): domain Bacteria; phylum Pseudomonadota; class Alphaproteobacteria; order Rhizobiales; family Beijerinckiaceae; genus Methylobacterium; species Methylobacterium zatmanii. Next base: position 19,436 of record NZ_NKUI01000154.1, on the reverse strand, counting down.
CCGTGCAGATCATGCCCGACGGCCCCAACGACCACCTGTCGTTCGATCCGCTCGACGACACGAAGCGCTGGCCCGAGGACCAGTTCCCGCTGCTCAAATGCGGCCGCATGGTGCTCGACCGCGTGCCGGACAACTTCTTCGCGGAAGTCGAGCAGTCGGCCTTCGGCACGGGCGTGCTCGTCGACGGCATCGACTTCTCCGACGACAAGATGCTGCAGGGCCGGACCCTGTCCTACTCGGACACGCAGCGTTACCGCGTCGGCGCCAACTACCTCCAGCTGCCGATCAACGCGCCGCAGCCCGGCGTGAAGGTCTATTCGAACCAGCGCGACGGCCAGATGACCTACGGCGTCGACGGCACCGGCCCGAACAAGCACATCAACTACGAGCCCTCGACGCTCGGCCAGGGGCTCGCCGAGGCGCCGAAGAAGAAAGAGTATCACCAGCCGGTGAGCGGCAATCTCGGCCGTTACCAGACCTCGCGCACCGAGGACGATTACGCCCAGGCGGGTCACCGTTACCGGACCTTCGAGGATTGGGAGCGCGAGGACCTGATCGCCAACCTCGTGGCCGACATGAAGCAGTGCCCGGAGCCGATCCAGCTGCGGATGGTCTGGCACTTCTGGCACGCCGACGAGGATTACGGCCGTCGCGTCGCCGAGGGCGCCGGAATCGATCTGGAGAAGGCCAAGGCCCTGCCGCCGCTGCCGGGCCGCGCCGCCCCGCACAAGCGTCTCCAGGCCGAGACCTATGCCGAGGGTGGCACCGCCCCGCAGCAGGTCGCCGCCGAGTAAGGTGAACCGGCTGTCGGCATGAAAAGCCCCGCCCGACCTGACGGTCGGGCGGGGTTTCTGTTGCTTCCAGGGTAAGCGCATCGTGGAGGAAGCGCCGGGTCTCGGCGCTTCCTCGTCCGATTAGGGGCAGGAGCGGCGCACGCCGCGCCTGACGACGTAGGTCTGGCTCTGCGGATCGTAGGTCTTGAAGCGGCGGGCGCATTCCGCGATCGCGTCGTCGTCCCCACCGGGCGCGATGCCCGTTTCGACCGTCTCCGTGCCGTAATAGCCGGCCGGCGCGTAGTAGCCGTCGTCGTAGCCGTATCCGTAGCCATAGCCCGGATAGCCGTAGGCGCCGGCACCGTAGAGGCCACCGGCCGCGAGGCCGAGACCGGCACCGAGCCCTAAGCCGAGGCCGACCCCGCCATAGCCGTAGCCACGGCGCCAGCCGGCGTTCCGCCAGCGGTCACCGCCGTACCAGCCACGATTGCCGAAGCCGGGGCGAACCCCGGCGACACCGTTGCCGAAGCCGGGACGGCCGGCGGCGAAACCGGGGCGGCCGGCAAAGCCGCCGGTCCCGAGCCCGGCACCGCCGCCCCTGAAGCCGCCGCCTGCCAGTCCGGCGCCACCACCGCGGAAGCCGCCGCCCGCCAGACCGGCACCGCCGCCACGGAATCCGCCACCGAAGCCGGAGACGCCGCCGGCGCCGAGGGCGCTGCGGAAATTGCCGCCGCCGAGGCCGCCGGAGCCGCCGACGGGGCGAGCGTCGGCCGTCGCCGGCACATAGGCCAGCGCGCCGACGAGTGCGGCCGAGGCCAGGATCATCCGATTCATCATAGCTCCCTGTATCTCGCGAGAAGGGCCTGCACCGGTCATCGACCGGCAAAAGCGGCCATTGTACTGGGAACGTGTGATGAAGCCGCATGATCCTAAGGCCAAGTTTGGCTCTATGTCGCGGCTGGGCCGGCCTGTTCATGGGAGCATTGGTGAAGCGTGCCGGACAGGGCGCACGACATCCGGCTCGGGGATACCGGAGAGCCTAAGCTGCCCTACGGCCGCGGGCCGACATGCCGGGCGCGGCCGGCACCGAGCCCGCAGGCGAGGGACGAGGCGGCGAGGGCGATGAACAGGATCGAGGGCAGCACCCAGCCGCCGCTCGCCTCGTGGGCAAGGCCGAAGCCGAGGGGCCCGAGGGCGGCCAGGGAATAGCCGATCCCCTGGGCCATGGCCGAGAGCGATCCGGCCGTCACGGCCTCGGGGGCGCGCAGCACGATCACCGTGAGACCAAGCCCGAAGATGCCCCCGAGGGCGAGCCCCAGGGCGATGGAAGCAGGAATCAGGGTGACGTCGGGTCCGAAGGCGGCGATCAGGAAGGTCGCCACGATCACGGCGAGCGTGGCGGCGATCCACCCGCGCTGGTCGCGCCCGCGGGCCGCGAGGGTGGCGACGATGAGGGCGCCCGGCGCCTGTCCCAGGATCATGATCGAAGCCGTGAAGCCGGCCTCCAGGGGGGTAAGGCCCTTGCCCTCCAGCACGGCCGGCAGCCAGCCGAACATGATGTAGGCGAGGGAGGATTGCAGGCCCATGAAGCCGGTGACCTGCCATGCCAGCGGATCACGGTGCAGGCGGACGGGCCGGCCGGCGGCCCTGGCCTCCGCCGGTTGGTGGGACGGCCGGCGGGCGAGCAGCAGCCAGACCGGCATCGCGGCGAAGGCCGGCAGGCACCACAAAGCGAGGGCCGGGCCCCAGCCGCCCAGCGCCTCCCGCAGGGGGACGCTCAAGCCGGTGCCCGCGGCGGCCCCGAGGCAGAGCGTCATCGTGTAGAGGCCGGTCATCCGCCCGGCGGAGGCCGGATAGTCGCGCTTGACCATGACCGGCAGGAGCACGTTGGCCAGGCCGATGCCGAGGCCCGCGAGGGCGCAACCCGCGAAGAGCGGTGGGAGGCTGCCCGGTGCCCGCAGGGCGAGCCCGAGGGCGACGGCAAGGAGACCGGCGAGCACGCCGGCATCGGGCCCGATCCGGCGCATGATCCAGGGGCCGAGCCCCGCCCCGAGGCCGAGGCAGAGCACTGGCAGCGTGGTGAGCACCGCCGCCCCCGCCGCCGACAGCCCGGTTTCGGCGATGATGCCGGTGAGCAGCGGCCCGACGCTGGAGAGCGCCGGCCGCAGGTTGAAGGCGGCGGCCAGCACCGCGACGGCAACCAGCAGGGTCGACCGGCGCCGGGCGGGGCGCGCTTCGATGTCCGTTCCGGGAGCGTGCATCAGCGGCGGCGCCGGGCTGCGAGGGCGACGAGGAGGCAGGCGATCAGCCCGACCCCGAACGGCCCGTCGCCGAAGGTGGCGTAGGGCGTGCGGCCGGGAAGCCGGGCCGGGAGGTCGGCGTCGAGCACGCCCTCGGTGCCGAGGGGCAGGCTTGCCGTGATCCGGCCATGGCCGTCGATTACCCCCGAGATGCCGGAATTGGCATCGCGCACCAGCGGCAGCCCCTCCTCCACCGCCCGCAACCGGGCCTGGGCGAAATGCTGGCGCGGGCCGGGCGTGTCGCCGAACCACGTGTCGTTGGTGAGGTTGAGGATCAGCCCCGGTACCGCCGGGACGCCGGCAGCCGGATCCGGCGGCAGGATCGCGCCGGGGAAGATCGCCTCGTAGCAGAGCGTGGCCGCCACCGGCGGCAGGCCGGGAACGCTGAGGATGCGCTGGCCCTCGCGGGATCCGGCGGTGAAGCCGCCGGGAATCGAGACGAACTGGCGCAGGCCCACCGCCCGAAGGATCGCATCGAGCGGCGCCGGCAGATACTCGCCGAAGGGCACGAGATGGACCTTGTCGTAGAGCTCGCCAAGGCGCCCGCCCCCGCCGATGGTCAGGATGGAGTTGAAGAACACCGCGTTCTCACGGGTCAGGCGCTGGCCCTCCGGCGGTTCGCGCACCCGCGCCGCGCCGACGATGAGTTGCTTGCCCTCCGGCAGGGCCGCTCCGATCCGACCCAGGGCCTCGGGATCGCGCTGGATCAGGAACGGGAAGGCGGATTCGGGCCAGATCAGGTGGGTGACGTCGGCGATCCCGGTGCGGTCGGGCGAGACCGCCCGGTCGCTGAGTTCGAGATAATGGCCGACGATCTGATCGCGCATCGCCGTGCCGAACTTCTCGTCCTGGGGAACGTTCGGCTGGATCAGGCGCAGGCGCACTCCGGCCACCGTCGGGTCGGGGCTGGTGGGCAGGCGCCACGCGCCGTAGGCGGCAAGGCCCGCCAGCGCGGCGAGCGCGGCGAGGGCCGGCACGAGGCGTTCCCGCGCCGTCGTGCCGGTGGCGAGGGTGGCCGGTGCGGCGGCGATCAGCACGGCGAGCAAGGTCAGGCCGTAGAGGCCGACCACCGAGGCCGCCTGCATGGTCCAGAGGTTGCTCCCCAGGGCCATGCCGAGCGTGTTCCAGGGAAAGCCCGTGAGCACGTGGCCGCGCAGCCATTCGGCGCCGGCGAGGCCGAAGGCGAGCGCGGCGATCCGGCTCGCGCCCCGGGACCAGACCAGCCGGGCGGCGGCGAAGCCGAGGGCGAAGAACAGGGCGAGCACGGCGGGAAGGCCGACGACGCCGAGCGGCATGGCCCAGGCGAACTGGTCGGCCTCGACGAGGAAGGCGGCGCCGAGCCACCACAGCCCGGCGGTGCAATAGCCGAAGCCCCAGGCCCAGCCGATCCCGGCGCAGACGAGGACCGTCCGACGCCCGGAACTGCCGATCGCCGCGCCGTCGATCAGCCAGACGGCGACGGAGAGCGACAGGATCAGCGCCGGGAACAGCCCGTAGGGCGGCATGGCGAGCGCCCCGAGGGTGCCGGCCGTGACGGCCAGCGCCAGCCGCTCCCAGCCCTGGCTCAGGATGATCCGATGCACGAGCGCTTCGAGCGGGCCGATCCGCGCCGCACCCGAGCGCGAGCCGGAGCCGGGCGCCGGCGCATCGTCACGATGCTCCAGGCCGAGCGGGACGGTCATGCTTCTTGCCCTGTCCCGTTCGCTTACCGGCCGGAATCGGCGGCCTGCGCCGCATCGGCGGCGGGCGGTGCCGTCCTTGGCGGTGGCAGGGCGAGCGGCACCACGGTGCCGATCTTGGCCGGGGCGCGCTGCAGCTTGAGCCGCTTCACCCGCCGGGGATCGGCTTCCAGCACCTCGAACTCGATCTCGCCGGGGCCGGCGATCACTTCACCGCGGGAGGGCACCCGGCCGGCCAGGGTGACGATCAGGCCGCCGATGGTGTCGATCTCCTCGGCGAGTTCGCCTGCGGCGGCGACGAGATCGACGCCGGTGGTCTCGGAGACCTCGGCGAGCCCGGCTCGGGCATCGGCGACATAGGCCTCGGTCTCGCCCTCCAGGCGATGGACGAGCTGGCCCTCGGCCACGTCGTGCTCGTCCTCGATATCTCCCACCACCATCTCGATCAGATCCTCGATCGAGATCAGCCCGTCGGTGCCGCCATACTCGTCGATGACGAGAGCCATGTGCGTGCGCGTTGCCTGCATCCGCACCAAGAGGTCGATGGCCGGCATGGAGGGCGGCACGAACAGAACCGGCCGCTGGATCCGGGTGGAGGCCAGCGTCGCGGTGAGATCGACCTTGCCGAGATCGAGGCCGCGCAGGACGCTCCGGGACGTGGTGGCGCGGCGCGGGCGCGGCGACGGCTTGGTCGCGGCATTGGCCGCTGCGGCGGCGGCGGGCTGGGCCGGCGGCCGGCGGAGCGGCGCCTCCGCCTTGGTGGCGAGATATTCGACGAAGTCGCGGATGTGGACCATGCCGCGGGGATCGTCGAGGGTCTCGCCATAGACCGGCAAGCGCGAATGGCCGGCGGTGCGGAACAGCTTGAGCAGGTCGCCGAGGCTGGTGTCGATGGACACCGCCACGATGTCGGCCCGGGGCAGCATCACGTCGTCGACCCGCACCTTGTGCAGGCCGAGCACGTTCTTGAGCATGGCCCGCTCGAGGGGGGAGAAGGCATCCTCGCCCGTGTCGGGCTCGGCCAGGGCCTCCTCGATGTCGGTGCGCAGGGACTCGCGCGGACGCAGGTGGAAGACGTTCAGCAGACGATCGTACCACGCCTCGCGTGGGGGAGGTTCGGCGTCCGCGGCTGGCGCGGCCAGGGCCGCGCCGCGACTTCGGTCGTTGGTCATGGGTCTCTGGGTTGGATGCGGCGGGAGTGCCGGGACTCAGTCGTCGTAAGGGTTCGGGACGCCGAGGGTGCGAAGCGCGGCGATCTCAAGGGCTTCCATGGCATCGGCCTCGGCCTCGCCGGTCTCATGGTCCTGTCCGAGAAGGTGAAGGGTGCCATGGACGAGGAGGTGGGCGAAATGGTGCTCGAACGCTTTCGACTGTTCCTCACTCTCGCGCACGAGCGTGTCATACGCAAGAACGACGTCGCCCAGCGGCCGGGCCATGCCGGGCTGGAGCGGCTGCTCCGCGGCTGGAAACGACAATACGTTGGTGGGTTTATCCTTGTTCCGCCACGTGCGGTTCAGGGTCTGGACGGTGGCGTCGTCGGCCAGCAACACGCTCACCTCGACCGGTCCCCCGGCCGAATCGGGCAGAATGTCCAATCCGGCCTCGACGGCCCGCAGCACGAACCCTTCCAGGTCAGGGATGGCCGCTTCCCAGCGCCCATCCTCGACGGCGATGTCGATCTCGTTCTCGGTCATGGTCGTCGGTTCGGAAGTCACGCCAGCGGCCGGCGCCGCGGATTCGGGTTGCGGTCGGCCTCCGCCTCGCCGTGGGCGGCGGCCTCGTAGGCGGTGACGATGCGGCGCACGAGGTCGTGGCGCACCACGTCGACGTCGCGGAAGCGCACCCGGCCGATGCCCTCGACGCCGTCGAGCACGTTGACCGCCTCCACCAGCCCGGATTTCTGGCCCGGCGGCAGATCGATCTGGCTCGGATCGCCGGTGATGATCATGCGTGAGTTCTCGCCGAGCCGCGTCAGGAACATCTTCATCTGCATCGAGGTGGTGTTCTGCGCCTCGTCCAGCAGCACCACGGCATTGGTCAGCGTGCGGCCGCGCATGAAGGCGAGCGGCGCGATCTCGATGATGCCGGTCTGGAGGCCGCGATCGACGTGGCGTGCTTCCATGAAATCGTAGAGCGCGTCGTAGATCGGGCGCAGATAGGGATCGACCTTCTCGCGCATGTCGCCAGGCAGGAAGCCGAGGCGCTCGCCGGCCTCGACCGCCGGACGCGACAGGATCAGGCGTTCGGCATGGCCCTGCTCCAAGAGCGAGACCGCGTGGCCGACCGCGAGCCAGGTCTTGCCGGTGCCGGCCGGGCCCTCGGCGAAGACGAGTTCGTTGGCGCGCAGGAGCTTGATGTAATCGCTCTGGGCCACGTTGCGGGCCCGCACGCCGCCGCGCTTGCGGGTGGCGATCTGCTCGAACTGCTCCCGGCCGGGATCGGCCACGATCTCGGCGGAGGGGAACAGGTTGCCCTGGAGGGTGACCTCCTGGATCACCCCGTCCACATCGCCGAGGGTCAGGGTCGTGCCGCCCTTCTGCACCCGGGCATAGAGCCGCTCGAACACCCGCCGCGCCTTCTCGGCGGCCTCGGGCGCGCCCTTGACGACGAGATGGTTGCCGAGGGCCGTGCCGGTGATGCCGAGGCGCCGCTCGATATGGGCGACGTTCTGATCGTACTGGCCGAAGACCAGGCTGGCGAGGCGGTTGTCGTCGAAGGTCAGGGACACCTCGACGGTTTCGGCGAGGCCGGGGCGCCCCGGAGCGGGGCGGGTGTTGCGGCCGGCAGGGCCACGGGCGGACGCAACGTCAATCGGCACGCGATGATCCCGAGATGGTGAGGACCTTGATATAGGGTCAGGCCGCCGCCGCCGCACCCTCCAGCACCTCGCCGAACAGGCTGTTCGAGCCCGAGCGGACGATGCGCACCGGCACGAGCGTGCCGATGGTGGAGGGGCTGGCATCGAACTGCACCGCCTGGAGATGCGGCGTCTTGCCCGCCACCTGCCCCGGATGCCGGCCGGTCTTCTCAACCAGGATCTCGGTGACGGTGCCGACCGCCGCCTCGTTGAAGGCGTGGCGCTGGGCGTCGAGCAGGGCTTGCAGGGCGGCCAGCCGCTCGGTCTTCACCGCCTCCGGCACCGCGTCCTCCCGCTCGGCGGCGGGGGTGCCGGCCCGGGGGCTGTACTTGAAGGAGAAGGCCGCCGCGAAGCCGGTCTCGGAGACGAGCCGCATGGTGTCGGCGAAATCGGCATCGGTCTCGCCGGGGAAGCCGACGATGAAGTCCGACGACAGGGCGATGTCGGGCCGTGCCTCGCGGATGCGGGCGATCAGCCGGCGGTAATCGTCGCCGGTATGGCGGCGGTTCATGGCCTGGAGGATGCGGTCCGCGCCCGACTGCACCGGCAGGTGCAGGTAGGGCATCACCAGCGGGTTGGTGGCGTGGGCGCGGATGAGGTCGTCGGCGAAATCGTTCGGGTGGCTGGTGGTGTAGCGCAGGCGAGCCAAGCCCGGCACGGCACTGAGCGCGTCCATCAGGCGGCCCAGCGTCGAGGGTGCGCCGTCCGGCCCCTCGCCGTGATAGGCGTTTACGTTCTGGCCGATCAGGGTGATCTCGCGGACCCCGCCCTCGACCAGACGGCGCGCCTCCTCGACCACCGCCGCCACCGAGCGCGAGACTTCCGCGCCGCGGGTATAGGGCACGACGCAGAAGGCGCAGAACTTGTCGCAGCCCTCCTGCACGGTGAGAAAGCCGGTGACGCCGCGATTGCGCCGGGCGGGCAGGTGGTCGAACTTATCCTCGACCGGGAATTCGGTGTCGACCACGCGGGTTTCGCGCGATTGGCGCAGCAGGTCCGGCAGGCGGTGATAGCTCTGCGGGCCCACCACCACATCGACGGCCGGTGCGCGCGACAGAATCTCCCGGCCCTCGGCCTGGGCGACGCAGCCCGCCACCACGATGCGGGTGTCCTGCCCGCTCTCGGCGCGCTCGCCCTTGAGCACGCGCAGGCGCCCGAGTTCGGAATAGACCTTCTCGGCGGCCTTCTCGCGGATGTGGCAGGTGTTGAGGACGACGACATCGGCCTCCTCGACCGACTCCGTCGCGCTGTAGCCCTCGGCCGCCAACACGTCGGCCATGCGGCCGGCGTCATAGGCGTTCATCTGGCAGCCGTAGGACTTGACGTAGGCTTTCTTCAAGTTCGCAACCCTGCCGCCGGCGGACGGCGCGTCTCTCGGGGACTGTTCGTTCGAGCCGCCCTGTAGCACGGTTCGCCCGCCGACACGATCCATCCCGAAGGGTGAAACATCCGCCCGTGACCCTCGCCGACGATCCCCACTTCTTCGCCCTCCTGACCGGCAGCTACCGCCGCCTCGTCGGGCAGCCCCTCCTCCCCGATCCGGGCCTTGGCCCGGACTGGCTCTACGCCTCGGCGCCCTTCGCGGTGCTCTCCCACGATCGCAGCGCCGACCCGCTCTTCGTCTACGCCAACCGGGCGGCGCAGCGGGCCTTCGGCTATGCCTGGGACGAGATCGTCGGCATGCCCTCGCGCCTGTCGGCGGAGGCGCCGGAGCGGGCCGAGCGCCAGCGCCTGCTCGACGCGGTCGTCCGCGACGGCTTCGTCTCGGGCTATGCCGGAATCCGGGTGGCGAAGGATGGCCGGCGCTTCCCCGTCACCGAGGGCGTGGTCTGGCAGCTCATCGACGAGGCGGGCGCCGTCCACGGGCAGGCGGCGACGTTTCCGCTGCCGGATTGAAGCTCAAACGGCGGCAATGCCGGGCGCCGAGACGTCGGCGCTCTCCCCGGCGATCCCGGGCGCGACCGGCGCCGGGAGGCCGGCGGGGACGCTCTTTCGGCTCTCGCGCAGGGCGTGCCGCACGGCGGCCTCGGCCTGGGCGGTGGCGACCTTGCGGTCGGTGGCCGCCTCGAAGGCGATGGCCGAGCCCCAGCGGATATGCACATCGATGGGGCCGCGCTGGGCGAACAGGGCGAGGTGGGGCGCAAGCTCCATGTCGCCGTACCATGCGATTTCCGGCCGCTCGGCCCGGGTTACGGGCAGGCCGTTGCGGCGCGGGTAGCTCAGGGCCAGGGGCTGCAGCCGGATGCGGGCGAGGCCCCCGGTCTCGGCGGTGAGGGCCGCCCGCGCGGCGCCCACCAGGGAGGAGCGGAACGGCAGGAGATGCAGGCCGTCGCCGGTGGTGCCCTCGGCGAACAGGACGATGAGGTCGCCGTCCGCCAGCCGCTGCCCGACCGTGGCGTTGACGCTCGCGGTCGCCGCGCGCTTGGCCCGCTCGATGAAGACGGTGCGCTGAAGCTTGGCCAGCGTGCCGATCAGCGGCCAGCCCTCGATCTCGGATTTCGCCACGAAGGAGAGCGGGCGGAGCGATCCGAGGGCGACGATGTCGAGCCAGGAGACGTGGTTGGAGAGGACCAGGGCCGGTTCGCCGGGCGGCGGCGGCGTCCCGCTCTGCGTCACCCGCACCGCGAACAGGCGCAGGAACAGGCGGTGGAACAGCACCGGGATCCATGCCGCCAGCCGCCCGCGGCCGAAGCGCAGGCTGAGCCAGTGCGGCCCGATCACGAGCGCGAAGACGAGCGCCTGGAGGGCGAGGCGCAGGGCGATGCCGACCCGCGTCATCGGGGGGCGAGAGGCCGGTGAGGCGTCACGACAGCGTCGCGCTCATGGTCAGCGCCGTCGCCCGGCTGCCGTCGGGCAGCGGGTAATAGCCCTTGCGCTCGCCGACCTTCAGGAAGCCGTGGCGGGTATAGAGCTTCAGGGCGGGGGCGTTGCCCTCGTCGACCTCGAGATGGACCGTGCGGATGCCGGCGAAGGTCAGCGCGGTGAGGTGCTCCCGCAGGAGCCGGTGGCTGTGGCCGCCGCCGCGGGCGGAGGGGGCCAGCACGATGGTGAGGATCTCGGCCTCGTCCGCCGCCTTGCGCGACAGCACGAAGCCGAGGAGCGCGTTGGCCCGGCGCAGGGCATGGGCTTCGGTGGAGCGCTCGCACAGCAGCCGCTCGAATTCGTGGGCGGCCCAGGGGCGGGCGAAAGCGGTGGCATGGAGCTTTTCCAGGGCACCCGCTTGCCCGGCATCGCGCAGGGGGGCCACGTAGGGCAGCGAGCCCCAGGCGTCCCACCACGCAGACCACCAATCGAGCGGCCAGAACGGGGAAACGGTCCGTGTCATGCCCGGGCGAGCCTCGCATGATCCTGCGGCTGGGCATCCGGTCCGCGCAGGTAGAGGGGGCGGGGCAAGGCCTGCTCCGGATCGGCCACGAGCCCGAGGGAGGCGACCCAGGCGATCTGCGGCGCCCCGGTCTCGGCCACCTCGACCGACAGTCCGGCCGTTCCGGCCGCCGCGGCGAGCCCCGGTGCCCCCGAGCCGGTGAGGATCGCCCGGCGCCCGCCGAGCAGGCCCACCGCCTGTTCCAGGCTGACATGGCGGGGCGGGATCACCACCCCTTCCGCCACGCTCATCGCCTGCAGGTAGACGGCGCCGTGGCGCGCATCGATCGCCGCGACGATCATGTCCTCGCCGTTGAGGGCGAGCTGCGGCGCGAGCAGGGCCGAGAGGGTGGTGACGCCGACCACGGGGATGTCGGCGGCGAGCCCGATGGCGCGGGCGGCGGAGAGGCCGACGCGCAGGCCGGTATAGCTGCCGGGGCCGACGGTCACCGCGACCCGCGCCAGCCCCTCGAAACCGCCCTCGACCCGGGCCATCACCCGCTCGATCAGCGGCAGCAGCGCCTCGGCATGGCCGCGGGTGAGCGCCATCGACTCCTCGGCGAGCAGGTCGTCGCTGTCGTCGGTGGCCACGCAGGCGGCGCAGGCTTCGAGCGCCGTATCGATGGCAAGGATCCGCAAACCGTCGATTCCATCCGGGGCGGGCCACACCGCCCGCCATCCGGCTATCTTTAAGACGAAACCCCGGCCCACGTCAGTGCATCCGCCGCCGCCGCCCTCACGGAAGCGTGGCGGTGTTGCACCGCTGCCAGGGAGGCCCGGTCGAACGTCAGACCGCCTGGACTTCCCGCACGGAGGGCAGGAAGTGGCGGAACAGGTTCTGCACGCCCTGGCGAAGCGTCGCTGTGGAGGACGGACAGCCCGAGCAGGCGCCCTTCATCTCGAGATAGACGATCCCGTCGCGATAGCCGCGGAAGGTGATGTCGCCGCCATCGCCCGCCACCGCCGGGCGCACACGGGTCTCGAGAAGATCCTTGATGGTCGCCACCGTGTCGTGGTCGGCCTCGTCGTAGAACTCCTCCGCATCGTCCTCGGCCAGCGCCGTGCCCTCGGCGAGGACCGGGCGGCCGGACTGGAAGTGGTCCATGATCGCGCCGAGCACGGCGGGCTTCACCTGCGGCCACTCGTTCACGCCGTCGGCCTTGGTGACCGAGATGAAGTCGTGTCCGAAATAGACGCCGGACACGCCGGGCACCGCGAACAGGGCGCTGGCCAGGGGCGAGCGCTCGGCGCTCGACGCGTCGCGGGCCTCGAAGGTCCCCTCGGTCAGAACCACGCGGCCGGGCAGGAACTTCAGCGTGGCGGGGTTCGGCGTGGCTTCGGTCTGGATGAACATGGCGGAAAATCCTCGGGTCCGCTGGCGCCGGTTCAAGGCCGGCCGGGATCGGAGCCGGCTCGAGGCCGGCACCGCTTTCCATGTGGACCGGGGAGGACGAATTCTCAACCGGCCGGACGATGGTGACCCTCGATGACAGGGGACGGGAATGGGCCCGTTCGCACCGGCTTGTTGCGGAGCGGCAACCGGTGTAGGAAGCCCGTTCATCACGCACATCGTTCGTTCCCGCGCCTGAGGAAGGAGCCGCCTCGCATGGCTCGCGTCACCGTCGAAGACTGCATCGAGAAGGTCGAGAACCGCTTCGAGCTGGTCCTGCTCGCCAGCCACCGCGCCCGCCTGCTCGCCGCCGGCGCCCCGCTCACCGTCGAGCGCGACCGCGACAAGAACCCGGTCGTGGCCCTGCGCGAGATCGGCGACGAGACCATCACCGCCGAGGATCTCAAGGAGCAGCTGATCCACTCGATGCAGAAATACGTCGAGGTGGACGAGCCCGAGGCCGAGACCGTGCCGCTGCTGTCGAGTTCGCCCGCCGCCGCCGCCGTGGCGCCGCAATCCTCGTCCGACGACAAGGACGTGCAGTTCGACCGCATGAGCGAGGAAGACCTCCTGCGCGGCCTGGAGAACCTGGCTCCGCCGACCGAGACGGACGACGAGGGCGAGTAAGTCTCGCGCCCCGTCGATCCCGCGATTTCGCGCCCGCCCTCGTTGGATCGAGCGGCGGGCGTTTTGCTGGCCGATGACGCGCCATGCGTCGTGCAATCGGCGCAGGGCGAATCGCACAGCTGCGCTTCCTCCGCGACGCCATGGGTCTGGCGGAAACGCCGCCGATGCAGGAAGCTGTCGCGCGACGACAGCGGCCGTGCCGGCCGTCTTCCCTAACCGATTGAGAGCAGGATCCTTCGGCGGATGATGCGCCAGTACGAACTCGTGGAGCGGGTCAAGCGCTACAATCCGGCCGCGAACGAAGCGCTCCTCAACCGCGCCTACGTCTACGCCATGCGGGCGCACGGGACGCAGAAGCGCGCCTCCGGCGATCCGTTCTTCGCCCATCCCCTCGAAGTCGCCGCGATCCTCACCGACCTGCGCCTGGACGACGCCACCATCGTCGCGGCGGTGCTGCACGATACGGTGGAGGACACCGCCGCCACCCTCGACGAGATCCGCGAGATCTTCGGGTCGGAGATCGGCGCGCTGGTCGATGGCCTGACCAAGCTCAAGCGCCTCGATCTCGTGTCGAAGCGGGCGGTGCAGGGCGAGAATTTCCGCAAGCTGCTGCTGGCCGTGGCCGAGGACGTGCGGGTGCTGCTCGTCAAGCTCGCCGACCGCCTGCACAACATGCGCACGCTCCACTTCATGCGGGACGACAAGCGCGCGCGGATCGCCGAGGAGACCCTCGACATCTACGCGCCGCTCGCCGGCCGCATGGGTATGCAGGAGCTGCGCGACGAACTGGAGGATCTCTCCTTCCGCACTCTCAAGCCCGAGGTCTACGAGACCATCACCAGGCGGCTGGAGGACCTCTCGGCGAAATCCGGCAGCGTCATCGAGAGCATCGAGCAGGATCTCACCGCCCGCCTCGCCGCCCGGGGCATCACGGCGCAGGTGAAGGGGCGGCTCAAGAAGCCGTTCTCGATCTGGTCGAAGATGGAGCGCAAGTCGGTCGCCTTCGAGCAATTGTCCGACATCGTCGGCTTCCGGGTGATCGTCGCCACCCTCGCCGATTGCTACGCCGCCCTCGGGGTCGTCCATACCGGCTGGCCGATGGTGCCGGGCCGCTACAAGGATTACATCTCGACCCCGAAGCAGAACGATTACCGCTCGATCCACACCACGGTGATCGGGCCCAAGCGCCAGCGCGTCGAACTTCAGATCCGCACCGCCGAGATGGACGAGATCGCCGAATACGGCATCGCCGCCCACGCCCATTACAAGGAGGCCTCGGCCGAGGGCGGCGAGGCCGAGGTGCATCCCCGCCTCGCCACCGAGAGCGGAGCCTATCAATGGCTGCGCCGCACCATCGAACTCCTGGCCGAGGGCGATTCGCCGGAGGAGTTCCTGGAGCACACCAAGCTGGAGCTGTTCCAGGACCAAGTCTTCTGCTTCACGCCCAAGGGGCGCCTGATCGCCCTGCCCCGGGGCGCCACGCCGATCGACTTCGCCTACGCGGTGCATACCGATGTCGGCAACACGGCGGTGGGCGCCAAGATCAACGGGCGCCTCGCCCCCCTCCTCCACGAACTCGCCAATGGCGACGAGGTCGAGATCGCCCGCTCCGACGGCGCCTCGCCGCCGGCCGCCTGGGAATCCCTCGTCGTCACCGGCAAGGCGCGGGCGGCGATCCGGCGGGCGACCCGCGCCGCCGTGCGGCGGCAATATGCCGGGCTCGGCCGTCAGATCCTCGATCGGGCCTTCGAGCGGGCGGGCAAGAGCTTTTCGGAAGAGAAACTGCGCGGCGCCCTGCCCCGTCTCGCCCGCGGCAGCACGGAGGATGTGTTCGCCGCCGTCGGCCGGGGCGAGATGTTCTCCGGCGACGTGGTGAAGGCGGTCTATCCCGATTTCAAGGACGAGCGCCGCCCTGGATCGAGCGGCGGCCCGGCGGCCAACGGGGCGGCGGGGCGGCTCAGCCGGTCCAAGGACCAGACCATGCGGCTGACCTTCTCGGCGGAGGCCGACGGCACGCCCGCGCCGGGCGGCATCCCGATCCGGGGGCTCGCGGGCGACCTGCCGGTGAGCTTCGCGCCGAATGGCGGCGCCGTGCCGGGGGATCGCATCGTCGGCATTCTCACCCCCGGTGTGGGCGTGACGATCTACCCGATCCAGTCGACGGCGCTCGCGGCCTTCGACAACGAGCCCGAGCGCTGGCTCGACGTGCGCTGGGACGTGGAGGGCTCGCAGGAACGCTTCCCCGCCAAGATCGCCCTCGAATCGATCAACGAGCCCGGCACGCTGGCCCAGATCGCCCAGGTCATCGCCGAGCATGACGGCAATATCGACAACGTCTCGATGCGCCGCCGGACACAGGACTTCACCGATATCGCAATCGATCTCTCGGTGCCGGATCTGAAGCACCTGACCGCCATCATCGCCGATCTGCGCGGCAAGCGCTCGGTCAGCCGCGTCGAGCGCGTCAACGGATAGGCGGGCCCGAACGGCGCGCTTGCGACTTGCATGCAGGCCTGCAAGAAGCGGCGGGATACGGGTCGGCGAGCTGGTGGCCATGACGTCGGAAGAAGTCCTCGAAGAGTTCCGCTCCGCGGGCGCCCTGCTGCAGGGGCACTTCATCCTCAGTTCCGGGCTGCGCTCACCGACCTTCCTGCAGAAGATGACGATCTTCTCCGATCCGGCGCGGACGGAGCGGCTCTGCCGCGCTCTGGCCGAGACCCTCACCGCCCGCTTCGGCAAGATCGACATCGTGGTCTCGCCGGCCATCGGCGGCATCATTCCAGGCTACGAGACTGCCCGCCACCTCGGCGCCAAGGCGATCTTCGTCGAGCGCGACCCCGGCGGCCCCTTCACCCTGCGCCGAGGCTTCTCGATTCCCGCCGGCACCCGCGCCGTCATCGTCGAGGACATCGTCACGACCGGCCTCTCGGCCCGGGAATGCCTCGCCTCCCTGAAGGACGAGGCCGGTGAGGTGATCGGTGCTGCTTGCCTGATCGACCGCTCCGGCGGCCGCGGCGAGATCGGCCTGCCGCTCGTCTCCCTCGTCACCCTCGATATCCCGACCTACTCCCCGGACGCCCTACCCCCGGAACTCGCGGCTATTCCTCCGGTCAAGCCGGGCAGCCGCGCCATGGGTAAGCCCTGAGACTGTCACGAGCGCCCCGGCGCCCGCGGGGTGTGGGCCGGGGCTGCCGGATCAGGACGAATAGCCAATGTAAAGTTTTGCGGATGGCAACTTTAGCTATAATTATATGATCGGGTTGTTTTTGCTTCAATATACAACTTAAGCGGAAAATACTTCAGGAAGAATGTCCTGTCGTCGAGGATGATGGATTGTAGTGTTGTCGGGCCTTATGTCGCCCTAACTCTTCGTGGTGCTTGACAGAAACTTTCTCCTCCGCCACGACGGAGCGCCGTCGGATCCATCGTCGGGCTGACACTTTCGCAGGATCCGGTTTGGCACTGCCGGCCGTCGTGGCGCTGCCCAAACTCTCACTGTAATGACAGGCCAAGACAATCGAAGGCTGTTAGCGTGAGGGTGTCCGGTGACTCATTTGTTGCGGTCGTAGATTTCGATTCAATAGCTTAAATTTGTCAATTTCTGCGCAATCGCATTATCTTTAATCTCCAGAACATGGGTCAATCGATGAGCGACAAACAACGCACCGCGATTTTTATCGACGGCGCCAATCTGTACGCGACGACGAAAGCACTCGGCTTCGATATTGATTATAAGCGGCTGCTCAAGGATTTTCAGAATCGCGATAACCTGATCCGGGCTTTTTATTATACGGCCATGATCGAGGATCAGGAATATTCCTCGATCCGCCCGCTGATCGACTGGCTCGACTATAACGGCTACCGGGTCGTGACGAAGCCGGTGAAGGAGTTCACCGATTCCGCCGGTCGCCGCAAGATCAAGGGCAATATGGATATCGAGCTCGCCATCGATGCGCTCGAACTCGCGCCCTATATCGATCACATGGTGCTGTTCTCTGGTGACGGCGATTTCCGTTCCCTGGTCGAGGCGATTCAGCGCCGCGGCGTGCGCGTCTCCGTCGTCTCGACGATCCAGACCCAGCCCGCGATGATCGCCGACGACCTGCGGCGGCAGGCCGATGAGTTCGTCGATCTGGCCCATCTCGCCAACCGCATCGGTCGCGATCCGAGCGAGCGTCAGGCGCGTGCGCCGGGTGACGGCCCCCGTGCCCGCGGCGATTTCGCCGACCGCGCGCCCCGCGCCAATCCCGGTCTGGAGAGCCGCTACGGCATCCGTCCCGGTTCGTCCGACGACGAAGCCGAGGTCTGAGACGAATCCGCTTGATCGGAGCGGGGTGCGTCTCAGCCAGCCCGCGCGGCGTTCGAGCGAAGCCCAAATCCGCCATCCCGACCGGATCGACCGGATTGAGTCTGAAAACCAAAAGGCCGGCGCGCCGCCTCCCCCATCCCAAGGTCAGCTCTCGCGGCACCTCGGGATGGGGATGGTCGGTTGGGTCGTCGTGGTGAAGCGGGGCCGAATCAGCCCTTGTCGCGCATCAGGCGGGCCTTGTCGCGCTGCCAGTCGCGCTCCTTGACGCTCTCGCGCTTGTCGTGGAGCTGCTTGCCCTTGCCGAGCCCGAGTTCGACCTTCGCCCGGCCCTTGTCGTTGAAGTAGATCTTCAACGGGATCACCGTATAGCCCTGGCGCTGTGTCGCCCCGATCAGCTTGTTGATCTGGCGGCGATGCAGCAGCAGGCGGCGCGGCCGCTTGGTGTCGTGATTGAAGCGGTTCGCCTCCAGGTATTCCGGAATATAGGCGTTGAACAACATCAGGTCGTTGCCGGACGGCCCGGCATAGGATTCACCGATGGTCGCCTTGCCGCCGCGCAGGGATTTCACCTCGGTGCCGGTCAGCGCGATGCCGGCCTCGATGACGTCCTCGATCGCGTAGTGGTAGCGGGCGGAACGGTTGTCGGCGACGACGCGCCGGCCGGGTTCGGGTTTCGGTGCCATCTCTTCTTGGAAACGTCTCGAGCGTCAGGCGGAGGACGGCTCCGCGATATGGGTCAGCGAGGGGACGTAGACGACCCCTCGCCGTCTCGAATCGGGCCGGTCAGATCAGCCCCGCATGGGCGAGCGCCGCATCGACCGCCTTGCGGCAGCCCTCGGTCGCCGGCACCAGCGGCAGGCGCACCTCCTCCGACATCAGGCCGAGGCGCGAGAGCGCGTACTTCGCCGGCACCGGGTTCGATTCGTAGAACATCTGCACGTGCAGCGGCATCAGCCGGTCCTGGATCGACAGCGCCTTGGCGTAGTCGCCCGACAGCGATGCCTCCTGAAGATCGGCGCAGAGCCGGGGTGCGACGTTCGATACCACCGAGATGCAGCCGTGCCCGCCATGGGCATTGAAGCCGAGCGCCGTCGCATCTTCGCCAGAAAGCTGGATGAAACCTTCTCCCAAAGCCTGCCGCTGGAGGCTGACACGGTCGATCTTGGCCGTGGCATCCTTCACGCCGGCGATGTTCTTCAACTCGAACAGCCGCTTCATGGTGTCGACGCTCATGTCGACCACGGACCGGCCGGGGATGTTGTAGATGATGATCGGGATGCCGACGGCGTCGTTCACCGCCTTGAAGTGGGCGTACATCCCGTCCTGCGTCGGCTTGTTGTAGTAGGGCGTGACGATGAGCACCGCGTCCGCGCCCGCGGCTTCCGCATGACGCGCCCGCGCGACAGCCTCCGCCGTCGAGTTCGAGCCGGCTCCCGCGATCACGGGCACCCGGCCGGCCGCCTCGGCGATGCAGCTCTCGACCACGCGGTCGTGCTCGGCATGGCTCAGGGTCGGGCTCTCGCCGGTGGTGCCGGTCGGCACCAGGGCGTGGGTGCCCTGCTCGATCTGCCAGTTCACGAATTTCCGGAAGGCCGCCTCGTCGAACTCGCCATCGCGGAAGGGGGTCGCGAGCGCGGTCATCGAGCCGCGAAGGCGGGCGTGGGTATCGGTCATCCTGGCGTTCCCGGCCGGTCTTTTTGCCTGCCCCGGCGGCTCCGGCGCCGACGGGACGCGCGAGACATAGGCCCTCGTCTGCCCGCGCGCAAACGCTTCGCTTGCGCAGTTAATGCCATCTTAACGGACCGGAGCCCAGCTTAAGGCTTGGCCTCCGAGTCGGGGTGTCTCACATCATGGCGTTCCCCGCCCGCTCCCTGCCCCTGCTCCTCGGGCTCGCTCTGTCCGGCCCCGTGCTGCTGGCGCGGCCCGGCGACGCCGTCGAGATCCGCAACCCGCAACCGGCCTCGGCGCCCGCCGCCCCGACGAGCGACGCCACCGCGCCATCCGTGCAGGTGAGCGATGGCCCGGCCTCCGACCCCGTCGCGGCGGATGCCCTGCGCCTCGATCCGAGCGCGGGCGAGGCGGCGACCGACAAGCCCCTGCCGGCGGCGGCCTCCGCCTATGCCTCGACCGAATCGGAC
>NZ_NKUI01000153.1 GCF_014845115.1 Methylorubrum zatmanii | reverse complement strand
CTCGGCCGCGCATCATGGGTATAAGAGACAGCTGCGGAGATCGCTCGTCGTGGCAGCCCCCCTCGCCGCCCCCCTCCCCTCTCACGTCGCAGCGCCTTCGTCCGCTGCCGGGCGCATTCCTGGCGGCCGAGCCCAGCAGAGCCACCGCATCCTTCATGTCTTCCGTGCCCCAGTCGGCGGCCTGTTCCGCCATGTGGTCGATCTGACTCGCCTCCAGGCGGCGGAGGGTCACGCGGTCGGCTTGGTCTGCGATGCCTCGACCGGCGGTGAACGCGCCGAGCAGGTGTTGAGGGATCTCGCCCCGCATCTGGCGCTCGGTGTTCTGCGGGTGCCGATGGTCCGCAACCCGGATGTGAGCGATCTTCGGGCGCTGCGGGCCGTCAGGGCGCAGGCGCTCGCCACGGGCGCCACCGTGCTGCACGGCCACGGGGCGAAAGGCGGTGTCTTCGCCCGACTCGCCCCCCTCGGTGCCGCCGGGCAGGGTGTGATCCGCGTCTATACCCCGCACGGCGGCAGTTACAATTATCGGCCCGGCACGCCGCTGCACCGACTCTACATGGCGGCCGAACGGCTCATGGCCCGGCGGACCGACCTGTTCCTGTTCGAGAGCGAATATGTCGCCTCGCGCCACGCAGCCTATGCCGGTGGACCGCCCCGGCTCGCCCGCATCGTCCATAACGGTATTTCGGAAGCCGAGTTCGCCCCCGTCGAAACGGCGGAGGACCCGTTCGATCTCGTCTATGTCGGCGAATTGCGCGAGGCCAAGGGTCTTCCGGTATTGCTGCGGGCCCTGGCCCGGCTTCGCGCGCAGGGCCGCAATCTTCGTCTGCTGATGGTCGGTTCCGGCCCCGATACCGAGAGCTTGGCCGCCATGGCCGAGAATCAGGGGCTGCGGCACGCCATCGCCTTCGAGCCGCCTCAGGCGATCCGCCCGGTGCTCGGCCGCGGCCGGGTGATGGTCGTGCCCTCCTTGGCAGAATCCCTGCCCTATGTCGTCCTGGAGGCGGCGGCAGCCGGGCAGCCGCTCGTCGCCACCAATGTCGGCGGCATCCCCGAAATCTTCGGCGCCCATTCCAAGGATCTCGTTCCCTCCGGCGATTGCGTCGCGTTGAGCGAGGCCATCGCCAAGATTTTGGATGAGACGCCGGAAGTCCGGCGCGGCCGGGCGCAGGCGCTCAGCAACTCGCTGCGCACGCGTTTCTCCATGAATCGCATGGCGGCCGATGTGCTCTGCGGGTACGCCGCCGCCCTGCAGCAGCGCGGGCTGCACCCGACGGCAGCCAGCGTCACGGCTTGAACGATGGGCGCCGGTCCCGGGGGCGCGGCTGTTCCATCCTCTGACACCGCCCATTCCCCCAATTTAGGTTTTCGTGAAGGTTCCTCCGGCAGAATGCAATGCCGGGACGGCCTACGGTTTTCACGTGGAACATTCCGATGAGTGCCATCGACGTCCGTGACCTGCTGAAGGCGGCCGGGCAGGCCAATTCCGTCACACCGGTTCCCTCTCCCTTGCCGTTGGGGGAAGCGGAGGGTTACGGTGACGCGTCGCCCCCTCCAAGATCCCCGACCGTGGCACCGAGCCCGTGGCTCTCGCCTGTCGTCCTGGCCGGCTGCGTGCGGCTCGCAGAGTTCTGCGGCCTTCTGCTCCTCGGCTTCGGCCTGCATCAGGCTTTGCTCAGAGGCGTCGTCCCCCTTGCGCCAAGCTACCCGGCGGCGATCCTGGCCGTCACGCTCGCGGCCCTCGGCCTGTTCCAGGCTTCAGGCAGCTACCGAATCGGTGCGTTCCGGGACCTGTCCAAGACGGCGATCAAGCTCGCCACCGGCTGGTCGGTTGCCTTCCTGATGGTGGCGGCGGCCATGGTGATGGGCAAGATCGCCGACCATTACTCGCGCATCTGGCTGCTCAGCTACTATGCCGCCGGTCTCGGGCTGCTCCTCGGAAGCCGCGCCGCCCTCGCCGCCTTCGTGCGGACGCAGATGGCCCAGGGCCGCTTCGACCGGCGCACCGCCATCGTCGGCGGAGGCCCTGCGGCGGAGGAGCTGATTCGCGCCCTGGAGACAGACGGCAATAGCGGCATTCGCATCGTCGGCATCTTCGACGACCGGGCCGATGAGCGCTCGGGAACCCACGTCGCCAGCTACCCAAAGCTCGGCAATATCAGCGACCTCGTCACCTATGCCCGCCATACCCCCGTGGATCTGGTGATATTCACCCTGCCGATCTCGGCCGAAACCCGCATCCTTCAGATGCTGGCCAAGCTGTCGGTCCTGCCGGTCGATATCCGCCTGTCGGCCTACGCGACCAAGCTGCGCCTGCGGCCACGGGCCTATTCCTATCTCGGCGGCGTGCCCCTGCTCGACGTGTTCGACAAGCCGCTGGCCGATTGGGACGTGATCCTCAAGGGCCTGTTCGACCGCCTCGTCGGCTTCGTCCTGCTGCTCGCCCTGTCACCGGTGATGATGGCGGTGGCGCTCGCGGTGAAGCTCACCTCGCCGGGACCGGTGCTGTTCCGTCAGAAGCGCTACGGCTTCAACAACGAGCTGATCGAGGTGTTCAAGTTCCGCTCGATGTATGTCGACCAATGCGACACCGGCGCCGCCCAGTTGGTGACCAAGACCGATGCCCGCGTGACGCCCGTTGGCCGCTTCATCCGCAAGACCTCCCTCGACGAGCTGCCGCAGCTCTTCAACGTGATCCGCGGCGACCTGTCGCTGGTCGGCCCCCGCCCGCATGCCCTCCAGGCCAAGGCGGCCAACACCCTCTACGACCAAGTGGTGGACGGCTATTTCGCCCGCCACAAGGTCAAGCCGGGCATTACCGGCTGGGCGCAGATCAATGGCTGGCGCGGTGAGACCGACACCAGCGAGAAGATCCAGCGCCGCGTCGAGTACGACCTGCACTACATCGAGAATTGGTCGATCCTGTTCGACCTCCGGATCCTGCTCAAAACGCCGCGCGCGCTCTTCAAGACCGACAACGCGTACTGAGGATCTCAAGGTTTCGAACGGGAGAGGGTCCGGGACCGCCAGAGCGCGGACCCGGACCCTTCACATGGAAACGGCGGCAGCAGCCTCAAAGAATCGTCTTTTGAGGCGAGCCGGCCGTCTCCGTCGGGGCGGCGCCCTACGGCAGCGCGCCGGCCTTCTCCTTCACCTGCGTGATCGTGGCTTGGCAGGCGGCCTCTTGCCCGGCCTTGTCCTGATCCTTGGCCTTGGCCAGAAGCTTGCGCGCTTCCTCGATCCCGGCCTTGGTCGGCTTGGTCGAGGGATCGGACGGGGCGCCGGCCGGGGGCTTGTCGAGGGCCTTGGGCGAGTTCGACGAGGTTGCACCGCCCGCCGGCTCCTTCCCTGTCACCTGTTCCGCCCCGGCGCTGTTGAGCCGCCGCTCGATCGTGGAGATGTCGTCCTTGCAGGAGACCGCCAGGGCGGGGCCCGCCGCGACAAGGGCCATCACGGCGACGGGCAGGCTGAGGGCGATACGCATGGGCTTTCGTGTCCTCCGGTTTGGTCTGAGCGTGGGTCGGCGCGATGCCGCCTGCTTCGGCCGGAGAAAGCCGTCGAAACCCGCTTTCTGTTCCCCGTCTGCGACGCTTCGTCCGGGACTGTGCCGCATGAAAAAGGGCGCGGACCCTGACGGTCCGCGCCCCTTCGATGATTTCGGCTTCGGAAGGTTTTAGCGAATCAGGTTGACCAGGGCCGAACCGGCCGGGGAGGTCAGCTCCTTGGCATCGATGGTGCCGTCATTGTCCGGATCGGCGGCCTTGAACTGAGCCTCGACGGCGGCAAGGTATTCCTTCTTGTCGAGGGTGCCGTCGTTATCGGGATCGAGCTTCTTGAGGTCGGCCTCGCTGACGCGGCCCTTCAGCTCCTTGGCGTCGAGGGTGCCGTCCTTATCGGGATCGAGCTTGTCGAAAGCGGCCGAGCCGGCAGCCAGAGCCTCCTTGAGGTCGATCGTGCCGTCCTTGTCCGGATCGAAGGCAGCGATATCAACCTTAGTCGTGGTCGGGGCGGCATAGGCCGGAACCGTGATAAGGGCGGCCAGCAGCACGGCGGAGGAAAGGCGGAACGCCATAGGGAGCAAACTCCTGGTCGAAAAGGCCCGGCAAGCCGGGCGGTCGGCAACATCGCAGGGCGGCTTGCGGCGCTCTCGACCGAGGGCCGGACCCAGGGGCGCAGCGGCCGCACGGCCTCGCTGCGATTGCGTAACTTGCCCGGGATGATTTGGCAACCGCGCGGGAGCGATTTGTCGTTCTGCCGGCCGCGAAAAGCGTCATCGTCGCCCCTCGTCAACGCGAAAGCGGCGCCGCTCGTTCGAGCCGCGCCGCCTCAGATTTTCGCGGTTCCCCCGGAGCCTTTCGGTCCGGGAGACATGTGGAGGACCGGCCTCAGCCCTTGCGGATCAGCGGCTCCACCACCGGCGCCGGCGGCGGCGGTTCGAACAGGATGCGGATCCCGCCGAAGGCCGCGACCGGCGCGCCCGGGGCGAGGCTGCGGTTCGAGGTGGCGTTGGGCACCCGGACGATCGGAACCTCGTCCACCGGCGAGAAGGTGCCGAAGGTGGCGTAGCGGGCGTTGAAGGCGTTCTCGACGTAGCCGTAGAGCTCGATGTTGGAGGCGACCCGGTAGCTGGTGTTGAAGCCGAACACCGCGAAGTCGCCGGTGGTCTTGTTCTGATTGGTCGGATCGCCGACGAGGAACTTGCCGGTGGCGAAACGGGCGAGCGCGCCGACCCGCCATTCCGGCGTCACCTGATACTGCACGCCGACCTTCAGCTGGTGCGGCGCGACGCCGGGCAGGCGGTTGCCGGGCCGCACCAGCACGACGCCGCTCTCGTCGCCGCCCGCGCTGTTGAACGGGTTGCCGGGCGCGGCGAGTTCGACCGGCGATTCGAAGGTCGCATCGACGAAGGCGTAGTCGATGAAGGCGTTCCAGCGCGGCGCATTGTAGAACAGGCTCGCCTCGACGCCCTGCCGCTTGGTGGAGCCGACATTGCGGAAATAGGCGCGGCCGATCGTGTCGGGGGCCGGCACGAACAGGATGTCGTCGTCGTTGCGGGTCGAGAAGAACCCGGCCTTCCACGAGAGGATGCCGCCGAACAGGGCGTCGGGCTGCGGGATGCGACCGCGCACGCCCGCCTCGACCGTGCGGGCCACGACCTGCTTCAGCGGCGGATCGCCGACAAAGAAATTGGTGAGCGAGCAGGGCGCCAGCGGATCGGCGCAGGACAGTTCCGCCGGGGTCGGGGCGCGGTTGGCTTCCGTGTAGCCGCCATAGGCGACGAGGTAGTCGGGGATGACCTTGTAGGTCGCGCCGATGCCGGGGTTGAAGCGCTGGAAGTAGTGGTCGCCGTTGAGCGCCGTGCCGATCTGATCCTTCAGCACGATGTGGGCCATGTTGAACCGGCCCTGCAGCGTCAGAGTCAGCCGGTCGGTGAGGTCGGTGTTGTTGGAGAAATAGATGCCGCCGTAATCGTTGGAGGTGTTCACCGCGACCGGCGTGATGATGCCGTCGTCGCTGGAGACGACGATGCCGGGGGGCGAGAAACCACGATCCAGGGTGAGGCCGCCGATGGAATTGTCCGCCGTGAACCGGGTGCGGCCGCCGTCATACTGCCCGCCGAGCACGAAGCGGTTCGGCAGGCCGAACAGAGTCTCGCGCACCACGGTCTGGACGGTGGCACCGAAATGGTCGGTGTCGGTGCGGGTCTGGTTGAGGAAGGCGTAGGGGCCGCCCTCGTCGAAGCGGTCGGCGAAGACCGGGTTGATGCCGCCGAAATCGAAGGTGCGCAGGCGGTTGGCCAGGACCGGATTGCCGGTGCGGTCACGCAGGAAGAACTGGTTGTCGTCGGCCCCCTCGGAGCAGACGAAACGCTCATCCGCCTCGCAATTCTCGACATCGGCCGCGTCGCCATTGGCGGTGCGCTGGCGGAACAGACCGTAATAGGCATTGCCCTGCACGCTGATCGTCGGCGTGACGTCGTAGTTGCCCGAGAGCTGGAAGCGCAGGAAGTCGTTCTTGGTCTGGTCGGGATAGGTGAAGACGTCGCTGCGGTCGGCCTTGAGCAGCTCGACCGGGGCGGTGCCGTTGCCGGTCAAGCTGTTGCTGGCGCCGATCACGTTGAAGTGGAATTCGCCCCTCTCCGCCTGCACGCCGAGATCGGCATAGATCTGGTTGAGACGCGAGGGCGAGTGACGGCGCCAGCCCTCTTCGCCGAGCTTGGTGCCGGCGACGTAGAGGCCGATATTGTCGATGCGCTGACCGTGCTGGAACGCCACCGCGCCTCGGCCGAACGACCCGCCGAGCACGTTGATCTCGCTGCCCTGATAGGTGAAGCCGTTCTTCAGCGTCACCGCCAGCGAGCCGCCCAGCGCGTTGAGACCGAAGGCCGGGTTCGAGCCCTCCAGCTCGATGCGGTCGACGGCGATGTCGGGGATCAGATCCCATTGCACCGTGTCGCCGAAGGAGGTGTTGAAGCGGGCGCCGTTGAGATAGACCGCCACGCCCTGCGGTGAGCCGCCCAGCGGCGACGCCTCGAAGCCGCGATAGGTGATCGTCGGCTGGAAGGGATTGCCCTGCGCATTGTTGACGCTGATCGAGCCGATGCGCTCGTCGAGCGCCCGCACCGTGCTCGGGAAGCCGACCCGCGAGACGTCGTTCGAGGTCAGCACGCTCGTGTTCTGCGGCAGCTTGTTGCGATCGATGCCGTCGAGCACCACGGTCTCGCGCAGGCCCGACGCGGTCGGCGTCGCCACGACCCGGCGCGAGGCCGCGACCGGCGTGTTGGAGACGACGCTGATTTCCTCCAGCGTGACGGTCTGACCGCCGCCCCCCGATTGCGCCATCGTCTGTCCCGGCAGCAGCGCCACCGATGCGATGAGGCTGCCTCGCAGCACCCGCCTTGTCATTCCCCAGCCCTTGTCATGCGTGCTTGCCGCCCCCTGATCGGGGGCGTTGCCGGATGTTGCTGGAGGCGGGAAACCGCCACAATCGCGCGACGGTATCTGCAGGTTCTTTTATGATGGAATGCTCAAGCTTACCGGTCCAGCGTGGCACTGTGGCCACATTTTTCTTCCGATAAGGCGGTGAATTACGGATAAATACGAAAACCTGCTTGGGATATTCTGGCAATATATAGTATATACGTATGATAAGATCTTTTAATCCCTCGCTTCGCAAAAAACTACGCACGAATCGAGGGCGCCGCCTTTTGAAGACGAGTGGGCATGGCGCGAGAACAGGCAAAGTTGCGGAAGCGTCCGCTTCTCCGAGCCTGTTGAAGGCCCTTCCTTCGCAGCCCCCGCCCATCGTCGGGCAACGGCTCGGCCTGGAATCAGGCCGGGACGGCCGATCCGCGATAAGGCTTCGCGGTCTCGATGCGGCCCCTGCCGGCGGTCCACGATGGAAACGGGAGCGATCGGGTCACAGGCCTTCGAAGCCTGTCCGGTCCGGCTCTACACCCGATGCGGAGACCCGTTCGGAGCCACTTGCGCGGCTCCGAAGGAGAAAGGCTTGCTGGCACGATGCCGGCCGAGACCGGCCGGCTCCGCAATCAGATCCGCGCCTGGATGCGGCGGGCGACCTCGCCCAAACGCTGCTCCAGAAGCGTTGGCACCTCGCAGACATAGGAGACCGACTGGTTACGCTCCTCGAAGATGCGACGGTCCCAGTTGAACTGGCTCTCGAGGTCGGTGGCTTCCTTGGAGGCGACCTTGGTCGAGTCCGAGGACGGGCTGTCCTTGAGCTCGCTGACCTTGTCCGCCTCGTCGCGGATGCGCTCGGCGAGCCGGCGCTGGCCCTGGGCATAGCGGGTGATGCCGCTCATCACGGTGCTGCGCTCGCCATTCAGGATCTCGAACACGCCGGCGAAGACGCGGGTGAGGCGCTTGGCCTTCTCCGCCGGATCGACCTTCTGCGCGAACTCGTCGAGCAGGGTATCGACCTCGCTCAAGTCGGTACGGCGGGAAGCGAGCTTGCGGGCGAGCTGGGCCGCCTCGCGGTCATTGCCCCATTCCCCGGCCTCGGCGAGGTCGGGGCCGGTCCAGAACGAGCCGTAGCCGAGGGTGGTCACCTTGCGCTGCTGGCAGGGCCAATCCTGATCGGACTTGGGCTGGGCCAGCACGGGGGAGGCCGCGAGCCCGAGGGCGAGGACGAGCGGGAGGCGAGCGGATCGAGAAGGCATGGGCAGAACTCTCGCGGAAACTGTCGGACGTCTCTCAGGCGGCCCCGCCGGCCGGCCCGCCCCGCCGGGCCATGATGCCGCGGCCCGGATCGTAGGCGATCACGGCGAGGGTGAAGAACAGCAGCCCGGTCCCGACCACCACGGCACAGGCCAGCGGCTCGAAACGCCCGTAGAGAGCGAAGCGCACCAGCTCGACCGCGTGGGTGAACGGATTGGCCATGCAAATCCAGTAGAGCCATTCGCTCGATGCCCGGACCTGCCACAGCGGATATAGGGCAGAAGAGGCAAAGAACATCGGGAAGATCACGAAATTCATCACGCTGGCGAAGTTCTCGAGCTGTCGCACCAGCGAAGACAGGAAAAGGCCGATGGCGCCGAGCATCAGCCCCGCCGCGAGGAAGGCCGGCAAGGCGGCGAGGTAGCCGATGGGCGGGATGCCGGTGTCCCAGAACCACGCGATGGCGAGGAAGGCGTAGGCCTGGACGATGGACACGCTCACACCCGCGATCAGCTTGGCGAGCAGCAGGGTCCAGCGCGGATAGGGCGAGGTCAGCAGCACCTTCATCGAGCCGACCTCGCGGTCGTAGACCATCGAGAGCGAGGATTGCATGCCGTTGAAGAGCTGGATCATCACCGCGAGCCCCGGCACCACGTAGGCCTCGTAGAGCACGTAGGTCTCGTAGGGCGGCGTGATCGAGGTGCCGAGCGTGTTGCGGAAGCCCGCCGCGAAGATGAACAGCCAGACCAGCGGGCGCACCATCGCCGAGAAGAACCGCTCCTTCTGGTGGAAGAAGCGCAGCAGCTCGCGGCGGACGATGCCGCCGAGCGCGATCAGATAACCGACCGCGTCGAGCCGGCCGGCATGGGGCACGGGCTTGGCAGCCTCGGCGCGGCCGGCGACGGTGGGGGTGGGTGAAGAACTCATGCGGCGGACTTCGACATTGCCTGACCCGGCTCGGCGACGAGGCGGCGGAAGGCGGCCTCCAGGGTTTCGCCGGGCCGGCCGATCTCCCCGGCGCGCCCGCGCGCGACGATGCGGCCCTTGTGCAGGACCACGGCGTCGTCATCGGGAGAAATCTCCTCGAAGATATGGGTCGCCCACAGCACCGAGAGCCCCTCCTCCCGCACCAGGGCACGGACGATGGCGACGATGTCGGCCCGGGATTCGAGGTCGAGGCCGACGGTCGGCTCGTCGAGCAGCAGCAGGCGCGGCTCGTGGATCAGCGAACGGGCGATCTCGATGCGCCGCGACTGGCCGCCCGACAGGGTGCGGATCTTGTCGTCGCGCCGCTCGGCCAGCCCGACGCGGGCGAGCAGGGCCTCGATCCGCGCGCGGGCAGCGGACCGGCCGATGCCGTGCAGGCTCGCGTGGTAATGCAGGTTCTGCGCGACGGTGAGGTCGGTATCGAGGGTGCGGGCCTGGAACACGACGCCGAGGCGGGCGAGCGCCCGCGAGGGTTCCCGGTCGAGGGGATGGCCGAGGATCGAAACCCGGCCCTCCTGATTGTTGTAGAGCCGCGTGATCACCGAGAACAACGTGGTCTTGCCGGCGCCGTTGGGCCCCAGCAAGGCCATGAAATGCCCGCGCTCGACCGTGATCGACACGTCGGAGAGCGCGGCGCGCTGGCCGAAGCGGTGGCTGACGCCCGCGACCTCCAGGGCGGCGCTCATTTCGGCAGCGCCCGGTTGGCGTCGTCCAAGGCCTCCAGGCACTCGTCGAACTCGCCCTCCCCCTGCTCGCGCTCGGCGATTCTGAGGGCGCGCCTGAGCTTTTGCGGGATGGCGTCGGGGGCCAGCGTCTCCACCCGCGCCTTCACCGCAGCGATCCCCTCGGCGCAGGCGGACTTGTCGTCCGCGAGGGCGGGCGTGGCGAGGAGGAGAAAGGCCAGGACGGCCTGCTTCATCGAACCGCCCATCTCACTTCACCGTAATCGTGCCGGCCATGCCCTTTTCCTCAAACCCTTGCGCGTACCACTTGTAAGCGCCCGGCTTGATCGCGACGAACTCGATGGCGATCTCGCCCGGATCATCGAATTCGAGATGGTCGGGCGGGCCGCCGCCGTGGATTTCCTTGTGCTCGATCACGATCTGGTTGAACCAGATGTAGCGAAAGAACTCGGGCGCGTAGAACTTGTATTCCTGCCGCCCCTTGGCGACGATGCGCAGGCGGTAGGCCTTGCCGGCCTCCAGCTCGATCTCCTTGTTCTCCACCACGAAGTCGTTGCCCTCCTCGTTGCCGAGCACGAGGTCGGGCAGGTTCTGCCGCTTCTTGGTGAGGTCGAGGGCGCCCGCCGGGCTTGCCGCGAGCGCAAGAGCCGCGGCGGCGAGGCCGAGGCGCGTCGTCCATCTCATGTCGTTCCCTCCGGTCGCCGTGAGCCGGCGTTCCACATCGTTGCTTAGCCGCCGACTCTCCCCACGCGCCGGAGCCCGGCCCGTGGGGATGCCGCGGACGGTCACTTCTTCGAGATCACGACGCCCCAGGGCAGCAACCCGACCGGGATGCTCTTGATCACCTTCAGGGCCTCGACATCGATCACCGAGACGTCGTTGGAGGTGCCGTTGGTGGTGTAGAGCTGCTTCTCGTCCGGGGTGAAGGCGAGCTGCCAGACGCGCTGGCCCACGGGCAGATATTTCTGCACCTCATAGGTCTTGGCATCGACCACGGCGACGCGGTTGGCGGGCCCCAGGGCGACGAAGGCTCTGGTGCCGTCCTTGGTCAGGCGCACGCCCACCGGCTGGATCTGCTCGTCGGTCACGCTCGGGATCTTGAAGGTGATCTTCTTGATCACCTTGCGGGTGGCGACATCGATCACCGAGACCGTGCCGCCGACCTCCGCCGAGACCCAGAGAAACTTGCCGTCGGCCGAGAACTCGGCGAAGCGCGGCCGCGCATCCACCAGCACGTTGTCGATCACCTCGAAGGTCTTGGTGTCGATGAAGTGGGCCATGTTGGTGGTTTCGGAGGTGTTCACGAGGATCTTGCCGTCCGGCGAGAGACCCATGCCCTCCGGCTCGACGCCCACCGGCACCTCGGCCAGAACCTTGTTCTTCTCGATGTCGAGGATGGTGACTTGGCTGTCGTCCTCGTTGGCGACGTAGAGCGGGTTGCCGCTGCGATCGAGGATGAACTGCTCCGGGTCGGGGCCCGAGCGGAGCGAGCGCACCACCTTGCCGGTGGCGGTGTCGAGCACGTCGATGCGGTCGTCGTCGCTGGCGCAGACGAACAATTCCTTGTCGTCCTTGGAGAGCGTCACGCCGCGGGGCCGGCGCCCGACCTTCCAGGTCGCGGTCACCGCCATGGTCTCGGTATCGATCACCGAGACGGTATTGGCCTTCTCGTTGGTGACATAGGCGGTCAGCGCCTCGGCATGGCCCGCCGCCCCGAGCCAGAGGCCCGCCAGCAACGCGGTGCGCAACCCCGCCAAACCCCACGCTGCCCCGGCGCGAGCGACCATCGGCATCCTCCCTGTCATCCTCGCGGCCCGTCCCGGAGACCCGTGTCCGGGAGAAGCCGCTCGGCTCCTGATTGTGGAGCGCTGTGTCGGCAGCGACATGGCCCGCATGGCCGCGCCGCTCAAAGGAAAAACGAATGAGGGGGCGACGCTCACCGGGCGGTGGATTGCCGCATCGTCGGCGACGCGTTTCCCCTGAGATCCTGAACCCTCACGGCAATTTGCACGCCGTCTCCGGCTGGTCGGCGCCGAGGGTGTCGAGCGGGGTGCGCTGGTGGATGAAGCCCTGCTCCGGCGCCACCGAGACCATGGCCTTGGGCTGCACCACGATGACTGGCTGGCGCAGCTGGTGGTCCCAGGGCCGGTAGGTCAGCGAGACGCCCTTATAGGCCGGCAGCGAGAATTCGGGGGTGACGAGATAGGGCACGAGCACCGCCGGATCGGTGCTGCGCTTCTGCGCCGCCGCTTCGCCGACCGTGCGCACCGCCGCCCAGGCCTGGTAATCGAGCGGCCGCATGAGGCGCCCGCTGAGCCGCCGGAAACGGTTCTGCGCCTGCGCCGCCCCCCAGGTCTCCAGGGTCGGGTGCCAGGTGGTGGCGATCAGCCCCTGCGTCCCGCCCACGGGGCGCGGATCGACGGTGCGGAACGGAACGTAATCGCCCCAATCGCCCTCCTCGTCGGCGACGATCGCCATGTCGTAGTCGAGCCCACGGGTGAACACCATCGCCTCGGCCCGGGTCGGCGTGTCGCCCCGGGCCTTCGCCAGGGGACCGAAGGTCCAGGGCTTCTCGGCGGTGACCTTGAGGCCGAACTTGCGGGCGGAATTCTTCATCGCCTCGGCATAGGCCTTGTCGCGCTCGGTCGGCCCGACGATCAGGAAGATCTTCCGCCAGCGCATCAGCGACAGGTACTGCGCCAGCGCATCCGTCTGCATGGCGCGGCTCGGCAGGACATGGAACAGGTTGGCGCGGCAATCGGCCCCGCGCAGGCGGTCGTCGGGGGCGCCGGCATTGAAGACGACCGCCCCGTCCCCCTTCAGCGCATCGGCCACCGCCAGCACCTCGGCGGCGGGAAGGGCCAGCACGAAGAACTTGACGCCCTTGCCGGCCAAGTCCTTGGCGGCCGCCACCGGATCGCGGTCGCCCTCGAGAGCAATCTCGTCGAGGGCGAAGGTCTGCTTGGTGAAGCGGCCGGTGGTGTTGTTGTCCTTCACCGCCATGCGGGCGCCGGCCACGCCGAGATCCTCGGGATCGGCCTCCGCGTCGTAGGAGGAGGGCGCCGGCACCGGCCGGTAGAGGATGGCGACGCGGGTCTCGGCACCGGCAGCGGGCGGCGGCGTCTCGGCGGTCGGTGCCCCCGCAGGCGGCTCCCCGGTGGCCGCCTTCGGCTCCTGGGCCTGGACGGAAAGGGCGGGGCCGGCCGCGAGACCGGCGCCGAGGATGAGGAGGAGCGGGATGGACGAGCGCATCGGCCCATAGGCTAGCAACATCTTGCCGCCCGTCTCAACGAGAGAAGCATAAGATTTTGATAAGATTGGCACAGTGGCCGCCTCTCCTCGCTCCGCCGGGGCGGAGCGGACAGGATGCTTGCCAAATCCTCCGAGAAGCCGAGTTAGATTCAGCCCGCGCCCCGCGCCCGACCTTTCAGGCTCGACATCCCATGCGATTCCGCGTCCTGCTGCCTGCCTGCGCGCTTATTTCCCTGTTCGGCGGCGCGGCCGCGGCGGCGGAGGCGCGCAAGGCGGCGATCTTTCCGACCGAGGTGAACGATCCGAGCCTCGCCTATGGCCGCAAACCGCTGCCCGCCGATCAGAAGCGCCTCGACCTCGCCACCGAGACCTTGCGCGCGAACCTCACCGAGAAGGGCGGGATCGAGAGCGTCGACCTGTCGCCGCAGGCCGAGGAGATCCGCAAGGAGAGCCCGCTCTTCAAGTGCAACGGCTGCACCGGGCCGATCGCCAAGGCGCTCGGAGCGGACCTCGCCGTCACCGCCCTGGCCGACAAAGGCGCCAACCAGCTGTTCAGCCTCGTCATCACCATCGCCGAGGCCGAGACCGGCAAGGTCGTGCGCCAGGGGCAGGTCGTGATAAGAGCCAACACCGACAACGATTGGTCCCATGCCGTTCGCTGGATCGTGAAGAACCGCCTGCTGGCCGAGCCGCTGCCCGACCGATCCTGAGGGCGGGGCTTGCGCCGGCGGCCAAGTCGAGCAAAAGCGTCTCCGTGCCCGAGGTTGAACCGACTTTCTCCGCGCCTCCGCGCCTGCTCGTCAGCGTGCGCGGCCCCGATGAGGCGCTGACCGCCCTGCAGGCCGGGGCGGACCTGATCGACGCCAAGGATCCCGAGCGCGGCGCCCTCGGTGCCCTCCCCCCCGAGACCGTGCGCGCCATCGCGGCCTGCATCGGCGACCGTGCGGTCACCAGCGCCGTGGCCGGCGA
This sequence comes from Methylorubrum zatmanii, assembly GCF_014845115.1. Lineage (GTDB taxonomy): Bacteria > Pseudomonadota > Alphaproteobacteria > Rhizobiales > Beijerinckiaceae > Methylobacterium > Methylobacterium zatmanii. Next base: position 11,322 of record NZ_NKUI01000153.1, on the reverse strand, counting down.
CGGCACCGGCACGGCGATCGCGGCGGCCGTCGCCGTGATCGCCGCGACCGGCGTCGACTTCATCAAGATCGCCGTGGGCTCCGCCGATGAGGCCGCCCTGGCTCAGGCCGCGGCGCGGGCGCCGGGCCGGGTCATCGGCGTGCTCTTCGCCGAGGACGGCGTGGCGCCGGACATCCCCGCCCGGCTCGCCGCCGCAGGCTTTCGCGGAGCGATGATCGACACACGGGGCAAGGCCGGTATCGCGCTCCCGGCCCTGCTCGCTGCGCCGCAGCTGACGGCCTTCGTCGCGGCCTGCCGGACCCATGGCCTGATGAGCGGACTGGCCGGCTCGCTGACCCTCGCCGACATCCCCGCCCTCGCCGGGCTCGCCCCGGATTACCTCGGCTTCCGTGGCGGCCTGTGCCAGGGGGGCAACCGGCGCCAGGCGCTCGATGGCGCGCGGGTGGCGCAGGCGGTCGATGCGCTGCGGACCTGCCACCGCGCCGACGCGGCGTGACCCCGGTGGCAGCCCTCCGTCAGGCCTCTCCCGTCGTCGCGGGGAAGGAAGGCCCTGCGGTCGTCAAGATCGGCGGTAGCCTCGTCGCGGATCGCGCCCGGCTCCGCGCCGTGCTCGCCGCCTGTGCGGATGAGGCCCCGGTCGCGGTCGTTCCCGGCGGCGGTCCCTTCGCCGAGGCGGTGCGGACGGCGCAAGCGGCGCTCGGCTTCGACGACGCCCTCGCCCACCGCCTCGCCCTCGATGCCATGGGACGGATGGCGGAGGTTTTTGCCTCGCTCGAACCCCGGCTCGCCATCGCCGCGAGTCCGGAGGCCGTGGCCGGCACCCTCTCCCAGGGCCGCGCGGCGATCTGGGACCCGGCCGCCCTCAAAGCCGGCCATCCCGACATCCCGGAGAGTTGGGAGGTCACCTCCGACAGCCTCGCCCTCTGGCTCGCGACGGCGCTCGGCGCCCGGCGCTGCATTCTTGTGAAGTCGGCAAAACTTTCGCCCGACGCCAGCCCGTCCGCCTTGGCCAGAGCCGGCCTCGTCGATGCCGCCTTCCCGCGCTTCGCCGCCGCTTTTCCCGGTGAGATCGTGATCCGCGGCCCCGCCACCTCATCCGAGAGGCACGCCGCATGAGCGCGCCCGAACATCTCGTCTTCATCACCGGCAAGCTGGCCCATGCCCGGCTGGAGAAGGTCGCCGCCACGCTGCCGGCGGAGCGTTTCCGCTGGAGCATCGCCGATGCCGGGGTGAAGGTCGCCGCGCTGATGACCGAGGAGATCATCAAGCGCCGGGTGACGATGCCGGAGGGCGCGACCCGGATCGTCCTGCCCGGGCGCTGCCGGGCGAATCCCGAAGCTCTCAGCCGCCATTTCGGCCTGCCGGTGGAGCGGGGGCCGGATGAGATCGTCGATTTGCCGGCTTATCTTGGCCTGACCGGACGCAAGGTCGACCTGTCGCGGCACGATCTGCGGATCTTCTCCGAGATCGTCGACGCCTCGAAGATGACGCCGGACCAGATCCTGGCCAAAGCCCTCGACCTCGCCCGGCGCGGCGCCGACGTGATCGATCTCGGCGGTCTGCCGGACACGCCGTTTCCGCATCTCGAGGACAGCGTGCGCGCCCTGAAAGGTGCCGGGCTGAAGGTGAGCGTCGATTCCTTCTCCCTCGACGAGCTGACCCGTGGGGCGAAGGCGGGCGCCGACTATCTGCTGAGCCTCAACGAGGAGACGCTCGATCTCGCCTTCGAGACCGACGCGGTGCCGATCCTCGTGCCGATGCGGCCCGACGACCTGCCCTCCCTCGACCGCGCCATCGAGCGGATGGAGCGGGCCGGCCGGCCCTACATGGCCGATCCGATCCTGGAGCCGATCCATTTCGGCTTCGTCGACTCGATTGCCCGCTACCGGGACACGCGGGCGCGCTGGCCGAACATCGAGATGATGATGGGCACCGGCAATCTCACCGAACTCACCGAGGCCGACAGCCTCGGCGTCACGGCTCTGCTGGTGGGCATGTGCTCGGAACTCGCAATCCGCAACGTGCTGATCGTGCAGGTCTCGAACCACACCCGGCGCACGGTGGAGGAGCACGACGCCGCCCGCCGGGTGATGTACGCGGCCAAGGAGGATGCCGCCCTGCCCAAGGGCTATGGCCGGGACCTTCTGGCGCTCCATGACAAGCGCCCCTTCGTGCAGACCCCCGATGAAATCGCCGCCCTGGCCGCGGAGGTCCGCGACCCCAATTATCGCATCGCCGTCGCCGAGGACGGCATCCACGTCTACAACCGCGACATCCACACCACCGGCATCGACGCGATGGCCTTCTTCCCCGACCTGAACGTGGCGAGCGACGGCGCGCACGCCTTCTATCTCGGCGGGGAGTTGACCAAGGCCGAAACCGCGTTCCGCCTCGGCAAGCGTTACGTGCAGGACGAGCCCCTCGACTGGGGCTGCGCCGCCGACCGCACGCAGGAGGATGCCACCGCCTTCAAGGCGGCCGGGCCGACGAAATCCGCCCATACCCGGCACAGCGGCCCCGAGGCGCCCGCTGCCGCCCGCGCGGCCGCCACCGGGCCCGAGCAGGATGCGAGCCCGCCCGAGACCGAGACGGGAAGCAGCGAAGCCGGCGCGCGCGACAGGCTCGCCGAGCCGACGGGCGGCCGCATCGTCTGCGGCCGGCTGGTGCCGGATGAGGACCGCAACTGAGATGCCGCTGATTCTGGAGACCGTCGTCACCACCCTGTCGGCGACGGGAGAGCTGCATCTCGTGCCGTTCGGGCTGATCCGCGAGGGCGAGGATTTCGTGCTCGCCCCGTTCCGGCCCTCGCCCACCATCGAGAACCTGACGAGCCGGCCCTGCTTCGCCGCCTCGGCGCCGAGCGACGTGCGGGTGATCGCCGGCGCCGTCACCGGGCGGCGCGACTGGCCGGTGGTGGATTGCGACCGGATCGCGGGCAAGCGCCTGGCCGACTGCTTCGGCCATGCCGAATTCGAGGTGGCCTCCATCGAGGACGACGCCACCCGGCCGCGCTATCGCGGGCGGATGGTCCATGCCGTCAGCCACGTGCCGTTCATCGGCTACAACCGGGCGCAAGGGGCGGTGATCGAGGCGGCCATCCTGTCCACCCGGCTCCACATGCTGGAGCCGGAAAAGATCCTGACGGAGATGGCCTATCATGCCATAGCGATCGCGAAGACCGCCGGCCCCGCCGAGCACGAGGCCTGGAACTGGATCGAGGACAAGGTCGCCGCCGCCCTCGGGCGCAGCGGCCGCGTCCTCGACGGGACGAGCCGCCCCTCGTGAGGCGGCAGGAGATGATCATTTCCATGCGGATCGCTGTTCTCGCCGCCGCGGCCCTCGCGGTGACCACCGTCACGGCCGAGGCCCAGCACGCGCCGACCCGGCGCAAGATCGTCGAGACCGTCACCATCGACGCCCCCGCCGACAAGGTCTGGGCGGTGGTGGGCAACCCCGCCGATGCGGGCTGGATCGACAACGTGGCCGGAGCCGCGCAGGAGGGCACGCCCGAGAAGCCTTCCTACCGGCTGACCCTGAAGAACGGCCACGCCATCGTCGAAGAGACCCGCAAGCTCGATCCCGAGCACCGGAGCTTCGCCTATTACATCGTGACGAACGATGTCGCCGACCTGCCGGCCAAGGACTACTCGGCTACGATCTCGGTGCAGCCCGAGGGCGAGCACGCGGCCCGCGTCGAGTGGAAGGCCGCGTTCTACCGGGGCCATCCGAACAACGACCCGCCGCCCGAACTGAACGACGAGAATTCGGAGAAGCGGGTGCGGGCCTGGGTTCATGCCAGCCTTGAGAACCTCAAGGCGCGGCTTGAGAAGGGCGGCTCCTGACAGAAGGGCCGTTCGATCGCCAGGGGGTCGCTGCGAGAGGCGCTGGCCGCTTCCCGCGACGATGCACCTTCAGGAGCCCGCGCCTCGAACCGGATCGGACAACCGGGACGGGGTGCGACGTGACGAAGGACCGTCATCCGGCGGTCCGACGGGAGGAGGACGAAAGATGAAGTTCAGGACGCTCGCCGCCGTGGCGGCGCTCGCCACGGTGACCTTCGCCGCGCAGGCCCATGGCCCGACCCGGCAGAAGGTTTCCGAGTCGATCGAGATCAACGCCCCCGCCGACAAGGTCTGGGCGATCGTCGGCAACTTCCAGGACGGCAGCTGGATCCCGGTGGTCGAGAAGACCGAGAGCAAGGGCGGCAACGAGCCGAAGGCGACCCGCACGCTGACCCTGAAGGGCGGCGCCACGGTCGAGGAGGAGCTCTCCAAGTACGACGCCGAGAAGAAGTCGTTGATGTACCGGATCGAAAAGGTCGACGTGAAGGTTCTGCCGGTCAACGACTATTCGTCGTGGGTCGAGGTCGAGGGCGACGGCACCAAGTCGAAGCTGACCTGGCGCGGCGCGTTCTACCGCGGCTACATGAACAACGATCCGCCGCCCGAGCTGAACGACGAGGCCGCCAAGAAGGCCGTGTCCGGCCTCTACAAGTCCGGCCTGGAGAACGTGAAGGCCAAGGCCGAGAAGGGCTCGTAAGGGTCCGATGCTGCGGAGAGCCGGCATGTTGTCCTCATTTCGGCAGACATGCCGGCTCTCCCTCCGGAAAGCAGGGGCGATGGCGAGTCTCATCGGCCTCGTCACCCTCGCCGGCTTCCCCGCTCTGGCTCAGGAAGCCCTCGTCACGGCGCAGCTCGGCAATGCCGTCGAGGTGGTGGATCTCGCCACCAAGAAAATCCTGCAATCGATCCCCGTGAGCGGCGCGCCGGCCGGCATCGCCTTCTCGCCGGACCGGAAGACCGCCTACGTCACCCGGCCCGAGGGCCACGGCGTCGCGGTGATTGATCTCGGGGCCCGCCGGGTCACCGGGAGCCTCGATCTGCCCGGCGGCCCGCTCGGCATCGGCGTCAACCCGACATCCGGCGAGGTCTATGTCGCCGATTGGTACGGCGCCCGCGTCTTCGTGCTGAGCCCGAGCGCCGACGGCTTGAAGCGGGAGGGGGAGATCGCCACCGGCCAATCGCCCTCCGGCATCGCCGTGACGCCGGACGGCGCGACCCTGCTGGTCGCCAACCGCGAATCCGATTCCGTCTCGATCATCGATGTGGCGAACCGCCGGGAGACACGGCGCGTGCCGGTCGGCCAGCACCCGTTCGGCCTGACTCTCTCCGCCGATGGCCGCTTCGCCTACACCGCCAACGTGGTCTCGAACGACGTCTCGGCCATCGACGTCGCCGCCGGCCGCGAGACCGGGCGCGTCGCCACCGGCCAGCGTCCCTATGTCATCGCCCTGGCCGCCGGGCGCGGCTTCGTCACCGACCAGTATTCCAACACCGTGACGGTGTTCGACCCCGCCACCCTGCGCAAGCTCGCCGCGATCGATGTCGGCGACCATCCCGAGGGGATCGCCGCCACACGGGACGGGAAGACCGTCGTCGTCGCCAATTGGGGCGACAACGCCCTGAGCCTGATCGACACGTCGAGCCTCACCGTCACCGGGACCATCGCGACGGGTGACGGCCCGCGCTCCTTCGGCGACTTCCTGAGGTGACGCCGCACGATGATCGGTCGGGAGCGATGTCCCGACCGATCATCGAAACCCCTACAACCGGATCAGGCCGCCGCGGGCGGCTCGCCGGAGCCCGGCTCGGCGGGCGAGTTGAGGATGTCCTCCAATTCGTCCACGAGGCGGTCGATCTGGTCGTCGCTCGCCAGCACCCGGGTGGTACGGCCGTCCTCGGTGACGAAGGCCAGTTCGATGGCCTCGCCGGTCCGGGTCGCCAGGATGCGGGTGAGCTTGTTTCCTGTTGCCATTCGCATCTCCTTGAATCCCCCCGACGACACGCCCGGTCACCGCTCGTCCTCCTCGCAGGGGACGGCGCAACGGGAGCATCGTGAGAGACATCTGTCCGGCCGTTCCCGTCAACGCATGGGAGCGGCTCGGTTCCTCACGCGATCAGCCCGACCGCCACCGCCGGCCCGCAGGTCGAAACCCATGCGGAGCCCTCGTCGCCCATCTGGCCGGCGATCACCTCGGTCAACGGCACCGCGCGGCGTCCGAGACGGGCGGCGAGACGCTCGGCCAGGAAGCGGCCGGCACCGCAGACGACGAGCGGCGCGTCCGCGGCAAGGTCGGGGCGCGACAGCAGGATCGCGGCGGCATCGTGCAGCGGGCGCAGCTGCGCCTCACCGAACCACGCGGCCAGGGCCCGCCATTCCTCCGCACTCCCCTCCCCCCGGTCGCGGCCGACCATGCGGGCGAGCCGCGTCTCCGATTCCGGGATCGACTTCCCCTTGAGGTCGGCGCTGTGCTGCTGGTCCGCTCCCTCCGGCAGGTCGCCGGTGAGGCGATAGATGTCGGCGGTGCTGGCGAAGGTCTCCGCCATCAGGGCCGTGCGCCGGCCGCGCCAGGGCGCGTGGGTGGCGAAGGCGAGGAGCGGCGTGCGCACCACGCCGGTATAGACGAGCTCGCCCGTCTCCAGGCGCTCGGCGTCGCTGTATCCCCGCGCGGCGGGCTGACCGGCCACGATCGGGATCAGGTCGGCGGTGGTCGAGCCGATATCGACCAGGAGCGCATTTTCAGCGTGTCGCCCGATGAGCGCGGCAGTGGCGTGCCAGTTGGCGGAGGCGATATCGGCGGCGTGCGCGCGAGCGGCCTCCGGCGCGACGAAGCCGGCGCGGCCGGCATAGATCCGCACGCGCCCCGCCAGCGTCGCGGCGGCCCAGGCGGAGAGCTGGTCCACGCCATCGGCCCGGTCGGCGAAGCAATCGGTCAGTTCACCGGTCATGGTGACGGCGTGGTCCGCCTCGCCCCGCACCCAATCCGGCAGGGTGGCGAAGGTTTCGTCGAGGGCGGGGACGCCGCGCCAGAGCCGGCAGGGAGCCTGCACCGCCGCGACCACGCGGCCCGCCTCGACGAGCGACGCCTTGACATGCACCCCGCCGAGATCCCACCCGACGATCCTGGTCATTGTACGGTTCACGCGATGTCTCAAGGCTTCGAGGGGCGGCCGCTGCCGTTCCGGTTGATCCCGGTGATCGACCTGCGCCGCGGGCAGGTGGTGCGCGCCCGCGCGGGCGAACGCGACGCCTATGCCCCGATCGACACCCCCTTGGCCAGAGGCTCGAAGCCCGCCGACATCGCCCGGGGCCTGCTCGACGCAGTCGGGGGAAGCCTGCTCTACGTCGCCGATCTCGATGCCATCATGGAGGGGGCGGAGCCCGACCGTCGAAGCCTGGAGGCGGTGCACCGCGCCTGCCCCGGCACGGTGCTCTGGGTCGATGCCGGCTTCGCCGATGCCTCGGGGGTCGAGCGCTTCATGGCGGGCGGGCTCGGCCGTCCGGTGATCGGCAGCGAGAGCCAGCGGGATGCGCAGTTGGTGCGGGCGCTCGGCGACCGGGCCGTGCTCTCCCTCGACAGCCGGGGTGAGGAGCGGCTCGGGCCGGATGCGTTGCATGACGACGCGCAGATCTGGCCGGGCGATGTGATCGTGATGACGCTGGCCCGCATCGGCACCGGCACGGGGCCCGATCTGGCCGGGATCGCACGGGCCGTCAGCCTCGGAACGGGGAATTCTCGCTCGGGGCGGCGGATCTACGCGGCCGGGGGCGTGCGGGGCCCGGAGGATATCGACCGGCTGGCAAAGGCCGGCGCGGCCGGCGCGCTCGTCGCCTCGGCGATCCATGACGGACGCCTGCGCTGACCGGAGCCCAGGCCCGGAAAAGAGAAAGGGACGGCCGAAGCCGTCCCCATCCCGTTAGCGTCCAAGGAAGATCGAAGCCAGTCGCTGGAGCAGACCCCGCGGTGCGGGCGGAGGCTCGCTCTGCCCAGGACTGCCTCCGATCTAATTGGCGGCGAAGGGGTGCTGCGCCGAGTTGCGCTGCTCGGTGACCGTCGCGGCCTTCGGCTCGCCGTTGACGGCGCGCTGGATCGAGAGCTTGGTGGCCTCGTAGTTGTACTTCTGGATCTTGGCGTCGTCGGCCGCTTCCCAGTGGATGAACACGCCGACCAGGATGTACAGGTCGTCGGCCTCGTCAGCCGGGATGATGCCTTCGGCCACCGCATCCTGCACCGCCTTGGCGACGCCGTGCTGGGCCGGGCCGAACATCTGGACGGCCTGACGGGCGTCGTTGATGGTGACCTTGTTGAACATCAGGGTGTTCGGCTTGCACGGCAGGTTCGGCGCGATGACCGCGAGCAGGCTGGTGAAGCCGTGCTTGTTGTTGACCAGGCCGTTGCAGAAAGCGGTCTCGGCCGGCGAGCCGCGCGGTCCGATGATGAGGTCGATGTGAGCGACTTCGTTGCCATCGCCGACGAGGGCTTCGCCGACCTGAACCTTGGTGATCTTTGCCATTCGGGGTCTCTCCCTGGATTCCTGAAAAAAGGCCCGCCCTGAGAGTAAGGCGGGGCCGGAAGCCATCCTTGTTCGCGGCGCCCGGCAGAGGGCCGAGCCGGTTAGCCCGGATAGCGGCGCGGACCCTACAGCGGGCTTCCGCGCCGAACAACCCGCGCAAGGCCCTGGAATCGGCGATTTTTTGGATGCCCGGGGGCCTTGACGCGTGAAGATTCGTCCCCTCGCGCCCGAGCTTCAGGGAGTCTCACTGCGGGCGGCGAGCAACGCGTCGAGGAACAGGGTCGCGACGGTGAAGTCGGCGCTCGTGCCGGGGTTGAGACCGGCCTGCTTTAGCTCCTGATCGTAGGCCAGAAGCGCCTCGACCGGGGCCTCGGCGAGATCGAGTCGGGCGAGCCGATCCAGCGCCTGCGCCCGCACCGCCTCGGCCCGCTCGGGGCCGTGTTTGCGGGCGATGTGGCTGTCGGGCACCCCGGTGAGATAAGCGAGATGAATCGCGGTGGTGGTCCAGGGCGGCGCGAGCCCCCGCTGCCGTGCGGCGGCGAGCGCTGGCAGGCCGATCTCGAACAGATCGCGAAAGCCATCGGTATAGGCGCGGGCGATGCGGTCGCGGGGGGCCGCCTCCGCCATCGCCGCGAGCAGGGGCGGAACCGGCCCCTCGGCGGCCACGTCGTGACGTGCCGCCGTGCCGAGGCCACCGGGATTCGCCCGGCGGATCGCCGCGAACACGTCGCGGGAATCGGTGCCGTCGAAGCCCTCCAGCACCGCCCGGAGCCGCTCCGTGAGGGGACCGTCCTCCTCCGCCGCGCGGGCGAGCGGCGCGCAGAGCAGCAGGATACCGAGATTGGTGTTCTGGCCGACCGCGGCGAAGGTCGCCTCGACGCCGCCGCGCACCCGCCGCCCCACCCGGGCACCCGCCTCCGCCAGGGACGACGCCGAGACGTCGGCGCTGGCGACGAAATCGGCCACCCCCATGCGGTGGCCGGGGGCGAAGCCATGCACGTTGCCGGGCTTCAGCGCGTCGAGTTCGGCGAGGCAGGCGGCGCGGTAGAGGTCGGCCACGACCGTCGCCGGCAGGCCGAGGGGCGCCGCCAGCAGGTCGGAGGGCGCCGCCCCGCTCATCCGAGGGCCGAGACCAGCCGCGGCGGCCGCGCCGCGCGGACCGCGTTGAGGAAGCCGCGCGCCACCGCGCCGGCGATGTCCACCTCGGTCACCTGCTGCAGGCCGGACCAAGCGGGCATGGAATTCACCTCCAGGATCTGGAAGCCACCCTCCCCGTCCTCCACGAGGTCGATGCCGGTGTAATCGACGCCGATCGCGGCTGCGGCGGCCTCCGCCATCTCGGCGGCGCGGGCCGGCACGTCCCAGGCGAAGGGGCGGCCGCCCCGGTGGACATTGGTGATCCAGCCGTCGCCCTCGCGGATCATCCCGGCGATGGCCCGCCCCTCGCAGACGAAGACGCGGTAGTCGCGCCACTGTCCGTCGGCGCGCGCAACGTAGCGCTGAAGATAATAGACGCCGCTGACCTCTTCTTGAGCCGGCAAATCCTCCGGCTTCTCCAGGAGCATCAGACCCTCGCCCTGGGAGCCGAACAAGGGTTTGAGCACGATCGGCTTCCCCGGCCGCGCCTCGCGGGCGACGATCTCGGCGGCCGCCTCGCGCTTCGAGACGACGAAGGTGTCCGGGGTCGGCAGGCCGGCGCGGTCGATCAGCAGGGAGGTCGCGGCCTTGTCCACCGAGCGCTCGATGGCGGTCGGCCCGTTCCAGACAGTCACGCCCGAGGCGACCAGGGCGTGGAGCACGCCGAGCCGCATGGTGGTGGCCTCGAAGGTGCCGCCGGCGATGGTGCGCAGCAAGACGCCGTCCGGCAGCCCGTCCTCGAAGCCGGGGACGCGCAGAGGCTCGCCGCCCCCCGTCACCACGGCGACATCGGCCAGCGAGAACAGCACTGGCTCGACGCCGAGCCCGCGCAAGGCCTCCCGCAGCCGTGCCTTGTGCCAATTGCCGTTATCGGCCGCGAGTCCGATGCGCATTCGCTCTTTTTCCGTTCTTCTCATACCCAATCCGGTTGATCCCTTCGGGATGGCGGATTTGGGCTCCGCTGAGGTGCCGAGCGAAAGCTCGGCCTCGAAGCACGCCGGAACGACCGATCCTGTGGCACCAGTCTGGTGGAGTACAGGTCGCGGCGTGCTTCGAGGCTGCTGACGCAGCAGCTCGGCCTGCGGAACGAGGCGCTTGCCAGAGCACGCCGGCCAAATCGGCCCTCGACGACCCTCTCCCGCTGCCGGGGGAGAGTCTCACTTCGGCGCCTTACGCGAAGGAAGCGTCCACGAGCTGCGGCTCCAGCCGGCCGCCGCGGAAGGTCTTGCCGGTCTTGACCGAGGTGACGATGGCCTCGGCCGGCGAGAACAGCGCCCCGTCGATCTTGTAGAAGTCGCCGTTCACCCGCGAGAAGATCTCGGCGAAGGGCGCGCCGTGATCGGCGGAGGTGGTGGAGGGGAGCTGCTCGGCGAGCTGCTTGGCATCCGCGTCGTCGGCATCGACGAAGAGCTGCACCCGGCCGCCATAGATGATGGCGTCGTTGGTGCGGCCCATGGCCTGGATGAAGTCAGGGTGCTGCGGCGAGAGCGGGGCCGAGCCGATGCCGTCGAGGATCTTGTGCAGATCGAAGCCGACGGTGTGGGCCTTGTGCAGGGCCACTTCCAGCACGCGGGCGACGACCTGGGTGGCGCCGGCGAGGCTCTGGGTCGGGGCGTAGATGAAGGTGACGTTCTCGGCCGCGACGCCGGTCTCGCGGGCGACCTTGTTCACCACCGAGGCCGGCGGGGCGCTGGCGGATTCGAGGACGAGGGCGGTCGCCGTCGCGTTGTCGCGATAGCCAAGCTCCTTGTAGAGTTCCTCGACCACCGCCACGGCGCGGCCGGGGCCCGAACCGAGGGCGAAGAAGCCGGAATCGCCCTCCTCGTCGGCG
>NZ_NKUI01000152.1 GCF_014845115.1 Methylorubrum zatmanii | reverse complement strand
GGCGGCCAGCAGGTCGATGGTGCGGCCGCCGATCACAGTGTCGCGCCCGGCGGTCGGGATCACGATCGAGACGAGGGGGCGCTGCCTCGGTTCGCGTCTCAGGGCGAAGTGACCGGGAGCCAGGACGCGGATCGAGCCGAGACCGCCGGTGCGACGGGCGCGGCCGGCGAGGGCGCGGGTGGCGGCCTCCGGGTCGATCCCGGCGCTGCGCCGATGACAGAGCATCTGAGGGATATGCCCGACCCGGTCGGTCCGCTCGGTCAGGCGCAGGGTCAGGTCGTAGACCTCCGCGCCGGCGCTCTCCGCCGGAAAGCCGCCCACGGCCCGCGCGAGCGCCGTGCGGTAGAGGGCGAGGCCGCCGGTATAGAAGCCGGCCTCCAGCGTTTCGGGCGACCAATCCGGCTTGAAATGCGGATCGCACCGTTCACCGTCCGCGCCGATCCGGTCCTCGTCGGAATAGAGCATGTCGTGGCCGGGCTCGGCGGCGAGCCGGCGCGCGACGGCCAGGAGCGCCTGGGGGGCGAGCCGGGCATCGGGTGGCATCGGCGCGACGAAGCTGCCGCGCGCCTCGGCGAGGGCCGCGTCGAGGGCGGGGGTCGCGCCTTCCGGTGACAGCAGGCGGAGCCTCGGCTCCTCGGCGGCGAGCGCCCGGAGCGGTTCCGAGGGCGCGGCCACCAAGAGCAGCTCCCAATCGGGATAGAATTGCGCCCTGAGGCTCGCCACCGCTTCGGACAGGTCTGCCGGCGTGGCGGTGTCCTCCGCCATCAGCACCGAGATCAGGGGCCGGTCCGGCAGGGCCGCGAGGAGCGCGGCGGCGGCCTGGGCCGGGGGGAGGGCCGGCGTCTCGACCGTCGCGATCCAGTCGGCGTAGCGGGCGGGCGGGCGGCGCGTCGCGGCGGCACGGGTCAGGCGGCGCCAGATCTCGCCCGGCGGCACGCTGCGCAGCAGGCCGAAGGCCCGGCGCAACAGGCGGAGCGGGCGCCGCTCCTGCGGCGGCAGCCGTTCGAGAATGGTCCGGGCCGAGACCAGTCCCGCTTCGATCCGGCCCGCCGGTGCGACCGTCACCGCGTCGAGGCGGAAGCCGGGGTTGGCCTCCGTGGCCTCCAGGCGCAGAGCGCGGAGGCCGGGGGGGAGGCGGATCAGGTCGTCCGTGCCGCCCGCCCGCCGGGTCAGGCGGTAACGGCGTGGCTCGGCCTCGCCCTCCACCGCGACGGCGAGCACCGGATGCACCGCATCCGGCCGGCTGCGAAGGCGGATGCGGGTGCCCGACAGGGCCGTCACGGCCGCATGGGGACCGAAGGCGAAGGTGGGCGCCGGGCCGGTCGCGGTCCAGGCGCCGTGATCCGCGCCTCGCTTCAGGTCGCGCAAGGGATAGAGGCCGAGCGCCTCCCGACGCCTCATCGCCGCAGCCTGTCTCGATGTCGCTCGAAGCTCATGCGGCGGGGATTCCACGAAATCCGCTGCGCCGTGAAGAGATTTCTCGGTCAGACCGAATTTGGCGGTTCATCGCGGCGCTCTCGCTGCATCTTTGTCATCTAAGTTTCATGGCGAGGCGGCAGATGCTTCCGGGCGGGCAGCCCTCAGGGCTATGTTTCTCGGGGCCGTGTTGTCAGCCCGCGAGTCCGCGAAGGGAAACCGCATCATGTCGGCGGCAAACGAAGCGCTCGCCGTGTCGGCGCAAGGCGAGACCCTCGCTCAGTCGGGTGGACGCAGCGTCAAGGAGGGCAAGGCCGTGAAGCGGTTGCGCCCTCCGGCTGCCAAGAGCGTCGGCTGGGCCCTGGTGCAGGCGGCGCGGCTCCATCGCGCCCGGGTCGGCGACCGGCTCGCGGAACTTGACCTGTTCGCCGGTCAGGAGCAGGTGGTCCAGGCCCTGGCGGCGGCCGGCAGCATGACCATGGGCGATCTCGCCGCCACTCTGCGGGTGCGGCCGCCGACCGCGTCCAAGACGATCTCCCGCCTCGCCGCCCTCGGCTTCGTCGAGCGCCGGGCCGAGGCCGGCGACGGGCGGATCGTGCGGGTCCGCCTCACCGAATCCGGCCTCGCCAAGGCCGCCGCGATCGAGCGCATCTGGGACGAGGTCGAGGCCGAACTGCTCGAAGACTTCGACAGCAAGGAGCGGCGGCGCCTGCGCAAGCTCCTGCGCCGGGTTGCCCGCAACCTCGCGGAGGCTGCCGGCGTGACCGGTCACGACGAGGTCGATCACGAGATGGACGGCGAGATCGACGACGAGGAGGAGGCTCTGCTCGGGCCGATCGCCTCCGACGCGGTCGCGCAATCGTCCTGAGACAGGATCCGCTTGATCGGATCGGGTTGCGTCTCGGCAAGCCCGCGCGGCGTTTGAGCGAAGCCCATGTCCGCCCTCCCGAAGGGATCAAACGGATTTGGGCTGACGCATGCCGTAACGATGGCGTGCCGCGCCGCCGACGGCGCGTGACGAAGGGCGGCCGGGACTTGCCGGCCGCATTTTCTCACACTCTTCGATGGCTGTGCGTCCCTCCACGGGGACACGCGCCGATGGTCGACCTCCGCCTCAGCGCATGCCGCCGCTGGCGGTGATCACCTCGCCGGTCAGCCAGCGGGCCTCGTCGGAGGCGAGGAACCGGACGACATCCGCGATGTCGTCCGGCTGGCCGGCCCGGCCGAGCGGCGTCTGTGCGACGATGCCGGCTGCCATCTCGGAACCGACGATGCCGGCCGAATGCGTGCCCTCCGTCACCACGAAACCCGGACTGACCGTGTTGACCCGGATCTTGCGGGGGGCCAGCTCGTTGGCCAGAACACCGGAAATCGCGTTCAGGGCGCCCTTGGTTCCGCTATAGACCGAGGCGTTCGGGGTGTTCAGATGGGTGATGGCGGAGTAGATGTTGATGACGCTCCCGCCTTCTCCGAGATGCTTGGCCGCCGCTTGGGTCGCCAGCAGCACGCCCAGCACGTTGACGTCGAACTGGCGACGGTAATGCTCTTCGGTCACCTCTTCGATCGGGGCGAATTCATAGACGCCGGAATTGTTGACCAGCACGTCGAGCCGGCCGAACTGCGTCACCGCCGCCTCGATCAGGCTATGCGCCTGTGCGGCCTTGGACACGTCCCCCTGGAGCGCGATGGCCTTGCCCCCGGCCGAGGTGATCGCTTCGACCACGGAATCCGCTCCCGCTTTGCTCGAAGCGTAGTTGACGACGACCGCTGCGCCATCCGCTGCCAGGGCCTTGGCGATGGCTGCGCCGATCCCCTTCGATGCGCCGGTCACCACGGCGACCTTGCCGTCAAGCTTTGCCATGTGTGCTAACCTTTGGCATGGGCCGGCTCCCGGATGGTTGCCTTCGTCCCATAGTTCGGAATTTCGGAACTATGGGAATGAAGATCAAGGCCCCATATGGATGAAATATGAGGCCCCTGTTTCACCCCGCCCTGGAGGACATCCGCCCGGAAGCGATTCTGCACGCGCTCTCCGATCCGGTCCGCGCGGCGATCTTCGCCCGGATCTCGGGCGCGGGCTGCGTCGAGGCCTGCACCAACGTCGCCGCCTTGGGGGATCGGGTCATCCCGAAATCGTCGCTGTCGAGCCACTTCAAGGTGCTGCGCGAGGCGGGGCTGATCCGGTGTGAGCGCCACGGCGTCGAGATGCGCAACCATTCGCGCTGCGCGGAGGTGGAGGCGCGGTTTCCCGGCCTGCTCTCCGCGATCATGGGCGCCTATGCCCGCGCGAAATCCTCCGAGGCCGTCTCGGAATAGGTTGGGGACAGGGCCGGTTCGGACCGAGTCGATCCGGGACCGGATCAGGCCCGGCCGGCCGGGACCATGTCGGCGAGATCCTTGTGCGCCGGACAGGCGACGGCCGCGGCCAGCATCGCTTCGAGAACGATCAGGTCGGTTTCCGGGTCCGGCTCCCAGCCGCAGGTGCAGTGCCCGTTGGGCCCGTGTGCGTCGGCCACCTGCCGGTAGAGGGTGCCGACGGTGCGAACCGCAGCCTCCAAGGCAGCCATGACGTGCATCGGCTCCCGCTGCATGGCCTGCCAGAAGGCGACGGTGAGCGCCCGCTCCATCGCGCCTTGCGCTTGGCGCTCCGCCGCGTCGGGCGGGGCGGTGAAGAGACCCGCGCTCATGCCCGCACCTCCCCGCGCAGTTCGGCCGGGGTCAGGCGGGGCGGCGTCGCATCGCCGGGTTCCAGGCCGACGAGGGATTCGAGCCCGCCCCGGCTCAAGGACAGGGAGGAACCGTCCCACCACGCGATGCGCAGGCAATCGAGCAGGCCATCGAGGGCGGCGAGCATCGCGGCGAGGCCACCTTGGCCGTCGCGAAGGGAGGGCAGCGTATCGGCCACAGAGGGCCAAGGGCTGCCGGGAGAAGAGTTTGGAAAGGTAATAATGTGCGCCATGTCCTCATCATGGCGTGTTTGGTCTTTATTGTGCAAGCTGTTCTGGAAACATTGGAAATACTTTAAATCCGTTTCATTCGCTCGGCGCCCGGGCTCACTTTGGAAGAATTCAAGCGGGCCTGAAAAGCCGTCTGCGCATCTTGGCTTGGCGCCGCCAGGGCCGCCGGCCTAGCGGACGGGATGGTCGAAGGCGGTGTCGGGGTAGGGTTCCCGCTTCAGGGTGAAATGCCACCATTCCTGCGGGTAGGGCGTGAAGCCGGAGCGAATCATCACCGCTCTCAGACGCTGCCGGTTGCGGGCCTGTGCCGGGCCGACACGGGGGGAGTCCGTCGCCGAGGCCTCGTCGAACAGGTCGAACGGCGTGCCCATGCCGAGTTCCGAGCCGTCGGCGCGGTGGACGAGGGTCAGGTCCACGGTCGAGCCGCGGGAATGCGCGGAGCGCTCGGCGATGTAGCCGAGGCGGAAGAGGTCGGCCTTGTCGATGTTTGGGTAGTAGGCCGGCTTCATCCGCGTGTCGGCGGGGTCGCGGGCCCAGGCGGCGAAATCCGCCACCGCGCGCACCGGGCGGTAGCAGTCGAACAGCTTGAGGCCGAGGCCGTCCGCAGCGAGTGCCGCCTGGGCTCGGGCCAGCGCCCGCACCGCCTCCGGTGTCAGCAGACAGCGCGGCGCCTCGTAACCGGCGATGGGCCGGCCGACGAAATTGTCGGAGCCGGCATAGCGGATGTCGAGGCGCAGCCCCGGTACGACGCGGGCGGCATCGATGAAGGGGTGGTCCGGCGCCGCTTGCGCCGCCTCGGGGGAACCGGCGAGCGCCGCCAGCAGGGGGGCGCAGCGCCGCAGATTCGGGCACTCGCTCACGGCTCGCCTGTCTTCACAGCACCCGTCCTCACAGAACTTGCCGCATCAGCGCGAGGGCCAGCGCCAGCCCGCCGATCCCCGCCAGCAGCGAGGCGAGCACGTAGACCAGTGCGGCGACCACTTCGCCCCGCTCGATCAGGGTGACGGTCTCGAGGGAGAAGGTCGAGAAGGTGGTGAAACCGCCGAGGATGCCGGTCGCCACGAACAGGCGTGCCTGAGGGGAACCGCCGCGCAGGGCCATCCAGCCGGTGACGAGACCCATCAGGACCGAGCCGACGACGTTGATGCCGAGCGTCCCCCACGGGAAGCTCGACCCGAGCCTGACGGCGGTGAAGTTGACCCCGTGACGCAGCACGCCGCCGAGGCCGGCACCGATGAAGACGAGGAAGGTATTCAGCAAGGCGAAGGGCTCGGAAGGAAGCGGGCTGGTCGTGCCAGACTGCGACGAGGTCACAAGGCGCGGGCGCGTTGTAGCGCATCGGCGCGACGATGGGGCAGGGGGCTGGGCAG
>NZ_NKUI01000151.1 GCF_014845115.1 Methylorubrum zatmanii | reverse complement strand
TTCGTGTTCGAGGCCAACGCGCATTTCGATCTGGGCGCGGGCGTGATCGTCGAGCCGGTGGTTCAGTACGTGGTCAACCCGAACTCGTTCTGGAACCCCTTCACCGCGCGCCGGGCCAAGGACGGCTTCTATGCCGGCGCCACCCTGGTCGTTCCCCTCGGAACCCTCCTCGGCCTCGCCCCGGGCTAGCCTCAGACCCGAGCCAGCCATTCGGGCCCGCGCGACACGGGCGGGCCCCTCCCCCCAACCCAATCGGAGGAAACGCCGCCATGATGCACGGCGACATCTCATCGAGCCAGGACAGCGTCGGCGTAGCCGTCGTGAACTACAAGATGCCCCGGCTGCACACCAAGGCGGAGGTCTTGCAGAACGCCAGGAAGATCGGCGACATGATCGTCGGGATGAAGGCCGGCCTGCCGGGCCTCGACCTCGTGATCTTCCCCGAATACTCGACCCACGGCATCATGTACGATGCGTCCGAGATGTACGAGACCGCCTCGACGGTTCCCGGCGCGGAAACCGAAATCTTCGCTGAGGCCTGCCGCAAGGCCGGGGTCTGGGGCGTGTTCTCGCTCACCGGCGAGCGCCACGAGGAACATCCGCACAAGGCGCCCTACAACACCCTGATCCTGATGAACGACCAGGGGGAGATCGTGCAGAAATACCGCAAGATCATGCCCTGGACTCCGATCGAGGGCTGGTATCCCGGCGACCGCACCTACGTCTCGGACGGCCCGAAGGGCCTCAAGATCAGCCTGATCATCTGCGACGACGGCAACTACCCGGAGATCTGGCGCGACTGCGCCATGCGCGGCGCCGAGCTGATCATCCGCTGCCAGGGCTACATGTATCCGGCGAAAGAGCAGCAGGTGCTGATCTCGAAGGCGATGGCATTCGCCAACAACACCTATGTCGCGGTCGCCAACGCCGCCGGCTTCGACGGCGTCTATTCCTATTTCGGCCATTCGGCGATCATTGGCTTCGACGGCCGGACCTTGGGCGAGTGCGGCGAGGAGGAGATGGGCATTCAATATGCCGCGCTCTCGAAGTTCCTGATCCGCGACTTCCGCGCCCACGGTCAGTCGGAGAACCACCTCTTCAAGCTGCTGCATCGCGGCTATACCGGCATGATCAACTCGAAGGAGAACCGGCACGGGATGTCGGAATGTCCTTACGACTTCTATCGCCGCTGGATCGAGGATCCCGACGGCACCCGCGATGCCGTGCGCGCCATCACCCGCTCCAGCGTCGGCACCGAGGAATGCCCGATCGAGGGCATCCCCTTCGTCGGCAAGGGTGAGGGCCCGCCCGATCTGCGCTGAGCGCTCTCCTGCGCCACGACGATCTGAAATCTGAGCCGAAGCCGCTTCCGGTCGCACGAAGACCGGAAGCGGCTTCGGCGCATGGCCGCGGCCGCCCTTGGCGGGGCCCCGGAACGGTGTTCGAGGCCAGCCAAGCCATGGATTGAAAAAGAAGCCCTGGTGAGCGGTTTTTGCCTGGAATTAACAGGAAACGGGATCGCGAAAATCCAACGGATCTCGCGGTGGAGAATGTTTATCCGGCCTCCCCATGGTCCGTTCCGCGGCCTCGACCTTCTCTTCGGCGCCGCGGATGAGGGACGATCATGCAGGCTGTGTCACATGTGGAGTTCGAAGGTCGCCTGAGGGCCGGCGCGGGGGCACCGCGCTCCGGTGGCGGTCTGATCCGCCTCGCCGTGGTCGGAGCCTGTGCCCTGATGCTGTCGGCCTGCGTGAGCGCGAAGGAGCAGCGGGCGATGGATCTCGGCCAATGCGCCGATTTCGGCTTCCAGCCGGGCACCGATGCCTTCGCGCAATGCATGATGGACGTCAGCCAGCAGCGCGAGATGATGCAGCAGAACCGGTTGCTGGCGCAGCAGGCGCAGCTCGCCGCCCGGAACCGCGAGGAGGAGAGCCGGCGGGATCTCTACCGGGCCCTGAGCCTGCAACGCTCCGGCGACAAGAATTTCCCGGTCTGCGGTGCCTCGAGCGCCGGTGGCCTCGATGCCCGCAACGGCACTTGGTACGGGCCGAATTGCCGCGCGAAGTAAGTCTGCGCTCGGACGATCCGAACACCGCCAGGGCAACAGGCAAAGGCGCCGCCGGGTCAACCCCGGCGGCGCCTTTGCCTCTGTGCGCATGCGGGAAGTTTGGCGGTGAGCTCCCGTACAAAACATCGATTGTATTGACCCATGTTTCTGGTCAAGCCGCGAGTTCGTCGGCGCGGGAGTGCGATGTTTGCCGGGTGTCGGTGGATTTTCGTCAAACGGGTGCTCGACACCGTCAAGGGCAGACCCATGGGCACGCGCCATCGGCCATAAGCGTGGGCTGCTCACGATGCAGCCTTCGGCCTCCTCGGCCGTGCTCACAGCGTGGTGCGCGGCAACAGCTGGAGCGCATAAAGGCAATCGCCCAACGGCAGAAGGGGATGTCGCCGGAAGGCGACGACCATGGCTTCCTCCTCCGGGCTCAGGACGGTGGAGCGCACTTCCTTCGGTCACATGCGCGCGCGTCCGCTGACGTCTCCCGGCCGCGCCACTTCCGCACGGTGGTCGGGCTGATGCCGTAGCGCTTGGCGGCGGCTCTCACGCTCTCTTGACGAGCTTGGATTGCCCGACGGATCGCCTCATTCGTCGTGGCGCTGCCGTGGAGAACCTGTCCCATAGCCCGTCCCTCCAGGCGGTCTCAGGCGTACCACCACACAAAGGGACTGAACATCAGTCGTCGAAATCGTCGTGTACGGCCGCGGTGCCGCTGCGCCAGTAGCCGTGGGCGCGAACCCATCGGCGATCCGCGCCGCGCTCATCGACGAGCACGCCGCGAAGCTGCTTGGCGAGGCCGGATTCCGTGGCGATCCAGGCGAAATAATCGCCCTCGGGAAAAGCGATTTCGCGCAGGGCGGCGACGATCCCGGCATCCCGCGCCTCGGTGCCACGGACGCGATGCACCCAGACGATCTGCGCCCCCTCGGGCGCGTCGAGCACGAGTTCGTCCGCGGCCCCGTCGACCTCGATCAGCGCGACGGCCCGGCTATCCGCAGGAAGTTCTTCAAGACGGCGCGCCAGCGCCGGCAGGCCGGTCTCATCGGCGACGAGCAGATGCCAATCGAAGTCGACGGGCACCAAGATCGAGCCGCGCGGACCGGCGATCCAGGCCAGATCGCCGGGCTTCGCCGAAGCCGCCCAACGGCTCGCCGGCCCCTCGTGCAAGAGAGCAAAGTCGATGTCGAGTTCACGGGCCGCCGGGTCGTAGCGCCGGGGTGTCAGGTCGCGCCCCAGCGGCTGGGGGCCGCTCTCGGGGAATTCCAGCCCATCCGGGCCGACAGAGGGCAGAACGGCCCGGTCCTGCCCGGGAGCTGCGAAGAACATCTTCACGTGATCGTCGAAGCCCGGACTCGCGAAGCCGTCGAGTGCCGCGCCCGTCAGCGTCACGCGGCGGATCGAAGGGCTCAGATCGAGCGTCCGCAGCACCGTGAGATGCCGCAGCACGACGGTGTGGCGCTCACGCCTGGTCTTACGGGCGTCCCGTGTGTCCGTACTTGTCATGCATCCTCTTCCAGACACGGGTTTCAGGCCTATGGCGGTGTGACGGATAGGCCGTCTTCCGGCTGGCGCCCGAACTGCCTTTCGGTTGCGCCGATCGGCGCCTCCGAGACGCTGAGCCAAACACGCGAACGAAGCCGCGACCGGCGCGGCACTTCGGCAGCAGGACTCCCTGGCCGTATGATCTCATGGCGCAGAGATCCCCGAACGCACCGCAAGCCAGTCGCAGAGAGCTTCAAGATGAAACCCCGATTGTCTGGTCGGCAGCGCCCGGAGCCGCCTGTGTAATGACAAAAACAATGATCGCGAATAGAATTCGATGCAAGCTCTATGTTTTGTATTGAGATTTATTCGAAGTTGAAGATCGATGTGGCCTCTGGAATTCTTCCCGACTGCGACACGATCGGGAAGAATTCCAGAGGGATGTCCGACGAAGCAGCTCCAGTCCGTCGAAAGCGAGCACCGTACAAGCAAATAGTTAAAGCATGTCCTGTGATCCGGGGATCAGGAAGCGGCCTTAGAACCGAAACTCGGCGCCGCCACCGATTTCTCTCGGCAACACAACCGTGCCCTCGTAGTAGTTGGACGGACGAGAGCGCACCAGCCGCTGGTAGGTAACCGAGCGGTCATCGAAGATGTTGTTGCAGAACAGAAACAGCCGCGCATTCTCGTTGGCCGTGTACGTGATTCGTGCGTCCGCGACCGTATAGCTTTTGATTTTGGCGAGCGGATTGTTCGCATCCTCGGAGAAGTAGTCGTCGGTGTATCGAACCACGGCGCCGAGTGTCACCTTCGGCACGAACTCCCAATCGAAGCCCGCCTTCAGATTCATCGCCGGTGCACGGGCGAACTGGTTGCCCTGGAAGACGGTGGGGACGTTGCCGTCGCGCGTGACCTTCGTATCGAGCAATCCGATGCCGCCCTTGACCCGTAGATTGTCGAGGACGAGGTAATCGGCTCCGATTTCGGCGCCATAGGATCGCGATTTGTCGACGTTGACCGTATAGCTTGAGAACACGCCCGCCGTGAGGAACTGATCGATATAGTGCTGACCATTCTTGAAATCGGTATAGAACAAATTTGCCGTCAGGAACATGCGGTCGTCAAGGACCCTCGCTCGAGCGAAGAGCTCATAATTCTGCGCCGTTTCCGCTTTGAAGGGCACATAAGTCCCGGTTCCCGCCGCGCCGCTGAACAGAATCAATGAGACACCGCCCGGATTGTAGCCTTGGCTATAGAGGGCGCCGACCGTCAAATCTTTGCTGACATCGTAAGACAGCGTCACCTTCGGCAGCAGGGCGCCGAATGTCTTGCCGTAATCCAGCGGCGCGAGCGCGTAAGGCGACGTGCCTGCGCGGTTTACGTCATCGTACTGATACCGCAGGCTCCCTGAGTGTCAATCGGCGTCCAATCGGGGCTCTGACTCACTTTTGGTGCAGGCGAGTTGATGGATCTCGGCTTTTGCCGTCGGAGATCCTGCCATGGCCCGTAGCCTTCATCTCGGTTCGGTCATCCCGCAGG
>NZ_NKUI01000150.1 GCF_014845115.1 Methylorubrum zatmanii | reverse complement strand
ACCAGAGCCGCGCCGCCATCGCCCGCCACCGCCATGGCCCGCAGGCTCGCGACCTCCGAGACGGGGGCCTGCCCGTCGAGCACGGCGCGCTCGGCCGGCGTCGCCTCGCGGTTGATCAGGCTGTAGGTGATGTCGCCGCCCAGGATCCGCCGCCCCTCGCGCCCGAGCCCGCCGGAGAGCGAGGCGGCGATGGAGGTGACGCCGCTGATCGCCGCCACGCCCAGCGCGATGCAGGCGATGAACACCCGGAAGCCCGACAGCCCGCCGCGCAATTCGCGCAAAGCCAGCCGCCAGGTGAGCGGCAGTCGCAGGCTGAGCGGCAGCCGGGAGGCGGGGGCCGGCTTCGACGGTTCCGGCCGGGACAACGTACCGTGCATGCGCGCTCGATGGTTTCGACGGCCCGTATCGGCCGAGTTCAATCTGGCAATCGGCGCAGGCTTCGCAATGACCCGCGCCGCCGCATCGCGAGGCCGGCCTTCCGCACCCTGAACCGGAGAGGCCGTCGACGGCGCTTTTATACGTGTCGGATCAGTGTGTCGCTGTCGTTGTCGGCAACAGAATTGCAGCGATAAAGTTGTATAATCTGGGTCATTTTACTGTCTTGTAAGGAAGATACGTCGCGTCTAACGGCCATTCAGAAGGCCGAAAGTGGGTCGTGATGAAGAATTTTATTTCGTTGTTGCTCGCATCGACGGGTATGATCCCGGCTTGCGCCCTCGCGCAGCAGGTGCCGACCGCACCCTCTGTCGGCTTCGCCAACAGCACCTCGGCCAGCCCGGGAACCGTGATCCCCCGCGTTCTGGATGGCTATGTCGGGCTGATGACCGGCAATCCCGCGATCATGACGCAGAATTATCAGACCGTCGTCACGATGACGCAGGGTCGGACTGCGGATCAGACGCTGGCGGCGGTCCATGACGACCGGACCGGCCAAGCCTACAGCATCCTGAACGGGCTCGGGCCGCTCACGTCCGCCTATCTCACCGGGGCGGGCGCCACCTTCACCGGCACGCGGCCGAACAGCCTGACCCCGACGACCTACGCGACGACGACGCTCGCGGATTACGCCGCCAACCTCAATGCCGGCTCCGATGCCAACGGAGGGAGCACGGCCTTCGGCAACGGCACCGCCACGCCCCTCGCGGCGGCGGTCGACTTCATCGACAACACGGTGCGCGCCAACGCCTCCACCGAGCCGTCGAAGCGCGTCTTCGGGCGCTATCAGGGCACCAATCCGGCCATCGATCCCCTCGATGCCCGCTTCAACAATTACAGCGCCGCGACGAACAAGCGGGGCCTGTCGGCCTCCGACACGGCCGGAATGGTCGTGCCCGGCTATCTGTCGAACTTCCAGGTTCCGGCCGTCTACGGGACGACGGAGCGCTGGGTGAAGGGGTTCACCGTCACCCAGGCGATGATCGACGCCAATGGCGGGCGTCCCCTCACGGCGCCGAATGTCGGCTCCTACGATGCCGCCGGCGCCTTCACGCCGACGACCTTCCGCGTCGGCGACTACGTTCCCGGGATCGGCACCTCGCCGCGCCCGTTCCGGGTCTCGACCGGTGTCAACGTGCCGGCCCTGCTGAACCCGCGGATCAACGGCACCAACGCTTACGCGGATGGCGGATTCCCGAGCGGCCACACCAATTCCGGCTATCTCCAGGCCCTCGGCGTCGGCTTCCTTGTCCCGCAGCGCTGGCAGGAGTTGCTGACGCGGGCCTCCGAACTCGGCAACAACCGCATTCTGGCCGGCATGCACTCGCCCCTCGACGTGATGGGCGGCCGGATGCAGTCGGCGGCCATCGCCGCCACCAACATCTACGCGGCGCTCTACGACACCCAGGGCAATCGGATCGACTGGACGAACCCCGCCAACACGAAGGCCTATGCCGTCTACCAAGCCTACCAGCGGACTCAGGCCTATCTCGCGACGAGCTGCGGCGCGGTCAGCGTCAATGCCTGCCTTGCCAGCGCCGCGACCTCCGGTGCCGCCGACGCCTTCGGCAACGCTGCCCGGAACAAGGCCGACTACACCGCGCGCCTGACCTACGGCTTCCAGCCCACCGGGCCGAGCGCACCGATGACGGCGGCGGAAGTCCCGGTCCAGGCGCCGGTGCTGCTGCTGACCCGCTTCCCCTACCTGAGCGACGCGCAGCGCCGCGAGGTGCTGGCGACAACGGGATTGCCCTCGGGCTACCCGCTCCTGAGCGGCAACACCTATGACGGCTGGGGCCGGCTCAACCTTTACGCGGCCATGGACGGCTACGGCGCCTTCAACGGCGTCGTCACCGTCACGATGGATGCGGCCAAGGGCGGCTACAGCGCCCTCGACACCTGGAAGAACGACATTGCCGGCAGCGGCGGCCTGACCAAGGCCGGCAGCGGGACCCTCGTCCTGACCGGCCGGAACAGCTATGCCGGCGGCACCGCGGTGGCCGGCGGCACCCTCGTCGGCTCGGCGACGAGCTTCGGCTCGGGCGCCATCATCGACAATGCCAGCCTGATCCTCGATCAGGCCGGCGATGCCGCCATGGCCAACCCGATCTCCGGTACGGGGAGCCTGACCAAGACCGGGGCCGGCACGCTCAGCCTGACTGGCACCAGCACCTTCACCGGCGCGACCGGGATCGCGCAGGGGCGTCTGGCGGTGAACGGCAGCCTCGCCGGCTCGGTCGTCACCGTCGGCTCGGGCGCCAGCCTCGGCGGTACCGGCACCGTGGGCGGCGTGGTCGCGGCCTCCGGTGCCACCGTGGCCCCGGGCAATTCCATCGGCACCCTGAACGTCGCCGGCAACGTGACCTTCGCGGCCGGTTCCGTCTACGGCGTCGAGGCCGACGCCTCAGGCCAATCCGACCGGATTGCCGCCACCGGCAGCGTCACCCTCAACGGCGGCACCGTCCAGGTCATGGCGGCCGGCGGCACCTACGATCCGCGCACCCGCACCACCATCCTCACGGCCTCAGGCGGCGTGACCGGACACTTCGCGGGCGTCACCGCCAATCTCGCCTTCCTCGACCCGACGCTGATCTATTCGGCGAATGCGGTCGCCCTGAATCTCACGCGCAACGACATCGTCTTCTCGACCGTCGCGCAGAACCGGAACCAAGCCGGGGTGGCGGACGCGATCCAGGCCGGCGGCCCGAACACCGCCCCGTTCCAGCGCACCGTCGGTCTCACGGCCTCCGAGGCGCAGGCGGCCTTCCAGGCGCTCTCGGGCGATGTGCATGCCAGCACCGTCTCGACCTCCTATGCCACCGCCTTCTTCGTGCGCGAGGCCATCCTCGACCGGCTGCGCTGGGGGGCCACCCCCGGCACCGCCGAAGGCCTGGATTACGGAAGCCTGCCGGCGACCTACACCGCCGATCTGCCGGGCCGGGCGGCGCCGGTCGTGGCGATGCCCGCTCGCATCCTCGATCCGCGGGTGTTCGGCCTCTGGGGGCAGGGCTTCGGCAGCTTCGGCACGGCGCGCTCGGACGGCAACGCGGCGGGCTTCGACCGCCAGATCTCGGGCTTCGCCCTCGGCGCCGATGTCAGGCTGGAGAGCGGGATCAAGCTGGGCGTCGTCGGCGGCTACACCTCGGCCAGCCTCGACATGGCGGGCCGCCTGCAATCCGGCACGATCGAAAGCGTCTATGGCGGCGTCTATGGCGGCTACGAGGTCGGGCCGGTCTCGCTGCGGCTCGGCGCGACCTATGCCGACAACGGCATCCGCACCCGTCGCTCCGTCGCCGTCGCGGGCCTTTCCGACTCGGCGAGCGCCCGCACCGGCGGGGCGACGATCCAGGGGTTCGGTGAGATCGGCTACCGCTTCTTCCTCGGTCAGGATGGCCCGGCACCGCTCCTGTCGAAGGACGGTCCGGCGCCGGTTCAGGCAAGCGCCAGCTACATCGAGCCGTTCGTGGGGGGCTCCTATGTCGTGATCGGGCGTGACCGCTTCGTCGAGACCGGGGGCGTGGCGGCGCTGACGGGCTTTGCCCGCGACTACGACGTCGGCGCGGTCACCGCCGGCCTGCGCGGGCAGACCGCGCTGGGTCTCGAACTCGGGGCGCCGGTCTCGGCCCACGGGCTGGTGGGGTACCGCCGCGCCTTCGGCGACGTGGTGCCGACGGCGCTGCTGTCCCTCGGCAACGGCCCGACCTTCCTGACCGCCGGTATCCCGATCGCCCGCGATGCCCTGGTGGCCGAGGCCGGGCTGGATCTGCGGGTGGCGCCGAACGCGACCCTCGGCGTGGCCTATACCGGCCAGGTCGGCGAACGGATCCAGGATCATGCCGTCAAGGGCAACTTCACCTGGCGGTTCTGACGCTCGCGGGCGGCTCCGGAGCCGGCGTTGACGAGAGCAGCGCCCCGGACACGTTGTTCGGGGCCGTGCTCTCACCGCCTTTCTCAGCGCGACTGCGAATCGGGATGCCGGGCGCGGCGGGTGCTTCCAAGCTCCGGCCGCAGCCGCTAAACCGGCATCCCTTTCTTCGGCGGAACATCGGAAGAATCCCGTGTCGTCCCTGCGCCTGGGCGTGAACATCGATCACGTCGCCACCGTCCGCAATGCCCGCGGCGGGGTCTCCCCCGATCCGGTGCGCGCCGCCCGCGAGGCCGTGGCGGCGGGCGCCGACGGCATCACCGCGCATCTGCGCGAGGATCGCCGCCATATCCGCGACGCCGACATCGCCGCGCTGAAGGGCCTGCCGGTGCCGCTCAACCTCGAGATGGCGGCCACCGACGAGATGGTCGGCATCGCGCTCGCCACCAAGCCTCACGCCGCCTGCCTCGTGCCGGAGAAGCGCGAGGAGCGCACCACGGAGGGCGGCCTCGACATCGTCGCCGGCCGCGATCACTTGGCTCCCCGCATCGCCACCCTGTCGGAGGCGGGCATCCGCGTCTCGCTGTTCGTCGAGCCCGACGAGGTGGTGATGGAGGCGGCCCATGCCCTGCGGGCGCCGGTGGTCGAGCTGCATACCGGCTCCTATTGCGAGGCGGTGATCGAGGGCGATCAGGCCAGGATCGCGCACGAACTCGACCGGATCGTGCGGGCCGCCACCCACGGCGCCGGGCTCGGGCTGGAAATCCATGCCGGCCACGGTCTCACCGTCGAGAGCGTCGGCCCGGTGGCGGCGCTGCCGCAGATCCGCGAGCTGAACATCGGTCATGCGCTCATCGCCGAGGCGATCTTCGTCGGCCTGCGGCAGGCGGTCCATGACATGCGCGCGGCCATGGACCGGGCGCGGCGGCAGGCCGAACCGTGATCCTCGGCATCGGCACCGATCTCTGCGACATCCGCCGCATCGAGGCCTCCCTCGGCAAGTTCGGCGAGCGATTCACCCATCGCGTCTTCACCGACGGCGAGCGGGCGACCTGCGACCGGCGTGCCGCCCGCGCGCCGTCCTATGCCCGGCGCTTCGCCGCCAAGGAGGCCTGCGCCAAGGCGCTCGGCACCGGCATCGGTCAGGGCGTGTTCTGGCGGGACATGGAGGTCGTGAGCCTGCCCAGCGGCCAGCCGACCCTGCGTCTGAGCGGAGGTGCGCAGGAACACCTGGCGCGCATGGTGCCGGCGGGGCACGAGGCACGGCTGCACATCACCCTGACCGACGAACCCCCTCTGGCACAAGCCTTCGTGATCATCGAAGCGGTTCCGATGGCGGCCACAGCAGAGGTTGATGCCGGCGCGACCCTCGCGTTGCGGGCGGGCGCGGCTTAGTCTAGACCCGCCGCCCAGCAGGACAGCCACCGCCACAGGGACGCGGCTGCCGGACGACACGGCGGGGCTGGAGGCCGGATCACTCAATGAGCATGGGACGCGCGCGCGTGGATCGCCAGGGCAAGACGGAGATCCGGACGGCTGAGCCAGGAACCTGGGCGAGCATCCGGGAAACCGTGAAGGTCGGCGTCCAGGCGCTGTTGATCGCCCTGGTGGTGCGGACACTGCTGTTCCAGCCGTTCAACATTCCCTCGGGCTCGCTGATCCCGACTCTGCTGATCGGCGATTACCTGTTCGTGTCGAAATACACCTACGGCTACTCGAAATACTCCCTGCCGCTCTCCGAGTACCTTCCGTTTCAGGCGCATGGCCGGGTCTGGGCCGCCGAGCCGAAGCGCGGCGACATCGCCGTGTTCAAGCTGCCGAAGGACAACGCGACCGATTACATCAAGCGCGTGATCGGCCTGCCGGGCGACAAGATCCAAGTGATCGAGGGCGTGCTGAACATCAACGGCAAGCCGGTCAAGCGCGAGCGCATCGCCGATTACGAGACGCTGGACGCCTTCGACCAGACCGTGAAGGTGGCGCAGTACAACGAGACCCTGCCCGGCGGCGTGACCCACCGGGTGATCGAGCGCGACGGCGACCGCGGTTTCTGGGACAACACCGAGGTCTATACGGTGCCGGCGGGCCATTACTTCATGATGGGCGACAATCGCGACAACTCGACCGATTCGCGCGATCTCGCCAGCGTCGGCTACGTGCCCTTCGAGAATTTCGTCGGCCGCGCCGAGATGATTTTCTTCTCCATCGACGAGCGGACCCCGGCTTGGCAGCTCTGGCGCTGGCCGACCGACGTACGGTGGAATCGCATCTTCTCCACCATTCACTGAGTTCCTGACGGACGTGTCGGCGATGGGACGATCCGCCGTTTCCGCCTCGGGCGGGCGGCGATGAGCGAGGACGGCGAAGGCGCCGGGCGCTCCAGCCGCGCCCGGCGGGCGCATCGTCCGCGGCCGGGCCTCGAGGTGCTGGAAGCGCGCATCGGCCACGTCTTCGCCGACCCCACCCTGCTGCCCCTGGCCCTGACCCATGTCAGCAAGGCCGGCCAGTCGGGCCGGGTCGGCAGCTATCAGCGCCTGGAATTCCTGGGCGACCGCGTGCTCGGTCTGGCGGTGGCCGAGACGCTCTACCGCTCCCTTCCCGACGCGGAGGAGGGCGAGCTGTCCCGGCGCCTCGCCGGCCTCGTGCGGCGCGAGACCTGCGCGGCGGTGGCCGAGGCCTGGGAGGTCGGGCCCCATCTCAATCTCGGCCCCGGCGAGATCCAGACCGGCGGGCGGCGCAACCAGACCATTCTCGCCGATGTCTGCGAGTCGATCCTCGGTGCCGTCTTCCTCGATGCCGGCTACGAGGCGACCCGGGCCATCGTGCAGCGGGCTTTCCGCCCCGGTGAGGAAACCGCCGCGCCCCGCGGGCGCGACGCGAAATCGGCCTTGCAGGAATGGGCGATGGCGCGCAGCCTGCCGATCCCGCTCTACGAGGTGGTGGAACGCTCGGGACCCGACCACGCGCCGGTCTTCCGCATCGCGGTCAGGGTCGAGGGCATCGAGCCCGGCTACGGCGAGGGCGCCTCGAAGCGGGTGGCGGAGCAGGAGGCGGCCCAGGCCGTCCTTACCCGCGAAGGCATCGGGGGAACACAGAGACAGGATGGCACGGGTGGTTGAGTTTCATGGTTAAATGTCATGGCTGAGCACGAAGCGGGCAACGAGGACGGCGAAGGCCTGCCCCCACAGGAGACGCGGGCGGGGTTCGTCGCGCTGATCGGCGTGCCGAACGCGGGCAAGTCGACCCTGCTCAACGCCCTCGTCGGCGCCAAGGTCTCCATCGTCTCCCGCAAGGTCCAGACGACGCGGGCGCTGGTGCGCGGCATCGTCATGGAGGGCGAGGCGCAGATCGTCCTCGTGGACACGCCCGGCATCTTCGCACCCAAGCGCCGCCTCGACCGGGCGATGGTGCATTCCGCCTGGAGCGGCGCGGCGGATGCCGACGCGGTCTGCCTGCTGGTCGATGCCCGGAAGGGAGCGGACGAGGAGGTCGAGACGATCCTGCGCCGCCTGCCGGAGGTGAAGCGGCCCAAGATCCTGATCCTCAACAAGATCGACCTGATCGCCCGCGAGCGCCTGCTCGAGCTGGTGGCCAAGCTCAATGCCCTGGTCCCGTTCGAGGACACGTACATGATCTCGGCGCTCAACGGCGACGGCGTGGCCGACCTGCGCAAGGCGCTGGCGGCGCGGATGCCGCCGGGGCCCTGGCTCTATCCCGAGGACCAGATTTCGGACGCGCCCCTGCGGATGCTCGCCGCCGAGATCACCCGGGAAAAGATCTACGACCGGCTGCACGAGGAACTGCCCTACCGCTCCACGGTCGAGACCGACCAGTGGCAGGTGCGGCCCGATGGTTCGGTGCGGATCGAGCAGACCATCTTCGTCGAGCGCGAGAGCCAGCGCTCGATCGTGCTGGGCAAGGGCGGCCAGACGATCAAGGCGATCGGGCAGGCGGCGCGGCTGGAGATCGCCGAGGCCGCCGAGGCCAAGGTGCATCTGTTCCTGCACGTGAAGGTCCGCGAGAACTGGGCCGACGATCCCGCCCGCTACCGCGAGATGGGCCTCGAATTCCCGACGGGCTGACCGATTTACCCCCACGCACTCCCACTCTTCGCCTCATCCTGAGGTGCCCGCGTCAGCGGGCCTCGAAGGATACTCCAGATGTCGCGCGATTCCTGGAGGATCCTTCGAGGTTTCGCTGCGCACCTCAGGATGAGGAGGCGGGCGGGAGGATGCGCGGGTGATCGAGTGTCGTCCCATGCCAGCATGCCATGACCCATACCGATCCTGACATCCGGGCCGTCCTCTACGGCCTTCCGCCGGACGATCTTGCCGAACGGCCTGCGGGCGCGGTCCAGGTCTCGCCGCTGATTCCCGGCTCGGCCCGGCTCGAGGACCTCGCCGAGTCCAGCCTCGATTCGGCCGTGCTCCTCGCGCCGCCCGGCACGGTCGAGCGGCGCTACGTCCTGGCCCTGGCGATCCGCGCCCTGCGCCCCGGCGGTCGGCTGGTGGCCCTGGCCCCGAAGGACAAGGGCGGTACGCGCCTCGCCAAGGAATTGCGCAGCTTCGGCTGCGCGGTCACCGACGAGCCCCGCCGGCACCACCGCATCTGCACCGCCCTGCGGCCCGAGACGCCCTCCGGCCTCGACGCGGCGGTGGCGGAGGGCGCTCCGCGCCATATCGACAACCTCGCCCTCTGCACCCAGCCCGGCATCTTCTCCTGGGACCGGCTCGATCCCGGCACCGCCCTGTTGCTGCGTCACCTGCCGGCCCTGTCGGGGCGCGGCGCCGATTTCGGCTGCGGCCTCGGCATCCTCGCCCGCGCGGTGCTGACATCGCCGAAGGTCGCCTCCCTCGCCCTGATCGATATCGACCGCCGCGCCGTCGCCATGGCCCGGCGCAATGTCGACGAGGCGCGGGCCAGCCACCATTGGGCCGATCTCCGGGGCGCGGAGCCGGCTTTGTCCGGGCTCGATTTCGTGGTCACCAATCCGCCCTTCCACGATGGCGGCGCGGAGGATCAGGCGCTCGGCCGCGCCTTCATCGCCCGCGCGGCCTCGGCCCTGCGGCCGGGCGGGACGCTCCACCTCGTGGCCAATGCCCACCTGCCCTACGAGGCGCCCCTGCGCGATGCGTTCCGCAGCGTCACGCCGGTGGTCACGGAAGGGGGCTACAAGCTGTTCGAGGCGCGCAAGTGAGATCGGACCTCGCATGACCAAGGCGGTTCGCCTCGACCGGCTGCTGGCCAATCTCGGTTACGGTTCGCGCCGGGAGGTGGAGGGGCTGGCCTGGGCCGGTCTCGTCCGCCTCGACGGAGAGACGCTGACCGATGCGGCGCAGCGCATCCCGCTCGATCCCGACCTGTCGGCGCGGATGACGATCCAGGGCCAACTCCTCGATCCGCTCCCGGGCCTCTGCCTGATGTTGCACAAGCCGCTCGGCGTCACCTGCTCGCACAAGGAGGCGGGGCCGCTGGTCTACAGCCTGTTGCCCGAGCGCTGGCGGCGACGCGATCCCGCGCTCTCCACCGTCGGGCGGCTCGACAAGGAAACCTCGGGCCTCTTGCTGCTGACCGATGACGGCGCCCTGCTGCACCGGATCATCTCGCCCAAGGCGAAGGTCGCCAAGCGTTATCGGGTCACTTTGGCCCGGCCGCTCCAGGGCGACGAGACGTCGATCCTCGCCTCCGGCGAATTGATGCTGGACGGCGAGGACAAGCCGCTCCTGCCGGTGGAGATGGAGGCGGACGACGCCACGCATTGCACGGTCACCCTGCACGAGGGCCGCTACCATCAGGTCCGGCGCATGTTCGCGGCGATGGGCAACCACGTCGATGCGCTCCACCGCGACCGGGTCGGCGGCCTCGCCCTGCCCGCCGATCTGGAGGCGGGCGGATACCGGGTGCTCGGCCCCGGCGAGATCGCTGCGGTCTTTGCCGGGTAAGCGCGGTCAGCCGGCGGCCGGCCGGCGCCGGGCGAGGAAGCGATCGAGCGCCACCATCGCCCAGCCGACCGCGAGGAAGGCCGCCGCGATGGCGCCGGCATAGGCCGCCACCGGCCCCCAGCCGAGCTTGCCCACATCGAGGAACGGGTAGGGATAGCGGGCATCGAAGGCGCCCCGCATCAGGGTATAGGCGAGGTAAGCCAACGGATAGGCCGCGAACAGCAGCGGATCGCGGGCCGAGAGCCGCCCCTTCGGCACGAAGGCGAGCCAGAACAGCGGCACCAGCACCGGCAGCGCCTGATGCAGCAGGATGTCGCCGACGAGGTCGCCGCCGCGCAACTCCCTCAGGCCGTAGAGCAGCAGCCGCTGGACGACGCCGACGAGCAGGCTCGCCAGCGCCGTCCCGGCCACGAGCCAGGGCCGGGACAGGCCGGGCCGCCGCAGCGCGATCCCGCCGAACACCACGGCGACGACAAGCCCGGTGAGATTGGTGAAGTAGGCGACCATGATCCAGGCCGTGGCCGGCACCGAGCCGGTGCGGCCGAACACGGCGGTGAAGCCGGCCGCCACACCGAGGGCGGCGCAGAGGGCGATCAGGGCCGCGGCGAGCCGGGCGGAGCGGGAGGGGGCCATCGTCGAACCCGGAGGAAGCGGCTCCGTTCTGGCCGCCCTTCGCGACTTTGGCGTGACGGGCTTCGCCGCTTGACAGCGAGGCTCCCGTTCAGGACGCACGGATGCCGTGCTGCTCGACCTGTTCCATCTCCTGACGACGCCCGCGCCGCATCCGCAGCGCCGGCTCGGCTATCGCCGCGACAGCATCTGGCTGATGTCGCGGGCCCGCCGCTGCCGGCAGGCCTGGGCGCCGCATCTGGGGGCGAGCCAAGCGGTGATCCGCGCCGCCATCGCGGCGACGGAACGGCGCGACACGGTGGTGGTCCTGGGCTCCGGCCCCCTCGCCGACGTTCCGCTGGACGATCTCGCCCGGGCCTTCCGCCGGGTGGTGCTGGTCGATGCGGTGCATCCGCGTCCGGCCCGGCGCGCCATGCGGGCCTACTCCCATGTCGAGGCCCTGACGGCGGATCTGAGCGGAGCCATGGCGCTGATGATGGGCGAGGCCGCCGATCTCGATCCGCGCCTGCCGCCGGTCTGCGCCGAGCCCTCCACCGGTCTGGTGATCTCGGCCAATCTGTTGTCGCAACTGCCGATCCGGCCGGTGGCGCGGCTGGAGGCGGGGCGGCGCCCCCTCGGCCCCTGGGGGGCGGAGGACGGGGACGCCTTCGGCCGGCGGATCGTCGAGGGGCATCTCGAGGCGTTGGCGGGCCTCGCCGCGCCGGTGTGCCTGCTCACCGATCTCGACGAGCGGGAGGAGGACCGGCACGGCCGGGTCCATGAGCGGCACGACTTGCTCTACGGCGTGCGGCTGGGACGGCCCGAGCGGGCCTGGGACTGGGAGCTTGCCCCCTTCGGCGAGATCGCCCGCGACCGGCGCCTGATCCACCGCGTCGCCGGCTTCTGCGATTGGCGGAGATAGAGTCTCGTCCCGAAAGGGGGGGCGACTTTCGGGAAAAGACGAGGCGAAACAGGGATCCAGCCCGGGAACCCTCAGAGCAAATTAAGAAAGAAACTCCGGTCGCCGGGCTGCCTGACAAGTCGAGAGGGTTTATCTGGCAAAACCATTCGACATCCTGCCTTTATTGTCTCGAAAGCAGGTATGTTCGGAAGTAAGACGCGGACACATCAGACAACGCGTTCGGGAGGTTTTTGCACGATGCGCCGCCTTTTCGTCCCGCTCCTCGCCGCTCTGCTCCTGCCCGGTGCCGCGCAGGCTCTCTCGATGACGGATACGCTGGAGGCGTGGCGGCAGAGCTCCGCCATGGACCGGCTCCAGCTCGCGACCCGCTTCGGCAAGTCCTTCGTCTCGGTCAATGAGAGCTTCACCGCCGGCTATTTCGTCAAATGCATCGACGAGGTGGCCGGCTACTCGAACGCCCAGAAGGCCAGGATCGAGGACGCGGTGCGCGAATGCGTGGCCTCGCAGCTCCGGATGACCGGGCAGGGGCAGGGCGACGAGTAGGGTCCCCCCGCGCCGTCCCGATCACCGCCTCGGACAGCCGGATCAGATCTCGATCTCGGTGCCGATCTCGATGA
This sequence comes from Methylorubrum zatmanii, assembly GCF_014845115.1. Lineage (GTDB taxonomy): Bacteria > Pseudomonadota > Alphaproteobacteria > Rhizobiales > Beijerinckiaceae > Methylobacterium > Methylobacterium zatmanii. The sequence goes on along the minus strand of NZ_NKUI01000150.1, from coordinate 27,267 downwards.
CCTGACGGGTCGGCACGCAGAAATGGGCGCCGGTGCGCTCGGCGTTGTTCTGCATCACCGCGAAGACGGCCTCGCGCCAATCCGACATGCCGCGTCGATCCGAGACCGGGATGATCGTCTCGTGGCCGACGAAGACGGTGAGATCCTCGGTGAAGGCGGCGGGCAGGAGTCCGGCCTGGACGGCGCAGGCCAGACCTTCGGGGATCGAGGCCGATTGCATGAAGCCGTAGCGCAGCACGACGCGGCGGATATCGGGGGTGATCTCGGTGACCCGCGCGCGTTTGTCCGGCGGCACCGTCGGCGTTTCCTCGAACAGGGCCGTGACGATCAGGACGCGGGCGTGCAGCGCGCCGAGGCGCTCGACGAAGCGCATCATCGGCAGGGGGATGCCCTCAAGGGCCGAGGATAGGAAGGCGGCCGAGCCCGGCAGCGTCGTCGGCGGCGTGTCGCGCAGGCCCTCCAGAAACCGGGCCTCCGGCTGGCGCAGGGCGATCCGCGCCTCCTCGAGGCAGGCATTGCCCTTGCGCCAAGTCAGCATCAGGAAAGCGACCGCGCCCGCGAGCAGCAGCGGAAACCAGCCTCCCTCGAACAGCTTCACGCTGTTGGCGGAGAGGAAGATCAAATCGATCAGCAGGAAGAAGCCGTTGACCGCCAGCACCGGGATCAGGCCATAGCCCCATTTGCGGGCGACGAGGCCGGCGAGCAGCGTCGTGATCGCCATGAGCAGCGAGACGGCGATGCCGTAGGCGCCGGCCAGGGCGTCGGAGGAGCGGAAGATCAGCACCGCCGAGAGCGTGGCGGCGGCGAGCAGCCAGTTCACCGTCGGCACGTAGATCTGGCCGCGCTCGTCGGGGGCGGTGTGGACGATGTGCAGTGGCGGCAGGAAGCCGAGCTGGATCGCCTGCTGCGTCAGCGAGAACACGCCCGAGATCACCGCCTGCGAGGCGATGACGGCGGCCAGCGTCGCCAGCGCGATCAGCGGATAATGCGCGAAGGCCGGGGCGAGGCGGTAGAACGGGTTCTCCGCCGCGGAAGGGTCGACGAGCAGGATCGCGCCCTGCCCGAAATAGTGGATCGCCAGGGCCGGCAGCACCAGGGCGAACCATGCCACCCGGATCGCCCGCGCGCCGAAATGGCCGAGATCGGCATACATCGCCTCGCCGCCGGTGACCGCGAGGAAGGCGGCGCCCAGCATGGCGAAGCCGACATGCAGGCCGGCATGGGCGGTGAACTCGACGGCCCGCAGGGGATTGACCGCGCTCAGGATCTGCGGCGCCTGGACGATGCCGCCGAGGCCCATCGCCGCCAGGACGAGGAACCAGAGCAGCATCACCGGGCCGAAGATCCGCCCGATGAAGGCGGCGCCCCGGCGCTGCACGAGGAAGAGCCCGACGAGGATGACGAGGGCGAGCGGCACCACGAACCGGTCGAGGCCGGGAGCATCGACCTTCAACCCCTCGATCGCCGAGAGCACCGAGATCGCCGGGGTGATCGCCCCGTCGCCGTAGAGCAGGGCCGCGCCCACGAGGCCGACCACCAGCAGGAGGGCCTGCCACGAGCCGGCCCGGGCGTGGCGGGCGCCGAGCAGGGCGAGCATCGCGACGATGCCGCCCTCGCCGCGATTGTCGGCCCGCAGGATCAGCACCGCGTATTTCAACGAGACGACGAGGATCAGCGCCCACAGGATCAGCGAGACGGCGCCGGTTACCGCGGCGGCGCTCGGCTCGGCCCCCTGGCTCGCGGCGCGGACCGCCTCCTTGAGGGCGTAGAGCGGGCTGGTGCCGATATCGCCGTAGACGACGCCGAGGGTGCCCAGCAGGAGGCCGGCCCCCAGGCGACGGCCCGGACCCGAGGCCGGAAGGTCCGCGTCGGACGCTGGGGCGGCGGGCTGGCTCAAGGCTGGAGCTCCGGGAAGCGGGGCTGATCGTGGCGGGTGGCGGCACACCTATGCGGGATCCGGCCGGAATCCAGGGGCGCCACGGCACCGCTCGTGCGCAGCCTGCCGGGAGAGGCCTACGGCGTGCCTTTGTCCGGGGCGGAGCGGCTATCGCGCAGGCGGGCTGCCCCGGCGGCGGCCTTCTCGCCGATGCGGGTGCGGAGATTCTCGGACAATTCGATATCGACGAGGCGCCAGCCCCAGTCGCGCAGGCGCAGGCGGATGCGGAACTGCTCGTTGCGGGGTCGGTCCGGCGGCACGGCTATTACCACCGAGCGGAAACCGCGCATGTCGGAGGAGAGATAGTAGCGCAGCAGCCGGGTGAGATCGGGGATGCGCAGGCCGTCGCGACGCTCGTGGCGATTGGCCGGCGCGGCGAGGTCGGCCCCCTGCGGCCAGCCGTCGTCGAGGAGATCGATCACCGCCTCCGGCGTCAGGGCCGATTCCATGACCGGCAGGGCGAAGGCCGCGGCCGCATCGGCGATGCGCTGCCGCTCGCGGGGATCGAGGGCGGTGCTGTCCGCCTTCACGGCGGCGCTGATCTGGCGGGCGAGCGACAGGCGCAAGGTGCGGAAGTTGACGCGCCGCTCTACCGCCGCCTTGTCCCCCGCCTGGACCGCCGCGGCGAACTCGTAGAGCGACCAGAACGGCGTCAGCGTGTAGGCGAACCAGCCGAGCACCGCGACGAGGGGAAGCAGCCACCAGCGCATCGGATCAACCGCGCAGACGCGGACGCATCATGCCGGATCCCGATCCTGTTCCGAGTCCCGCTCGGCGTGCCAGCCGGCGAGGCCCGAGAAGGCCGCGACGACGCCCTCGTAGACCGGGCGCTTGAACGGGACGATCAGGTCCGGCAGCTTGTCCAGGCGCTCCCAGCGCCACGCATCGAATTCGGGCTTGTGCCGGCCGCCGCCGGGGGCGTCCACGTCGATGGCCGCCTCACTGCCGGTCAGTCCGAAGGCGAACCATTTCTGCCGCTGGCCCCGGTAGCGCCCCTTCCAGGCCTGCTTCATGACCTCGGACGGCAGGTCGTAGGCCAGCCAGTCGCGGGTCTCGCCCAACAGCGTGACCGCATCCGCCGGCACGTTGGTCTCCTCGTGGAGTTCGCGCAGGGCCGCGGCCAGGGGCGCTTCGCCCTCGTCGATCCCGCCCTGCGGCATCTGCCACGCGAGATCGCCATCGACATGCTCCGGCCCTGCCTCCCGCTTGCGTCGTCCGATGAAGACGCGGCCATCGCGGTGGAACAGGGTTACGCCCACGCAGGGGCGGTAGGGAAGCGCGCTGCCCTCGGGCAGGCGCAGGAGATCGTCGTCGGGGCGGGTCATCGCGGGCTCGTGCTGGCGGCGCGACCATAGGAGGCCGCTCCGGCCCTCGCAACGAGGATCGGCGACGCGTTAGGGCGCGGCGCTCGACACTTTGCCGGCGCTGCCCGCCTGACGCAGGGCGACGCTGACCGGCACCAGCCTCACGCCGCGCGTTTCCAGATCGCGGGACCAGCGCGACAGGCGGTCGATGGTCATCGGCGAGGCACTGCCCGAGGCGAGGACGAAGCCCTTCTGGCGGGCCAGCGTCTCCAGGCGGGTGAGTTCCGCGTCGATCGCATCGGGCCGGGCCACCGCGTCGATCACGGACTCGGCGCGGGCGGAAGGCAGCTTCGCCTTGGCCGCCGCCCCGGCGAGCTGCGACCGGGGCACGGTGCCGTCATCGACGAAGCCGAGGCCGCGGGCGGCCAGATCCTTCAGGACCGGATCGAGGGCCGAAGCCTCGTTCATCAGCTTGGCGCCCATGGCGTTCACCACACCGACGAAGCCGGGGAAGCGGCTCATCGCCCAGGCGGCGCGGTCGAGATTCTCGCCCGGTCGCGCCGCCGCCAGCAGCGTCTGCGGCCCCGGATCGCTGTCGGGATAGTCGAAGGGCTCCATCGGCAGCTGGAGCAGCACCTCGTGGCCGGCCTCGCGGGCGCGGGCCGCAATCTTCTCCAGATCGCCGCCATAGGGCGAGAAGGCGAGGCTGATCGGCGCGGGCAGCCGGGCGATCGCCCCGAGCGTCGTGGCCTCGCCGATCCCGAGGCCCGAGACCAGGATGGCGATACGCGCGCCCGGTCCCGGCTCCTCCGGCCGGGCATAGACATCGAGCGGACGCAGGCGGCCCTCGCCGAGGCGCGGCAGCGGGCCGTGGCGCCCGCGCTCGATCAGGCGCGGATCGGGCGCCGGGTTGAGCTTCACCTGGGTGGCATTGGGCACGCGAATGATGACCGGGGCGTCCGGCGCCGTCGAGCCGTCGGGGCGGATCACGCTGACCCCGGAGGCCTGCTCCAGATCGCGGGCGGATTGCACCGGCCCGGCCGGCGTCAAGGGGGCGATCTGCGCCACCGGGGGCACGGCCGCGACCGGCTCGCGGATCTCGATGGCGGCGATGGCGCGGGGCTCGCCGCCGCGGGGATCCCCGGTGAGGGCGATGCTTCCACCGAGCAGGGCCAGCCCGACCAGCGAAGCCGCCCCCACGAGGGCGCCGGGGGACAGGGGAAAGCGCCTGCGCGTCGCCTGATCCCCGACCCCGAGGGGCTTCGTCAGGATGTCGTCGGCCGCGTCGCTCACCCGCCGTCCCGTCCCGCTAGAGCATCGTCCCGAAAGGTGGTGTCCGACATTCGGACGAACGACAGGGCTACACCGACCGCCCGGCCTGTCGCCGGATCACCGGGGCCGAACGGAAAACGGCCCGCAGGTCCGGTCTGAACCGTCATTGCGGGCCGTCATGGTTAATCTTTTGCTAATTTCGCGACGGCCGGGCGGCCGCCGATCAATTCTGCGTGGCGGGCTTCGTCACGTTGGCCGCGCCCTTCTGGATTCCGTGCAGGAAGTCGACCGCGGCGATGAGCTGCTTGTCCTTGGCCGGGTCCGGCGGGATGTAGGCCGAGGAACCGCCGCGCTCCTCGGTGTCCTTCTGCTTCAGGTGGCCCTTCAGGCCGGCCTCGCCCTTGGTCTCGTCCTTGCCCTTCAGGTCGTCGGGCACCTCCTGCAGCACCTCCTGATCCGGCTCGATGCCCTTGGCCTGGATCGAGCGGCCGGACGGCGTGTAGTAGCGGGCGGTGGTGAGGCGCAGGGCGCCCTGGCCGCCGAGCGGAATGATCGACTGCACCGAGCCCTTGCCGAAGGAGCGCGTGCCCATGATGGTCGCGCGCTTGTGATCCTGCAGGGCGCCGGCCACGATCTCGGAAGCCGAGGCCGCGCCGCCATTCACCAGCACGACGATCGGCTTGCCCTTGGCGAGGTCGCCGGCCTTGGCGGAGAAGCGCTGCGTCTCGTCCGGGTTGCGGCCGCGGGTCGAGACGATCTCGCCCCGGTCGAGGAAGGCATCGGAGACCATCACCGCCTGATCGAGCAGGCCGCCGGGATTGTTGCGCAGATCGAGCACGTAGCCCTTGAGCTTGTCGTTGCCGATCTCGCCCTGGAGCTTCTCGATGGCGGTCTTCAGACCGTCGAAGGTCTGCTCGTTGAACTGGGTCAGGCGGACATAGCCGACATCGCCGCTCTCGACCTTCGAGCGCACCGGGCGGATCTTGATGATGTCGCGGGTCAGGGAGACGTCGAGCGGATCCTTGGATTCCTTGCGGGTGATCTTCAGCCGCACCGTGGAGTTCACCGGGCCGCGCATCTTGTCGACGGCTTGGTTGAGGGTCAGGCCCTGGACCTGATCGTCGTCGATCTGGGTGATGATGTCGTTGGCGAGCAGGCCGGCCTTGGAGGCGGGGGTGTCGTCGATCGGCGACACGACCTTGATGAGGCCGTCCTCCATCGTCACCTCGATGCCGAGGCCGCCGAACTCACCGCGCGTCGTCGTCTGCATGTCGCGGAAGGCCTTCGCGTCCATGTAGCTCGAATGCGGGTCCAGCGAGGTCAGCATGCCGTTGACGGCCGCCTCGATCAGCTTCGATTCCTCGGGCTTCTCGACGTAGTCGGTGCGCACCTTCTCGAACACGTCGCCGAACAGGCTCAGCTGCCGATAGGTCTCGGCCGAGGCCGCGATGGCGCTCGTTCCGGAGAGGAGCTGGGTCTGGGTCGACAGGGCCGAGGCACCGATGCCGAGGGCCGCGCCGAGCAACACGAGGGACACTTTGCGCATTATCCGCGAACCTTCTCGCTGGAACTTCTCGCCCACCAGGGCTCCGGATCGATGGAGCCGCCGTCTTTCCTGAACTCGACGTACAGGACGGGATCGCCGCGATCATCGTCCCTCTGTGACGCAGCTTGCGTCACGCTCGGCGACGCGCTTGCCGGGGAGCCGCTTCCCTCGCCCATCACGGCCACCGGTTCGCCCGCCAGCACGAACTGGCCGACCTCGACGTTGATCTGATCCATCCCTGCGAGCAAGAGATAGTAGCCGTCGCCCGCATTGATGATCAAGAGTCGGCCGTAGGAGCGGAAGGGGCCTGCGAAGGAGACCCAGCCGTCCGCCGGGGAGGAGACCACGGCCTTGGTCCGCGTCCGCAGCGAGATGCCGCGGGTGGTGCCGCCCTGGCCGTCGGGCTGGTTGAAGCCGCGCAGCAGGGTGCCGCTCACCGGCCTGGGCAGATCGCCGCGGGCCTCGGCGAATTTCACCTTGGGGGTGAGCCGCGCCGGATCGCGGGCGCCGGCCGCCGCGAATTTCTCCTGGATCGCCCGCTGCTGCCGCTCCGCCGCCGCGCGCACCTCGTCGGCGGCACGGCGGGCGCTCGACAGCTCGCCCTCCATGCGGTCGACGAGATCCTTGAGGGTCTTGGCCTGACTGCCGAGTTCCGCGCTCTTCTGGCGTTCGGCGGTGAGGTCGGCCTCGACCTGCACCTGGCGGCTGCGCCGGGCGGCGATGAGCGCGTCGATGCGCTGCCGCTCGGCGGCCCAGCCGGTGAGATCCTTGCGCAGGGATTCCCGGTCGGCGGCGATGAGGCCGCGCACGCGCACCAATTCGGCGAGGTCGCCGGCTAGCGTCTCCGCCTCGCCGCGCAGCTCCGGCACCACGGCGCCGAGCAGCATCGAGGTGCGGATCGCCGCCAGCACGTCCTCGGGGCGGACCAGCACGGCGGGGGGCGGGCGCCGGCCCATGCGCTGGAGCGCCGCCAGGATCTCGGCGATGACCGCCCGCCGGCCCTCCAGCGACTTGCGGATCGCGGCGTCGCTCTCGGTGAGCGAGCGCAGGCGCTCCTCGAGCCGATTCAGCCGGTCCTCGGTCGCCTGGGCCTGACGCCCGGCATCGAGCAGGGCGGCGCTGAGCTTGGCCCGGTCCGAGCCGATGGAGGCGATCTCGGCTTCGAGCGCCGCCCGGTTGCCGGCGCTGGCCGCCAAGGCCTCCTCCACCTGCTTGAGGTTCTGGGCGCGCCGGTCCCGCTCCTCCTGCGTGCGTCGCATCGCTTCCGGGTCGGGCGTGCCTTGCTGCCCCTGCTGCGCGCCCTGCTGCGCGCGCGCGGGATGCCCGGCTCCGCTCGCCAGGACGGCGAGGAGGGCAAGGGCCGTCAGCGTCGCCGCCAGAGGAGGCGCGGCGCGGGGCGCGGGCCGTTCGGGAACCGTCACGTGTCTCTCATGCCTCGGGATCGCCCCGGTGATAGGGGTGTCCCGCCAGGATTGTCAGCGCCCGGTAAGCCTGCTCCAGGGCGAGCACGCGCACCAGACCGTGGGGCAGTGTCGCCGCTCCGAAGGCGAGAATATGGTCGGCCCGCCGACGCACGCTGTCGTGAAGGCCATCCGCTCCGCCGATGACGAGAACGAGGGCGGGGCGCCCCGCATCGCGCCACTCGCCGAGGCGGGCGGCGATGCGCTCGCTCGGCCAGTCCGACCGCCCGCGTTCGTCGCAGGCGATCACCGCCGCATCCGCCGGCACGAGGGCGAGGATCGCCTCGGCCTCCTCCGCGACGCGGTCGGCGGACCGGCGGGCGCGGGATTCGGGGAGTTCGGTGAGATCGCAGGCGGTGATGCCGAGGCCGCGCCCGAGCGCGACGGCGCGCTCGCGGTAGCGGGCGGCGAGATCCCGCTCCGGCCCGTTCTTCAGGCGGCCGATGGCGATGACGAGGAAACGCAAGGGGCAACGGGGCGCGAGGACGGGTCGGGATCCCGATAGCACGGCCGGGCCCGGCCTCGGGAGCCCGCCGCGACGAGAAAACGTGGCCGGCGCAGCATCGCCGCTATTCCGCCGGGCTGGCGAGAGCGCGGGCGCGACCTACCTGCGGCCTCTGCCCGGACGCGCTTCCTTCCGCGCGCCATGATCCGGGTTCTCACGACAGGCCAGACGATGCACCTGCCCGACAGCGCCGCCGCGCCCCCGCGCCTCGACCGCAAGGCCGTAGGGGCGGTCGTGCTCGGCAATGCCCTCGAATTCTACGACTTCACGATCTACGCCTTCTTCGCGAAATCCATCGGCGCGACCTTCTTCCCCTCGGGCAGCGCGACCGACAGCCTGCTCGCCTCCCTCGCCCTGTTCGGGATCGGCTACGTGATGCGCCCCATCGGCGGGGTGGTCATCGGCGCCTTCGCCGACCGGGCGGGGCGCAAGCCGGCGATGCTGATCACCATCGCCCTGATGGCCCTCGGGATGCTGATGCTGGCGGCCTGCCCCGGCACGGCGGTGCTGGGCGTCTGGGCGCAGGTCATCGTCATCGCCGGGCGGCTGATTCAGGGGCTGGCGCTGGGCGGCGAGGTCGGCCCCTCCACCGCCTTCCTGGTCGAGGCGGCGCCGGCGCGGCACCGGGGCTTCGTGACGAGCTGGCAGATCGCGAGCCAGGGCTGCGCCGCTCTGGTCGCGGGGCTCGCCGCCACCGGGCTGACCCTGGCGCTCGGCGAGGCCGCCATGGCCGAGTGGGGCTGGCGCCTGATGTTCGGCCTCGGCCTCCTGGTCGTGCCGGTCGGCCTCGTGATCCGCAGCCACCTGCCGGAGACGGCGGGCGAGGGCCACGACCCCTCCGCCGCCCACTCGACCGCCGGGGTGGTCGGCCGCCTGCTGCGCGAGCACGGTCGCATGCTCGGCCTGACCTTCCTCGTCATCGCCGCCTCGACCGTCTCGAACGCCATCGGCACCAACATGCCGGTCTATGCCGGGGCGACGCTCGGTCTCTCGGAGATGGCGGCCAACGCCGTGCCGATCGCACTCGGCCTCGCCTCGGTGGCCTTCCCGTTGCTCGGCGGATGGCTCGCCGACCGCTTCGGGCGGCGCCCGGTCATGGTCTGGCCCCGGGCGCTGATCCTCGCCCTGGCGGTGCCGGCCTTCCTGTGGATGCTGCGGGCGCCCGATGCCCTCAGCGTCTACGCGGTCACCTTCCTGCTCTCGGCCCTGTCCTCGATCAATGCGGCGGCGATCATCGTCGGCATCCCGGAATCGTTGCCGCGGGCGGTGCGCAGCGCCGGGCTCTCCATCGTCTACGCGCTCTCGGTCTCGGTCTTCGGCGGCAGCACCAACTACCTCGTGAACTGGCTGATCGCGGCGACCGGCGACCGGATGATGCCGGCCTATTATCTCGCCGCCTTCAGCGCCGTCGGCACCCTCGCCGCCCTGCTGCTGCCGGAGACGCGGGGCCGGGACATCCATGTCGATGCGGCGACGCGGGCGTAAACCCCCGAGCCCGTCCCGAATCGCGCTGCGATCGGAAGCCGCCTCCCGCCGGAACGTCGTCCGCTTCAGCGAAGGGTGCTCTACAGCAGTCCCTCCGGCCGGTCCCCGGCGGCCCAGGCCAGGGCTTGTTCCAGGCGGTCGTTGCCCCAGAACAGCTCACCGTCCTCGGTGAGGAAGCTCGGCGCGCCGTAGATGCCGCGGGAGCGGGCTTCCTCGCCGGCGACCTTGAGGCGGCCCTTGTTGGCCTCGGAGGCCGCCGCCTTGAGGATCTGGGTGCCGTCGAGGCCGAGGGCGTCGAGGATCTTCCTCACCGCCGCCGGCTCGGCGATGGAGCCGCCCCCGGAAAAGCTCGTCTCGAACACCGCCTTGGAGAACGGCACCAGCCAGTCCTGGTCGGCGGCGTAGACCGCCACGCGGGCGGCGCTCAGGGAGTTCTGCGGGAACGGATTGGGGCGCGTCACCGGCGGCAGCCCGAGGCGCGCCGCCTCGCGGTCGAGGTCGCGCCACATGTTGCGGCCCTTGGCCGGGTAGAGGTTGAAGGGCGAGTTGGTCCAACCCTGAGTCGCGAAGATCGGCCCGAGCAGGAAGGGGCGCCAGCGCAGATCCACCCCCGCCGCCTCGGCCAGCGCCTCGATGCGCATGGCCGCGAGGTAGGAATAGGTCGAGGCGAACTCGTACCAGAACTCAAGGGTCGGCCGCCGCGGCATTCGTCGGTACTCCGGCAAGGTGCCCGCCATCGTGGGGCGCGCCGCACGCCGCCGCAAGGCGATGCTGCGCCGCGTGGACGGGCCTGCGCAGCTAACCGCCGGGCGGCGGCGCGGTTGCGCGCCGCGCGGCCTCGCTGTTAATCCGCGCATCACCTCCGGACCTCCTGAATTCCGGTCTACCCTCCGTCCCCGAGCCTCACGCCATGTCCGACGCCAGCCCGACCAAGCCCGTCAAGAAGGTCGTCCTCGCCTATTCCGGCGGCCTCGACACCTCGATCATCCTGAAATGGCTCCAAACGACCTACGGCTGCGAGGTCGTGACCTTCACCGCCGATCTCGGCCAGGGCGAGGAGCTGGAGCCGGCCCGCAAGAAGGCGGAGCTGCTCGGCATCAAGCCGGAGAACATCTTCATCGAGGATCTGCGCGAGGAATTCGTCCGCGACTACGTCTTCCCGATGTTCCGCGCCAACGCGGTCTATGAGGGCGTCTACCTGCTCGGCACCTCGATCGCCCGGCCGCTGATCGCCAAGAAGCAGATCGAGATCGCGGAGCGGCTCGGGGCCGACGCCGTCTGCCACGGCGCCACCGGCAAGGGCAACGATCAGGTCCGGTTCGAACTCGGCTACTACGCCCTCAAGCCCGACGTGACGGTGATCGCTCCGTGGCGCGAGTGGGATCTGCGCTCCCGCGAGCAGCTGATCGCCTTCGCCGAAGCCCACCAGATCCCGATCGCCAAGGACAAGCGCGGCGAGAGCCCGTTCTCCGTCGATGCCAACCTCCTGCACGCCTCCTCCGAGGGCAAGGTGCTGGAGGATCCGGCGGTGGAGGTGCCGGACTACGTCTATTCCCGCACCCTCTCGCCGGAGGAGGCGCCGGACCAGCCGACCGTCATCACCATCGGCTTCGAGAAGGGCGACGCGGTCTCCATCGACGGCCAGCGCCTGTCGCCGGCCACCCTGCTCGCCAAGCTGAACGAACTCGGCCGCGCCAACGGCATCGGCCGGCTCGACCTCGTCGAGAACCGCTTCGTCGGCATGAAGAGCCGCGGCATGTACGAGACCCCCGGCGGCACCATCCTGCTGCCGGCCCACCGCGCCATCGAGTCGATCACCCTGGATCGCGGCGCGGCGCATCTGAAGGATCAGCTGATGCCGCAATATGCGGAGCTGATCTATAACGGCTTCTGGTTCTCGCCGGAGCGCGAGATGCTCCAGGCGCTGATCGACAAGAGCCAGGAGAAGGTGACCGGCTCGGTGCGGCTCAAGCTCTACAAGGGCGGCGTCCACGTCATCGGCCGCGAGAGCCCCCACTCGCTCTACGATCAGGACCTTGTCACCTTCGAGGAGGGCGCTGTCGCCTACGATCACCGCGACGCGGCGGGCTTCATCAAGCTCAACGCCCTGCGGCTGCGCACCCTGGCGCAGCGCAAGAAGCGCGAGGGCTGACCCCGCGCGGCGTCTGAGCGACGACGCCGTCGGCCATTCCGAAGGGACCGGGCGGATGGCGGATGAGGCGGGGCGGAGAGATCCGCCCCGCGTGGAAGATCGTGCGATCCGGACAATGCGGTCGATCCGGCACACCGTTGTTTAACGGCCGCCGTTCAACGATCGGGCATGACCGCCATCGCTTCCCAGATCGTCCAGGCGCAGAGCGCCGCGTTCTCGCAGCAGGTGGGGATCGCCGTCGCCCGCCAGCAGATCGGCGCCGAGCGTGCCGTCGCCGACCTCGTTGCGGGAACGGCGGCCAACGCCTCCCCGCCGCCGCCGCCCGGCCAGGGGCAGGTGATCGACCGCAAGGTGTAGCGGCGGCGATCAGGCCGCCTGCCAGCCCCCGGCGCTCCGGCGGAACAGCTCCGGACCGAGATCGCCGTAGCGCAGGAAGATCTGCAGGGCCGGCTGCATCTCCCGGTGCAGGCGCTCCAGATCGCCGGCCGCTCCGGCGGCTGCGCCGAGATGAGCCGCCATTCCGGCCGTGTACGGTTCCGAAGCGCCGTAGGGCCGCTGCGAGTCGATGACCGGCACCGCGCGCGCCTCGTCCCAGGCGAGGTTCAGATGCGGCATCAGTTTGAGATGCGCATCGGTCACCTCGAAGGTGATGTGCTCGGGCGTCTCGCCGGTGGCCTCGTCGCGGAACACGTCGCGGCTCTCGGCCGGATCGAGCTTGGCCAGCGGGTTGTGGTACTGGTAGCGCCCGGGCTTCAGCACGGCGTTGTGCAGGAAGACCGCGAGCGCGTCGCCCATGGCGCGGTGCTCCTCGTCCGCCCCCTCGTCGTCGCCGGTAACGTTGAAGATGTCGCCGTCGCGGTCGGCGCTGCCATAGGGGGCGTTCGGATGGATCATCGGGGCGCCGGGCCCGGTGCCGTTCCAGGCCACCACCATCCGCCGGATCAGCGCGATGCGCTCCAGCGTGAGGTCGAAGGTGTCCGTACCGCTCATGTCGCCGTCGCCTCTCGCGCCGTTCGGGCGTGATCGCCCCTTTTGCCCCGCTCAGTGGCGCGGCGCGGCGTTTCACGCAAGTTGTGCGGGGGATCAGGCCGCCGGCTTCACCACCACGCGGGGGACGAGCCGGGCCACGGCCTCGGCCAGGGCGTCGAAATGCTCGATCACCGCGTCGGGTTCCAGGTCGCGCATCGGCACCGGCGTGTAGCCGAAGGTGACGCCGACCACCGGGATGCCGGCGGCCTTGGCCGCGGCGACGTCGGCCTTCGAGTCGCCGACCATCACCGCGTGGGACAGATCGCCCCCGGCGCGCTCGATGGTTGCGGTGATATGGCGCGGGTCGGGCTTCGAGAAGGCGAAGGTGTCCTTGCCGACGATGGTGCGGAAGCGGTCGCCGATGCCGAGGGCGTCGAGCAGGGCGACGGCGTGGGATTCGACCTTGTTGGTGCAGACGGCGAGGCGGAACCCCTCCGCCTCCAGCCGGTCGAGGGCCTCGACCACGCCGGGAAAGAGATGGGACCGGTCGGTGAGATGCTCGCCGTAATGGGTCAGGAAGTCCTGGAACAGCTGCTCCAGCCGCTCCGGCGTCAGGCTCGCGCCGGCGGCGGCGAAGCCGCGCTGGATCAGGGCGCGGGCGCCGGCCCCGAGCAGATCCCGGGCCTGGTCCAGAGGCAGGGCGGCCTGGCCCTCGCGGGCGAGGATGACGTTGAGCGTGCCGATCAGGTCGCCTGCGGTCTCGGCGAGGGTGCCGTCGAGATCGAACACGGCGATGGGGCCGGGGAGAATCGGGTTATGAGCGTTCATGGCGTCCCGGCTGCATTCCACTGTCAAGCTGGCTAGCGTTCGTCATCCGTACGATCAACCCTCGCGGTTGACTGGAGGTTAGCGCAGCCCCTCCTGTGTTGCCTCCTTGCCCAAGCTCCGCCACGGATCGGAGGCTTGATCGTCGTCGAGCCCGATTCGGCTTCTCTTCCGCAGTTCCTGTTCCCCGCAGCAGACGAAAACAGCTCCCATGCGCCTGATGCCGTCCTTCCCGCCGAGCCGGTTTCCGGCGCGGCTGTCCGCCTGCACGGCCCTCGTGCTGCTCGCCTGCCTGCCGCAGGCGGCCCGCGCCGCCGGGCCCTACGAGTTCGTGGCGGCGCCCGCGGTCGACCTGAACCGGATCTATCGGATCGACCGCTCCACCGGCGAGGTCACCTCGTGCCAGTACGGCCTGCGCGACGACAGCGTCGGCGTCACCCTCTGTTTCGCCGCCGGGGAGGGGGCCGGGGCCCAGGCTCCGGGGGAATACGGTCTGATCGCCTCCCGACACGCCCGCGAGTCGGGGATCTACCGGGTCAATTACCGCACCGGCGAGACCAGCGCCTGCTACGTCCAGATCCGTCAGGAACTCGTCGTCTGCACCGAGCAGGCCGGGCCGCCGCCGGCCGGCACCGCGAGCGGGGCCGGGGCCGCCGCGACCGGTCCGGCGCCCGGCCGCGCCGGCCCGAGCGCCACGCCGCCGCAGGGGGCACGCCCCTGAGACCGCGCGGCCGAGATGGCGCAGCGCGATCACGCCTGTGCGAAGGTCGGTTCCGGAGGCGGCGCGGCCTTTCGCGCGGCTTTTGCCGCGGCCGGGAGCCGTGCTAGGGGCTGCACACCTTAAATCGCGCCAGATCCGACGGTCCGATGCAGCCGATGAACCCGAATCCCGAGGTCGTTTCGTGAGCGCCCCGGATCTGAAGCGGGCGGCGGCCGCCCGCGCCGTCACCCTGGTCGAGGACGGCATGCGCCTCGGCATCGGCACCGGCAGCACGGCGGCGGCCTTCGTGGCCCTGCTGGGTGAGCGGGTGCGCGCCGGGCTCGACGTCGTCGGCGTGCCGACATCCGAGGCCACCCGCGTCGCCTGCGAGCGCGAGGGGATCCGTCTCGCGACGCTGGAGGAGATGCCGGAACTCGACCTCACCATCGACGGGGCGGACGAGGTCGATGGCGATCTGCGCCTGATCAAGGGCGGGGGCGCCGCGCTCCTGCGCGAGAAGATCGTCGCGGTGGCGAGCGCGCGCATGGTGGTGATCGCCGATGCGAGCAAGCGGGTCGAGACCCTCGGCGCCTTCCCGCTGCCGGTGGAGGTGAACCTGTTCGGCATCGGCGCGACCACACGCGCCGTCGAGAAGGCCCTGGCCGAGGCCAGCTGCACCGGGGAGGTCGTGCGCCGGCACGACGTCTCCGGCCGGCCCGTCCTCACCGATGGCGGCCACGCCATCCTCGATCTCCGCCTCGGCCGCATCCCGGATCCGGAGGCGCTGTCCGCCCGGCTCTGGGCGGTGCCGGGCGTGGTCGAGCACGGCCTGTTCCTCGGCATCGCCGATGCGGCCATCCTCGCCGAAGCGGCGGGGGACGAGGCCGTGGTCAGCGTGCTCGGCCGCCTCTGACCGTCGGTCGCGGCCTTCCTTTTCTCCGGAGTTTCTCCCGCATGGTTTCCCGTCCCGCCGCTTTGGCCGGCCCCTTCTTCGCGGCAATCCTGTCGCAGGCGGTTCTCGCGCCGGCGGCCCTGGCGCAACAGCCGGCCGCCAAGCCTCCGGCCGCCTCGTCCAAGCCGACCGCGAAGCCCGGCACGGCCCCGCCGCCGGCCCCGGCACCCGAGCCCGAGGTCAGCCCGTCCCACCTCGCCCTCGCCCGCGAAGTGATGCTGAGCTCCGGCATCGCCCGCTCGTTCGACTCGATCCTGCCGACCATGGCCGACCAGATCCGAAAGAACGCGGTGACCCGGCCAGACCTCGCCAAGGATCTCGACGAGGTTCTGAAAAGCCTCGACCCCGAAATGGACCTGCAGAAGCAGCGGCTGATCAACATCGCTGCGCGGATCTACGCCAAGCGCCTCAGCGAGGCGGAGCTGAAGGACATCGTGACCTTCTTCCGCTCGCCCGCCGGCAAGCGCTACGTCGAGACCCAGCCGCAGATCCTCGACGACATGGTCGGCGCGATGCAGGACTGGACCCAGGAGGTCTCGGAATACGTCATGGTCCGTACCCGCGCCGAGATGGGCAAGCGCGGCCACCAGCTCCAGTGATCGCCGGCCCCGCCGCGGCGATGCGCCTCCACGCCGCCGGCGCCGTCGCGCTGGCGCTGGTGGCGCCGGCCATGGCGCTCGCCAACCGCTCGAGCCCGCTCGTGGTCGGCCTAGCGGCCCTGCTGTTCCTCGCAGGCAGCCTGGCCGAGCGCGGCGAGGGGCGGGGGGCAAGCCCGCTCAGGTTCCTGGCCGGTCCGCTGAGCACGCCGCTCGGCCTCGCCGTGCTCGCCTTCCTCGGCTGGAGCGTCGCCTCGCTGGCTTGGAGCCCGTTCCCCGTCCTGTGGGGCAGGGTCCTGACCGAGTTCCTGCCGACCCTCGCATCGGCCTTCATCCTGGCGCGGCTGGCCCCGGCCCGGTTGCCGGGCTGGGCGCTGCCGCTGGCGGCGATCCTGCTCGCGGCCTCCTGCCTCTACATGGCGGGTAGCCTCGCCCTCGCCCTCGCGCCGCAGATCTGGCTCGGGCAACGCGCGGCCCTGTTCCTGTTCAACCGGCCGCTGCTGACGGTGCTGCTGCTGGCCGGTCCGCTCGCCGCCTTCCTCGCCCTGCGGGGAAGCCGGATCCTGGCCCTCGCCCTTCTGGCGGTGGCGGCCTTCGCGATCCTGCGCTCGATCAGCGGGGCCGCGGCCCTGGGGCTTCTGGCAGGATGTGCGATGTTCGCGGTCGGGCGCCTGCTGCCGAGGCCCGCCGCCCTGGCGGTCGCGGCGCTGGTGCTGGCCCTCGCCTTCATCCTGGCGCCGGTCGAGGGCGATATCCTCCACCGCGCCATGCCGGAGGCCGCCCATGAGCGGCTGACCCAGAGTTCGTCCCGGGCCCGTGTCGCCATCGCCCAGAGCTTCGGCGCCGCCGTGGCCCAGGCGCCCTGGATCGGCTCCGGCTACGGCATGTCCGCGCGCTTCGCCGAGGTGCCGGCGGCGCAGGTTCTGGAGCCGGAGATGCGGGCGATGCTGGCGGTCGGTCACCCGCATAACAGCTTCCTGCAGATCTGGGCCGAACTCGGTCTCGTCGGCGCCGTGCTGGGGGCCCTCGTCGGGTTTCTGGCCCTGCGCGCCGCCGCCGCCCTGCCGCGGCTGCTGTTCGCCACCGCTCTCGGGGTGTTCGGTGCGATGGTGGCGGTGATGTTCGTCGAGCACGGCGCTTGGCAGGGGTGGTGGACGGCGGGCTGCGGGGCCGCCATCACTTGGTTGCGGGCGGCCTGGGCCGCGCGCCCGGCACAGGACAACGCATGAGCGAGACACCGATGAGCGAGTCCTTCGACGTCGACCTGTTCGTGATCGGTGGCGGCTCGGGCGGCGTGCGGGCGGCCCGCATCGCCGCCGGCCACGGCGCGACGGTGATGCTGGCCGAGGAGTACCGCGTCGGCGGCACCTGCGTGATCCGCGGCTGCGTGCCGAAGAAGCTGATGGTCTATGCCGGCCGCTTCGCCGACGAGTTCGAGGATGCCGCCGGGTTCGGCTGGCGCCTGGAGCCTCCGGTCTTCGATTGGGCCGCGCTCAAGCGCTCCCGCGATGCCGAGGTGACCCGGCTGGAGGGTATCTACGGCCGCAACCTCGCCGGCGCCGGCGTCGAGGTGGTTGCGGATCGCGCGGTGATCGAGGATCCGCACACGG
The DNA here is from genome assembly GCF_014845115.1 of Methylorubrum zatmanii. Taxonomy (GTDB): domain Bacteria; phylum Pseudomonadota; class Alphaproteobacteria; order Rhizobiales; family Beijerinckiaceae; genus Methylobacterium; species Methylobacterium zatmanii. The sequence goes on along the minus strand of NZ_NKUI01000150.1, from coordinate 9,955 downwards.
TGCGCCTCGTCAAGGCGGGCCGGTGCGTGCGGGCGAAGGTCATCCTGATCGCAACCGGCGCGACGCCGGTGCGCGAGCCCCTGATTCCCGGCGCGGAACTCGCCATCGACTCGAACGGCGTGTTCGAGCTGGAAACCCAGCCCGAGCGCATCCTCGTGGTCGGCGGCGGCTACATCGCCGTCGAGTTCGCGGGCGTCTTCGCCGGCCTCGGCTCGAAGACGACGCTGCTGCACCGGGGCAAATCCCTGCTGCGCGGCTTCGACCCCGAAATCGCCGACGCGCTCGGCGAGGCCTATGCCAAGCGGATGGATCTGCGCCTGGAGCGCACGGTCGAGCGCCTGGAGCGTGAGGGCGGGGCGATCCGGGCGACCTTGAGCGACGGGGAAAGCCTCGTCGTCGATTGCGTGCTGGTGGCGACCGGCCGCCGCCCCAACGTCGCCGGGCTCGGCCTCGACAAGGTCGGCATCGAACTCGACGCCAAGGGGGCCATCCCCGTCGAGGCGGATTCGCGCACCCGCGTGCCCTCGATCTACGCCGTCGGCGACGTAAACGGCCGCGCGGCCCTGACCCCCATCGCCATCCGCGAGGGCCACGCCTTCGCCGACACCGTGTTCGGCCACAAGCCGTGGTGCGTCGATCACCGCCTGATCGCCACCGCCGTGTTCTCGACGCCTGAAATCGGGGTGATCGGCCATAACGAGGACGTGGCCCGGCGCTGCTACGAGGAGATTGACGTCTACAAGGCGAGCTTCCGGCCGATGAAGGCGACGCTGTCGGGGCGCGACGAGCGCGTGCTGATGAAGGTGCTGGTCGACCGCGCCAGTGACCGCGTGGTCGGCGTCCACGTGCTCGGGCCCGATGCCGGCGAAATCATCCAGGCCATCGGCATCGCCGTCACCATGGGCGCCACCAAGGCCGATTTCGACCGCACCATCGCCGTGCATCCGACGCTGGGCGAGGAGCTGGTCACGATGCGCACGCCCTTCGTGGTGAAGCATCCGGTCGGCGTGGGGTAGCCGCCCTTTCGCCGCCTTCGGTGCGGGATCGGCGAGTGGAGGCGCGGAGAAGCGCCCGGTTACTCTGCCGCCGGCAGGCTCAGCGACAGCAGTCGGGATGTCCGGTTCCGGCCGCCGGGGTTCGGGGCGGCGTCCGGCTCGAAGGCCCGGCGGCCGTCGTCGAGGGCGCCGTTCACCGCATCGATGGCGAGGATCAGCGCGCTGATCATCCGCGAATCGATGCTGCGCTCCCGGGCTTGGCGCACCACGTCGGTGATGAGGGCGTCGGTTTCGCGGGTGAGCGCGTCGAGGGTCGCCGCCGATTGCGCCTCGCGGGCCTCGGCGAGGATATCGAGCAGCCGGTCGAGGATGATGTCGATCCGCTCGCGCCGCTTGCGGGCGAGCCGCTGGCCGAGCCACGCCACGCCCGAGCCCAGGGTGCCGCCGAAGAAGGCGAACAGGTAGATCCAGTCCTCGTAGCGGTCGAGGAAGGTCTGCTGCTCACGCTCGAAATAATCGACCGCGCCGGGATGGTTGGGCAGCTGCGCGCTCGTGGCGGTGACGGTGGTGTCGTATTCCGGCGGCTTCATCTGGTGGGCCACCGGCGCGGCGGCGGCGAGCCGCGAGCGCCACTCGAACAAGTGCTGCACCACCGAGGCCACGGCGACCCGGCTGACGGCGCCGCGGGCCATCAGCCGGTAGGAGACGCCCACCGTCTCGACATCCTCCGCCGGCCGTTTCGGCCGCCCGCCGAAGGTGCCCGCCGAGAGGGTGACCGCCTGCAGGGTCGGCATGCGCTGGATGATCGCCTTGCCGTCCGGCACGCTGACGAGGGTGACCTTCCGCTCGGCCGCGGCCTGTTCGACCGCGCGCAGCATCGCCTGGGCCGGCTTGCCGGTGGGGGAGGCGATGATCGCCACCGCATCGACCCGCTTCGAGTCCAGCGCCTGGGTGATCTCGCCGCTCTTGAGCGGCACCAGGCCGACGCGCCCCGCCGCGAGGGGCTGGCCGCTGGACGCCTCGTCTTCGGAGGCGGCCTTGAAGTCGTAGAAGTCGAGCAGGCTCGTCAGCACCGGCAGGTCGGCGACATGGCGCGTCACCACGCCGAGGCGGCGGGTGGAGAGATCGGAGAAGCTCTCGATCTCCGCGGCCTCCGGCGCCGCGACGATCAGGGCCTCGTCGTGCAGGATGGCCAGCGTCAGGCCGTTATCCGGCAGCTTCACGTCGGGCCGCACCACCGCGAGGTCGGCGCGGCCCTGTTCGAGGGCGGCGGCGCTGTCGCGCACGTCGTCGAAGGGCACGACTCTCAGGCGCACATCCTCACGGGTGCGGTTGAGCGCCCGCGCATAGGTCTCGATCAGGTTCGCTTCGACGCCATCGCGCGGGCCGACCGCCACGGTCAGCATCGTGGGCCGGTAGAAGTAGATGACGAGGCCGGCCAGGGCCGCGAAGCCGAGGGCCAGCAGCACGAACAGCCATTCGCGTCTCATGAGGAAAGCCGCCATCGTCTGGCGTAGCCCTCGAAATCGCGTGCGATCCATCCAAGATTCATGAATTGAAAACCTGTCCGGATCGTGAAGAACGGATGATTCCGCGAACCGTTTCATCTCCGCGCCCCGCAAGGCCCGAGCCACCGGTCACGGCTGCGTGGCTGGAGCGCGTGGCCCTGCACTATCTCGACCGCTATGGCGCCTCCTCGGAGATGCTGCGCCGGGTGCTGACCCGCCGGGTCGAGCGCCGCTGCCGCTCCCGCGAGGAGGACCCGAGCGCCCACGACAACGTGATTGCCGACACGGTCGCCCGCGCCCAGGCCGCCGGGCTCATCGACGATGCCCGATTCGCCGCCTCGCGCCTGCGGGGCCTGAGGCGGCGCGGCACCTCGACGCGGCAGGCCCAGGCCCGGCTCGCCGCCAAGGGGATCGATGCCGAGACCATCGCGGCGACGCTCGCCGGAGAGAAGGAGGAGGCGGGCGGAGCCGAGGAGGGCGAGGCCGATACCGAGGAGAAGGCCGCCCGCGCCTATGCCCGCCGCCGCCGCCTCGGCCCCTATCGCCGGCCGGACACGCGCGAGGCGAACCGCGAGCGCGACCTCGCCGCCCTAGCGCGGGCGGGTTTTTCTTATCGCCTTGCCAAGGATGTGATCGGCGGCGACGCCGAGTCCGACGCGACATCCTTCGACGAAGAGTGAGGACAGCCCCTCGACTTGCCCGCCCGTCGCTCCACGTCGCACCCGACGCGGACAGGATCCGCCCGAGAGGACGAGGACGACACATGACCGACCGCCACGCGAGCGCCCATTGGGAGGGCGACGGCAAGACCGGCAAGGGCCAGATCACGACCCAGTCCGGCGTGCTCTCGAACAACCCCTACGGCTTCAACACCCGTTTCGAGAACGAGCCGGGCACCAATCCGGAGGAGCTGATCGCCGCCGCCCATGCCGGCTGCTTCACTATGGCGCTGGCCTTCCAGCTTCAATCCGCCGGCCTCAAGGCGACGTCGCTCGATACCAAGGCGGTCGTCACGCTGGTACAGGACGGCGACGGCTTCAAGGTCACGAAGTCGGCGCTCACCCTCAAGGCGGTGATCCCCGGCATCGATCAGGCCAAGTTCGACGAGCTGGCCGGCAATGCCGAGAAGGGGTGCCCGATCTCGAAGCTGCTCAACGCCGAGATTACCCTGGACAAGACCCTGAGCCAGGGCTGATCCGTCGAGGCTGATCGCGCCGGCCCTCCTGCGGGAGGGCCGGTTTTGCGGTGCGTAAGCCAACGCGCCGCATTGATCCTGGCGCGACGATGTTCATCTTTCGTTCGATGGACGACAAGCTCGCGCGCAAGCTGCGCATCCTCGCGGACGCGGCCAAATACGATGCCTCCTGCGCTTCCTCCGGTGCGCCGAAGCGCAAGGCCGGCGCGGATGGCCTCGGCTCGACCACCGGGGCCGGCATCTGCCACGCCTATACGCCGGACGGGCGCTGCGTCTCGCTGCTCAAGATCCTGCTGACCAATTACTGCCTGTTCGATTGCGCCTATTGCGTGAACCGGCGCTCCTCGAACGTCGCCCGCGCCCGCTTCTCCGTCGAGGAGGTGGTGACGCTGACGGTCGAGTTCTACAAGCGCAACTATATCGAGGGCCTGTTCCTGTCCTCGGGCATCATCCGCTCGCCCGATTACACCATGGAGATGCTGACCCGCGTCGCCAAGAAGCTGCGGCGGGAGCACGGGTTTCGCGGCTACATCCACCTGAAGTCGATCCCTGAGGCCAGTCCCTGGCTGATCGAGGAGGCGGGGCTCTATGCCGACCGGCTCTCGATCAATCTCGAACTGCCGACGGAGGCGAGCCTCAACCGCCTCGCGCCGGAGAAGGACGGCGTCGCGATCGAGAGCGCGATGGGCCAGATCGGCGAGCGCATCGTCCAGGCCAAGGAGGAGCGCCGCCGCTTCTCCCCCGCCGGCCAATCGACCCAGGTGATCGTCGGCGCCGATGCCACCACCGACGAGGCGCTGATCCGCAAGAGCGCCCTGCTCTACGGCAGTTACGGCCTGCGCCGGGTCTATTACTCGGCCTTCAGCCCGATCCCCGACGCCTCCGCCAGCCTTCCGCCCCAGGCGCCGCCCCTGCGGCGCGAGCACCGGCTGTACCAGGCCGACTGGCTGATCCGGTATTACGAGTTCTCCCCCGACGACGTGGCCGGCGCGGCGGAGGGCGGGATGCTCTCCCTCGACATCGATCCGAAGCTCGCCTGGGCCCTGAAGAACCGGCATTGCTTCCCCGTCGATGTGAACCGCGCCGACCGGGAGATGCTGTTGCGGGTGCCCGGCCTCGGGGCGCGGGCGGTGGATGCGATCGTCAAGGCGCGCCGCCACGGGCGGCTGCGCCTCGACGATGTCGCCCGGCTGACCTCCGGGCTGAAGCGCGCTCGCCCCTTCCTGATCGCCGAGGATTTCCGGCCGACCACCCTGACCGACCGGCTCGATCTGCGGGCGAAACTCGCCGAGCCGGCGGAACAGCTGAGCCTGTTCTGATGAGCGATGCCGCGCAAAACCCTTCGCCCACGACGGAGGCAGGGGCGATCCGTGGCCTCCACGTCGTCAGCCTCGCGCCCGGAGCGGATCTCGACGGTTTCCGCGCCGCGGTCCGCCGATTGATTGCGGGACGGATCCCGCCCGAGACCGTCGTCTGGCAGTCGGAGGCGCCGAGCCTGTTCGGCATCGACATGGATCGGGCGGAGGGAGCGCCGCTGCGTCTGCCGCGAGCGGTGACCGACCTGATCCCGATGGTGGTGCCCCATCGCGACCCGGAGCGTTACGGCCTGCTCTACGCGCTGATCTGGCGGGTTCTCCAGGGTGAGCGGGCGCTGATGGAGGTGGCGAGCGATCCCCTCGTCCACCGGCTGCACCGGATGCGGAAGGCGATCGGCCGCGACCTGCACAAGATGCACGCCTTCCTGCGCTTCCGCCGGGTGCCGGGGGAGGGGGCCGAACGCTTCGTGGCATGGTTCGAGCCCGACCATCACATCCTGGCGGCGGCGGCTCCCTTCTTCGTCGACCGCTTCCGCTCGCTGAACTGGTCGATCCTGACGCCGGAGGGCTCGGCGCATTGGGACGGTACGCTGAGCTTCGGCCCACCCGGCCGCTGCGAGGATGCGCCGGAAGGGGACAGCTTCGAGGCCGGCTGGCGCGACTATTACGAAAACACCTTCAACCCGGCCCGGCTGAATCTCGACGCCATGCGCGCCGAGATGCCCCGCAAGTACTGGCGGAACATGCCGGAGACGGCGGCGATTCCCGCCCTGGTGCGGGCCGCGAGCGCCCGCGCTCAGGCGATGATCGAGAAGGAGCCGACCATGCCGGTGAAGCGCGATCCCGTGCGCGCCGTCGCCAAGATGGCGCAGGACGAGCCGGATTCTCTGGAGGCGCTGAACGCCGTCATCGCCCGCTCGGAGCCGCTGGTACCCGGCGCGACCCAGGCGGTCCTCGGCGAGGGGCCGGTGGGCGCGCGCATCGCCTTCGTCGGCGAGCAGCCGGGCGATCAGGAGGACCGGCAGGGGCGCCCCTTCGTCGGGCCGGCGGGGCAATTGCTCTCCCGCGCCCTGGAGGAGGCGGGGATCGACCGGCGCGAGGCCTATCTCACCAATGCGGTCAAGCACTTCAAGTTCACGCTCCGCGGCAAGCGCCGCATCCACGAGAAGCCGACCGCTGGCGAGGTGAGCCATTACCGCTGGTGGCTCGACCGCGAACTCGATTTCGTCGGCCCCAGGCTCGTCGTGGCGCTCGGCGCCACGGCGGTGCTGGCGCTGACCGGCAAGCAGATCCCGATCACCCGCGCCCGCGGCCCGGCCGAGTTCGGCAAGCCGTTTCAGGGCTTCATCACGGTTCACCCCTCCTACCTGCTGCGCCTGCCCGACGAAGCGGCCAAGGACGTGGCCTATCGTGCCTTCGTCGACGATCTGCGCCGGGCGAACGCCCTGGCGGCGTGAGGCGGGCGCTGTGATCGCCAAAATTTATCAATTGCAAGAAGGATAAAATATCGTCGTTCGGGAGCGAAACAAAGATCTTACTTCCGCGGATATTCCGAAAACCCGCTCATGCATCCGGCGCACTCGGGAGAGATCCGATGAGGGCCCTCGTCTGGCACGGTACTCAGGATATCCGCTGCGACACGGTTCCCGATCCGCAGATCGAGGATGACCGCGACGCCATCATCCGGGTGACGGCCTGCGCCATCTGCGGCTCGGACCTCCACCTCTACGACCACTTCATCCCGGCGATGAAGAAGGGCGACATCATGGGCCATGAGTTCATGGGCGAGGTGGTCGAGACCGGCCGGGGCGTGAACGGAGCCCTGAAGAAGGGCGAGCGGGTCGTCATCCCCTTCACCATCATTTGCGGCGAGTGCGACCAGTGCAAGCGCGGCTTCTTCTCGGTCTGCGAACGCTCGAACCGCAACAGGAGCATGGCCGCCAAGGTATTCGGCCACGGCACTGCCGGCCTGTTCGGCTATTCCCATCTCACCGGCGGCTATCCCGGCGGGCAGGCGGAATATGTGCGCGTACCCTTCGCCGACCGGACGCATATCAAGGTGCCGGATTCGCTGACCGATGAGCAGGTGCTGTTCCTCGGCGACATCTTCCCCACCGGCTGGCAGGCGGCGGTCCAGGCCGACATCCAGCCCCATGACACCGTGGCGGTCTGGGGCGCGGGCCCGGTCGGGCAGATGGCGGTCCGCTCGGCGATCCTGCTCGGGGCCCGCCAGGTGATCTGCATCGACAGCGTGCCGGAACGCCTCGACATGGCGCGGGCCGGCGGCGCCATCACCATCGACAACAGCGTCGAGAGCCCGGTCGAACGCCTCAACGAGCTGACCGGCGGCAAGGGCCCGGAGAAATGCATCGACGCGGTCGGCATGGAAGCGCATTCGCCCCGCGCCCTTGAGCAGGTCTACGACCGGGTGAAGCAGGCGATGATGCTGGAGAGCGACCGCGCCTCGGTGCTGCGGGAGATGATCTATGTCTGCCGCCCCGCCGGCATCCTCTCGATTCCCGGCGTCTATGGCGGCCTGATCGACAAGGTGCCGATGGGGGCGGTGATGAATAAGGGCCTGACCATTCGCACGGGCCAGACCCACGTGAACCGCTGGACCGACGACCTCCTGCGGCGGATCGAGGACGGCCAGATCGATCCCTCCTTCGTCATCACCCACCGGGCCGGCCTGGAGCAGGGCCCGGAACTGTACCGGACCTTCCGGGACAAGAAGGACAATTGCATCAAGGTCGTGCTGCGCCCCTGAGCGGCGAGCCGATCCCGGACAGGGCAGGTTTCATCAGAGACTTCATGGGAGGCTTCATGGCCCGTGACAGCGATCGCCGCCGGTCGGACTGGCAATCCGCCGCCCTCGACCGGATCGCACCCGATCCCCGGCGCAGGCCCGATCCGGCCACGGAGGGGCTCGCCCGCGGTCTCGGCTGGTTCTCCCTCGGCCTCGGCGTCGCCGAGATCGCCTGCGGCGGCGCCATCGCCCGCTGGCTCGGGATGCCGCGCCTCGCGCCGGTCCTGCGCGGCTACGGTTTGAGGGAGATCGTCACGGGGGCCGGCATCCTCGGCACGAGGGATCCGACCCCCTGGATCTGGGGCCGTGTCGGCGGGGATGCCGTCGATATCGCCACGGTGTTGCCGGGCCTGGAGCAGGGCAATCCGCGCCGGGGCAATGCGCTGATCGCGCTCATGGCGCTGGGCAGTGTCACCGCCCTCGACGCGGTCTGCGCCCGCAACCTGACGCAGGCGCCCCTGCGCCCCTCTCGTCGGGTCCGCCGCGATTACGGCAGCCGCAGCGGCTTTCCCGAGCCGCCCGAGGCGATGCGGGGCCGGGCGGCGGATTTCGCCGCACCACTCGATTTCGTCGGGCCGCAGGCGATGCGGCCCTGGACCGAGGCGGACCGGCCTCAGGCCGCGAGGCGCTGACGCGCGCGATCCGCCCGGTAGCTGAGGACCAGTTCCTCGGGGATCATCCCGGCGGCGACCGCCAGGGCGATGGCGCGGGGGCGGGCAGAGCGCGGCGGCTCGGGCCGGATCTCTGGCGCGGGAGACGGAAGCGGAGGGGGAGCGAGGGCCGGGGCCGGGTCCGAAACCTGACCGCGCTCGGCCAGGAACCGCGCCATGAGCTCCTCGGCGAGGCCGGCGAGCACCGCTTCCGCCGATTCCGGTACCCCGTCAGGCGTCGCCTCGGCCGGGACGACCGCCGCGCCGATGCGATCCTCCGGCCGGGGAGCGAGCGGCCAGGCGGTGGCGGTGTCGGGCAGCCTCGGCTCGGCTGTCGGGACGACGATCTCCTGGCTGACCGGAAGCGCGGAAGCGGCCTCGGCCGGGATGCCGATCCGGGCCTCGACCGGCTCCGGCGCGGCGAGGAGCATCGCCTCCCGGGGCTCATCCTCCGCGGTTTCCCGTGCCCTGGCCTCCGCCTGCTCATGGGTGAGGATGCGGGCCTCGTCGCGGGCCGCCTCGGCCTCGAAGCGGGCGAGCAGAGCCATCAGGCTGCGGGCCTCGGCGAAGGGCATCGTCTCGCAGGCGGTCAGGGCCGCCTCGATCATCGAGCGGGCGAGACGCGGCCCGCTGACGCCGCTGCGGCGGTCGGCTTCGTCGCGCCAGACGCCGAGCGCCGCGCGGATGGCGGGCAGCAGCAGGGCCGGCAGCCCGGCCCGGCGATGCAGCGCGGCATATCCCGCCCCGTGCGGTTCGAGCATGATCCCGGCGACGCGGGCGCGGCTGAGCCCGCTCAGCTCCGCCAGCGCGACTTCGGCGAAGGGCAGGCGGAGCGACAGGATCGCCCGCAGGATCAGGCCGGCGGTCAGCTGCTCCTGCACCCGCAGATGCGCGACGAGGCGGCCGAGTCCCGCTTCCCCGGCCTCGTCGCTCAGGGCCAGGGCGGCGGCGTCGCGGGCCTCGCGGGCGACCCGCGCGCCCCGTTCCGAACTGATCCAGCCGGCATCCTGGCCGAGGCGCGAGAGTTGCTCGGCCACCAGGGAGACGATGGTGTGGCGGACCTCGATGGCGAGGTCATCCCGCGCGAGCAGGGCTTGGCGCAGCTCGGCGTCCTCGCCGTGGCGCTCGACCATGCGCAGCAGGGCGGCGACGCCGATCCGCGCGCTCCGGTTCGCGGCGAGGGCGATGAGCGAGGGCACGCCGCCCACTTCCGCCAGGGCAGCGGCGACCGGCTTCGACAGCTCCACCCGGCCGGCCACCGCCGCCCGGGTTTCCTCGCAGCCCATGGCGACGCAATCCACGAGGTCGGCATCCATCAGCACCGGCGAACGCGCCAGCACCAGGCAGGCGATGTCCGGCTGGTCCGAGGCGAGCGCCACGATCAGCGGACGCGGCGCCTGATCCGAGCCTGCGCAGGCCTCGGCCAGGGCCCGGCGGACGGCCGGCGCGGGATCGTCGAGCAGGGCGAGCAGCGCCGTCTTGGCC
>NZ_NKUI01000015.1 GCF_014845115.1 Methylorubrum zatmanii | reverse complement strand
CGGAACGGCTTCGCCTCGCCGAGGATGGCACGGGCGACGTGCATCCCGTGCTGTTGGGCGAGGCGCCAATGCTCGATGCGGGCGCGGCTGCCGCTGCCATGTTCGGGGAAGGCAGCGATATCGCCCGCGATCCAGACCTGCGGCGCCAGGGCGAGATCCGATCCCACGGCAAGACCGCCATCCTCGCGGGGCTCGACGCCGTCGATCATGCCGGACTCGGGCGCCGCCCCGGCACCGATCAGCACGAGATCGGCGTCGAGACGCCCGCCGTCCTTCAGTTCGATCCCCGCGACGGTCCCGTCGCCGACGATGCGCCCGACCTCACCCTGACGGAAGCCGACACCCTTGCCCTCGTGGAAGCGCTTGAGCCCCCTCGCCACCGCCTCGCCGAAGCGTTTGGCGAGGGGCCATTCCTCCCGTGCCAGCACGGTGACGGCGCGGCCGCGCTTGGTCAGGAAGGCGGCAGCCTCCAGACCGATGAAGCCGCCCCCGACCACCACGATCCGTGCGGCCTTCTGCGCGCGCTCGCTCAGCACCACCGCATCGTCGAGGCTGCGCAGGGTCACGACCCCGTCGAGATCGGCACCGGGAAAGTCAGGCAGCACGGCGCGGCTGCCGGTGGCGATCAGCAGGGCATCGCCGCTGATCGTGCGGCCGTCCTCCAACGTGACGCTGCGGCCGGCCGGATCGATGCGGGTCGCGCTGCCCCGCACCGCATCGACGGCGTGGGCGGCGTAGAAATCCTGCTCCAGCAGGGCCTTCTCCGGCGGGGTCGGCTTGGCCAGGAAGGTCTTGGACAGCATCGTCCGATCATAGGGCGGATGGGCCTCGCGGCCGATCATGGTGATCTCGCCCGAAAAACCCTCGCGACGCAGGGTGGTGACGGCGGCGACCGCCGCCGCGCCGGTGCCGACGACGACGAGATGCCTGATTGCGGAAGAGCGCTCCGGCGTCTCGGCCTCGACCGGCTCCAGCCGTGCCACCGCCTCCTCGCCCTCGATGCGGACGGGGTAGCGCTTCAGGCCCTCCAAGGCGGGTGGCTCGAGCAGGGCGCCGTCGCCGATGGAGAAGGCGGCCTTGTGCCAGGGGCAGTAGAGGCGCTGACCGCACAGCACCCCCTTGGCGAGCGGCGCGCCGTAATGCGGGCATTTCGGCTGGAAGGCCCGGATGCCCGCCGCGTCGCGCACGAACAGGACGCTGGTCTCTCCGTCCTTGCCCTCGGCCATGCCGCCGAGGGGGATGTCCCCGATCCCGATCCTGATCTCGCCGACCGCCATCCCGCGATGTCCCCGCGCCTGTTTCGAACCGTTCCAGGTGACAAGTCGGAACCGGCAGTGAGGTTGCAGCGGATCGCAAGTCGTTGATCGGTCTTCCGGTTTTTGCTCGGTGAACAGGCTGCCCCAAAAAAGTCGCAAGGGGAGCCTGTCTTCCCGCAGATCGGACAAGGTCGTAGCCGAGGTCGTTGTAGGGAGGCGACAATGTCTTTCGAGATCGTTCTGACGCAATCCGCGCAGGAAATCGCCGAGAGAAGCGGTGTTCTTCCAGTTCTCGAAGAGCGGACACGCGATGAAATCGCCGAGCTTCCGGGCGAAGGCTTGGAAGAACTGGAGCGGCGCCTGTTCCATGCCTTCGCGCTGGACGACGGCACCGAAGTCATCTGCTCCCTGACGGCCGACGGCGCCGTGCGGATCGACGCCTGCGCCGCGGAAGCGGCCTGAGCCCTGCCGGCTACCGATCGGCGGAACCGCGACGGGCGGGGCTGGATTGCTCCTCCCGCTGAGTGCCACTCACGCAACGTCCGCCGCCCCGCTCCGCTCGAAGGGACGCGGGATCCGGGCGTTTCGTGAGGCACTCCCATCGCACCCGTCGAGGAGGAGACATGTCTCAGGACACCGTTGGCGTCGAAGCCGACTTTTCGAGCCATTCCGCCGCCCGCGCCGCCAAGGAGCGCCTGGTGCGGGCGGGCTTTGCCCGCAACAGCATCGACATCGAGCGGGACGGCGACATCTTCGTCGTCCATCTGCCGACCCAGGAGGCCAACCGGCAACGGGCGGCACGCATCCTGAAGGGCCGCGCCCTGGTGGAGAAGGCCAAGAGCACCGGCTGGGCCGCCGCCGACACGCTCGGCACCCACAGCCTGCTGACCCTGGGCCTCGCCGCCCTGGCGGGCTTCGCGCTTTACGGCCTCACCAGCCGGCGGTAGCACGATCTCCGCCGGACCGGTGCTCCGGTTCGGCGGACGGTCACGGCTCCGCGAAAAACCGGTTTCCCGGCCGCTTCAATCCGAGATGGTCGCGCAGCGTCGTGCCCTCGTATTCCGTTCGGAACAGGCCGCGCCGCTGCAGCTCGGGCACCACGCCGTCGCAAAAGTCGTCGAGTCCTTCGGGGACGAAGGGGAACATGACGTTGAAGCCGTCGCAGGCTTCCCCCTCCAGCCAGTCCTGCATCCGGTCGGCGATCTGCTCCGGCGTGCCGACGAAGGTGAGCCCGCCATAGCCGCCGACCCGGCGGGCGAGGTCGCGCACGCTGGCGCCGGTTCGGCGGGCATAGGCCACGATCTGGGCCTGCCCGCTCTTGCTGGCATTGGATTCGGGGATGTCGGGCAGGGGCGCGTCGAGGTCGAAGCCGGAGGCATCGGTGCCGAGCCGGACCGAGAGGTTGGCAAGCCCGCTCTCGACTGGGACCAGGGCGTCGAGCCGCGCCTTCTTCTCCTGCGCCTCGGCCTCCGTTCCGCCGACCACCACGAAGGCGCCGGGCAGGATCTTGAGAGCGTCGCGGGCGCGGCCCGCCGCCTCCATCCGCCCCTTCACATCGGCGTAGAAGGCTTGGCCCGCCTCCAGGGAGGAGGCCGAACCGAACACCATCTCGGCGGTCTCCGCCGCGATCTGGCGACCGGCATCCGAAGCGCCGGCCTGGACGATCACCGGCCAGCCCTGGACCGGCCGGGCCACGTTGAGCGGCCCCTTCACCTTCAGGAACTCGCCCTTGTGGTTCAGGGTGTGCAGCTTGTCGGGGTCGAAGAACAGCCCCTGCTCGACATCGCGCAGGAAGGCGTCGTCGGCCCAGGAATCCCACAGGCCGGTCACCACCTCGAAGAATTCGCGGGCGCGGGCGTAACGCGTGGCGTGATCGAGATGCGCGTCGCGGCCGAAATTCAGCGCTTCGTCGGGATTGCCGGAGGTGACAAGATTCCAGCCGGCGCGGCCCCGCGAGAGATGGTCGAGCGAGGCGAACTTGCGGGCCACATGATAGGGCTCGTTATAGGTGGTGGAGGCGGTGGCGATCAGCCCGATCCGCTCCGTCACCATGGCGAGCGCCGGCAGCAGGGTCAGCGGGTCGAACGAGGTCACGGTGGCCGAGCGCTTCAGCGCCTCCATCGGCATGTTCATCAGCGCCAGATGGTCGGCCATGAAGAAGGCGTCGAACTTGGCCGCCTCCAGCGTCTTGGCGAAGCGCACGAGATGGTCGAGGTTGAAGTTCGCATCCGGGAAGCCGCCGGGATAACGCCACCACGCGGTATGGATGCCGATGGGGCGCATGAAGGCGCCGAGATGAAGCTTTTTCCGGCCTTCGCTCACGACAATCCTCCAGCGGTCACGGGTCGTGCGGTTCGACGGGCCTGACGGCCCTAGGATCGTGCGCCCATCGTTCGTAAGACTCGACGGGAGCGGATGCCAGCGGGGCAAGACCATGACCGGAACGACGGGCGGAGCCAGCATCACGCAGGACGTGCCCTATCGCGCCCTCAACGGCTGGTGGGCGCTCCTCCTCGCCATTCCCTGCCTTGGCCTCGGAGCCTTGGCCTTCCTGGGCGGCGGCGTGCTCGTCCTGGGGCGTGGCGGGATCGGGGCTCCGTTCCTGCTCGTGGCGGCCGTGGCGACCATTGCCGGCATCGTGCTGCTCGCCGGGCTCATCACCCTCAAGCCGCGGCAGGCCGCCGTGCTCACCCTGTTCGGTCGCTATCACGGCACCATCGCCCGGGACGGCTTCTGGTGGCGCAACCCGCTCACCGCCGTCGCCAAGGTCTCCCTCGCCACCGAGGCGCAGGAAACCAAGATCATCACCGTCAACGACCTGATGGGCAATCCGATCACCATCGCGGCGGCCGCGATCTGGCGGGTGCAGGACGCGGCGCGGGCGACCTTCGATGTCGGCAGCTATCGCGACTTCGTCTCGCTTCAGGCGGAGGCGGCTCTGCGCAACATCGCCTCGACCCGGCCTTACGACCACGATGAGGCGGAAAATCTCGGACACGAAGCGGGCGACGCCAAGCGCCGGCTCGCGGAAAGGGCCACCCGCGTCGCCTCGCTGCGGGCCGACCGGGAGGCGATCCATGCCGACCTGATCGCGGAACTGGGCCAGCGGGTGGCGGTGGCGGGCGTCGTCGTCGAGGACGTGCGCCTGACCCATCTGGCCTACGCGCCGGAGATCGCCGGCGCCATGCTCAAGCGCCAGCAGGCCGGCGCCATCATCGCCGCCCGCCGCCAGATCGTGGAAGGGGCGGTCGGCATCGTGCGCGACACCATCGCGAGGCTGGAGCGCCCCGAGGACGGCCATCCCGGCATCGCCTTCGACGACCCGGGCCGGGCGAGCATGGCGCAGAACATGCTCATCATGATCGTAGGGGACCGGGAGGCGACACCGGTGGTGAGCGTGGGGACGCGGGAGTGAACCGTCAACCGCCATGGCCGAGTGCGGGAAGCACGAATTCCAATCTCGACGGCCTTTGCGGATGACGGCATGCTGTTTCCGGCTTCGAGAGGATCAGCATGGCGTCGCGCCTGACCGAAGATCGGGTCCTGGCCCAATTCCGCTCCGCCCTAGACAAGACCTATGGCAGTCGGATTGCGCGCATCGTGCTGTTCGGCTCGCGGGCCCGAGGCGATGCGCGCCCCGATTCCGATTACGATATCGGCCTGTTTCTCAACGACCTGCACAGCTTCGATCATGAAGCGCAGGTTCTTGCCGAGATCGAGACCGACCTTTTGACCAAGACCGGAGCGGTTCTGAACGCCCTGCCGCTGCCGGCGAGTGCTTACGGCGAACAAACGGCTTGGATGCAGGAACTGCGTCGCGACGGCATCGACCTATGAGCCCGGAGATCGAAGCCTGTCTAAGCAAGGCTGCCGAGGACTGGGCAGATGCTCGTAAGATCCTGACGCTACCGTTGCCGAAAGTGGCCGCACGTCATGCCTACTACGTCGCATTTCATTCGGCCGAAGCGCTCCTGTTGGCGCGAAGCGGCCGGATCGCCAAGACGCATACCGGTCTTCGCGCAGCGTTGGCTCAGCTTGTCAAAGACTCAGTCATTGAAGATCGAGGACTGCTCACGTTCCTGGCCCGGCCTACAAATACAAAGAATTAAGCGATTACGGCATCGGCCAATCGGCTTCTGTCACGGAAGCTGAAGCAGCATCCGTGATCGATGCCGCAGACGCATTTTTGAAGCGTGTGCGCGTGTTGATTGACGAAGCTGACGGCCCTTGAGCGAGCCAGAGGCCGCCAGCGCATCAGATATCCAGTTCCGCCCCGTCCGCGAAGGCCGCCCGCTCCGTGATGAAGGCGAACCGCGCCTCGGGCTTGTTGCCCATCAGGCGCTCCACCGTGTCGCCCGTGGATTCCCGCGCTTCGTCGAGGACCGCGACGCGCAGCAGGGTGCGCTTCCTCGGATCCATCGTCGTCTCCTTCAACTGCGCCGGCATCATCTCGCCGAGGCCCTTGAAGCGGCCGATCTCGACCTTGCCGTTCTTGAACACGGTCTTGATGATCCGCTCCTTGTCCGCGTCGTCGCGGGCATAGGCCGATTTGGCACCCTGGCTGATCCGGTAGAGCGGCGGGATCGCCAGATAGAGATGCCCCTTGTCGATCAGCTTCGGCATCTGCCGGTAGAAGAAGGTGATCAGCAGCGAGGCGATGTGGGCGCCGTCCACGTCCGCGTCGGTCATGATGATGACCTTGTCGTAGCGCAGGTCCCCCTCGCGGAAATTGGCGCCCGTGCCGCAGCCGAGGGCCAGCGTCAGGTCGGAAATGAGCTGGTTGGCGCCGAGCTTGTCGCGGCTGGCGGAGGCGACGTTCAGGATCTTTCCCCGCAACGGCAGGACGGCCTGGGTCGCGCGATCCCGCGCCTGCTTGGCGGAGCCGCCGGCCGAGTCGCCCTCGACGATGAAGATCTCCGAGCCCGCCGTGCCGGCGGCGGAGCAATCGGCGAGCTTGCCCGGCAGGCGCAGCTTGCGGGTGGCGCTCTTGCGGGCGACCTCCTTCTCCTGGCGGCGGCGCAGGCGCTCCTCGGCCCGGTCGATCACCCAATCGAGAAGCTTGTTGGCCTGGGCGGGCGAGGCCGCGAGCCAATGGTCGAAGGCATCGCGCACCGCCGTCTCGACGATGCGGGACGCTTCGACCGTGGCGAGCTTGTCCTTGGTCTGGCCCTGGAATTCCGGCTCGCGGATGAAGACCGAGAGCATGGAGGCGCAGGTCGCCATCACGTCGTCGGTGGTGACCGCCGTCATGCGCTTGGCTTGGTTCACCCGCTCGGCATGTTCGCGCAGGCCCCGGAGCAGAGCGACGCGCAAGCCCGATTCGTGGGTGCCGCCCTCAGGAGTCGGGATCGTGTTGCAGTAGGAATGCGAGACGCCATCGTCGGCGACGGTCCAGGCCACGGCCCATTCGAGCGAGCCGTGCGAGCCCGGCTTCGTCACCTTGCCCGAGAAGATCGAGTCGAGGACGAGTTCCTTCCCCTCGATATCGCGGGCGAGATAATCGGACAGGCCGCCGGGGAATCGGTGAACCGCCTCGGCGGGCACATCCTCCAGCCCTTCGAGCAGGGCAGGGGCACAGCGCCAGCGGATCTCGACGCCGCCGAACAGATAGGCCTTGGAGCGGGCCATCTTGAACAGGCGGCGCGGATCGAATTTCAGCGAGCCGAAGATCTGTGCGTCGGGATGGAAGCGCACCCGTGTGCCGCGGCGGTTCTGCACCCGGCCGACGGTCTCCAGCCCACCCTGAGCATGGCCCCGCGAAAAGGTCTGGCGGTAGAGGGTCTGGTTGCGAGCAACCTCGACTTCCAGCACATCCGACAGAGCGTTGACGACGGAGATGCCGACGCCGTGCAGGCCGCCGGAGGTCTCGTAGACCTTCGAGTCGAACTTACCGCCCGCGTGCAGCGTGGTCATGATGACCTCGAGCGCGGACTTGCCCGGAAATTTTGGGTGAGGATCGACCGGGATACCGCGGCCGTTGTCGGTGACGACGAGGCAGCCCGTTTCCTCCAGCTCGACCTCGATGAAGCTCGCGTGACCCGCGACCGCTTCGTCCATCGAATTGTCGATCACCTCGGCGAAGAGGTGATGCAGCGCCCGTTCGTCGGTGCCGCCGATATACATGCCCGGCCGGCGCCGCACCGGCTCCAGCCCCTCCAGCACCTCGATGGCCGAGGCATCGTAACCGGCCTCCGCCGTCTCCGGCGCGGGGGCCGGCTGCGGCGCCGCCACGGGCGTCAGACGGCGACGGCGCTCGGCCTCTGCCGGAGGCTTGGCACCGGGCCCGAACAGGTCGCGTGCCGGATCGCTCACGCGACGGCTCCTCGAATCGGGTCGGAGACGGGTTGCATGGCTCTTCATACCCTCGTTGTATAGGAACAAACAGGAAACAAAAAGAGTCCCGTCTGCTTCTGCCGGTCGCAGCATCGCACGCGGCCGGCCTCGTCCGGAACCGTGACGGCGCCTGGATGGGCGGCCCGGCGCCCCCTCAGTGATGCGGGCGGATGGTTAAAGAGTGGCTGCCGGGAACAAGCACTGGCGACCGCTCGTTATCTTCTCAAGGTCAGCTTGACCATAAGGGAGCCACGCCGATGACCCCTGCCGCCGAAGCGCGTCACACCTCCCTCACGCGCCTGGAACAGGCTGCCGGCGAGGTTTTTGGCTACGCGGAAGAACAGGGGCCGGTTCTTTCCCGCTCCTCCCTGCTCCTGTCCTCGTCGGGTTTGGCCATCGCCACCGTCGCCACGGCGCTCGCCGCCACCATCACCTATCTCGTCTGATCCGACCTGCGAAGTATCAAGCCGCCGCGGGCATCGCGCAGAGGCGGATGTCGCGCGCCAGGGCATCGACCCGCGCCGGGTCGGAATCCCAGGCGAACATGAAGCGGGCCGCGCCGCCGATGAATCCGTAGAACTGCCAGCCACGGGCCCGAAGCCGCTCCTGAAGCGGGGCAGGCAGGTTCAGGAACACCCCGTTGGCCTCGACCGGCGCCGCGAGGGACACGCCCGGCACATCGGCAATGGCGTCCACCAGACGGCGGGCACAGGCATTGGCGTGGCGGGCATTGCCGAGCCAAGCGCCGCTTTCCAACATGCCGACCCAGGGGGCCGCGAGGAAGCGCATCTTCGAGGCGAGTTGGCCCGCCTGCTTGCAGCGGTAATCGAAATCCTCCGCCAGGGCGCGGTCGAAGAAGATCACCGCCTCGCCGACCGCCATGCCATTCTTGGTGCCGCCGAAGCACAGCACATCGACGCCCGCCTTCCATGTCAGCTCCGCCGGCGTTCCGCCGAGGGAGGCGCAGGCATTGGCGAAGCGCGCTCCGTCCATGTGCAGGCGCAGGCCCGAGGCGCGGCAGACCGCCGACACAGCCGCGACCTCGTCCGGCGTGTAGACCCGGCCGGTCTCGGTCGATTGCGTGAGGGTCACAGCCCTCGGCTTGGGGAAGTGGATGTCGCTGCGCTTGCCCGCGATCGCCCGCACGATCTCCGGCGTCAGCTTGCCGTCCTCCGTCGCGGCGGTGAGCAGCTTCGAGCCGTTGGAGAAGAATTCCGGCGCACCGCATTCATCGGTCTCGACATGGGCCGAGTCGGCGCAGATCACGCTGTGGTAGGAGTGACAGAGCGAGGCGAGCGCCAGCGAATTGGCCGCCGTACCGTTGAAGACGAAGAAGACCTCGCACTCCGTCTCGAACAACCGCCGAAAGCCATCGGCGGCAGCCTGCGTCCAGGAATCGGCGCCGTAGGCGGGAGCGTGGCCGGCATTGGCCGCTCGCATCGCGTCGAGCGCCTCGGGGCAGATCCCGGCGTAGTTGTCACTGGCGAATTGCTGCTCGGCCACGGCGCCCTTCAGCCTCGTTCCGGAAAAGGAAAGAGGCCGGACGACTGGTGAGCCGTCCGGCCTCATCACGATCACGGCTCTCAAAGTAGGGACCACCCCTACCTTTTCGCAACCTCCCGGATGTGGGGCTGCCCTGCGGCAGCCTCAGGCCGCCGCGAGCGCCATCGACATCGATTCCTTCTTCATCAGCTCGCGGTAGAAGCCGTCGAGATGGGTGAGCTTCTCCGGCGAACCGTCCTGGATGATGCGGCCGCCTTCGAGCACGACGATCCGGTCGAAATCCTTCAGCGTCGAGAGCCGGTGAGCGATGGCGATCACCGTGCGGCCCTTCATCAGGTTGGCGAGCGCGGCGCGGATCGCCTCCTCGGATTCCGCGTCGAGGGCCGAGGTGGCCTCGTCGAGGAGCAGGATCGGCGAATCCTTCAGGATCGCGCGGGCAATGGCGATGCGCTGGCGCTGGCCGCCGGAGAGCTTCACGCCGCGGTCGCCGACGATGGTGTCGAACCCTTCCGGCAAGGCCTGGATGAAGTCGGTGCAGTGCGCGGCCTCGGCCGCCTTCCACACCTCCTCGTCGGTCGCATCCGGCCGGCCGTAGCGGATGTTCTCGCGCAGGGAGCGATGGAACATCGACACGTCCTGCGGCACCACCGTGATCGCCTCGCGCAGGGATTCCTGGGTGACGCGGGTGATGTCCTGCCCGTTGATGAGGATGCGCCCGCCCTGCACCTCGTAGAAGCGCTGGATCAGCGAGAACAGGGTCGACTTGCCGCCGCCGGATTTGCCGACGAGGCCCACCGTCTGCCCCGCCGGGATCAGCAGGTCGAAATCGGAGAAGACCGTGCGCCCGTCGGGATAGCTGAAGGCGACGTGGTCGAAATGCATCTCGGCGCCGGTCTGGCCCACCAGCGTCTCCGCCTCCGGGTGATCGACCAGCTCATGCGGCTGTAGCAGCGTGTGCAGCGCCTCCGACAGACGGGCCGTGTGCTGGGTCGCGTCGACGAGGGCGACGGCGAGGTCGCGGGTCGCCGCCAGGATGCGGATGCCCAGCGTGCAGACCAGCACCACCTGACCGGTGGTGGCTTGCCCGGCCTCCCACATCTTGATCGACCAGTAGAGCAGGCCGAGGATCGAGATCACGGTGAGGATGGCGTGGGTGATGCGCAGCTTCTCGAGATAGAGCAGCGAGGAGCGGCGCGCCTTCATCTCGGTGCCGATGGTGCCGTCGAAGCGCACGAACTCACGCTTGAAGGCGGAGAAGGCGCGCACCAGCGGCATGTTGCCGACGAGATCCACCATCTCGCCATCGACGCTCGCGGCCTTGGCGGCGAAGTCGTGGTGCAGCGGCTTGCCGGCCGAGGCCATCTTGAACATCAACAGCACGACGGCGGCGAAGATGCCGGCGAGCACCAGCGCCATCGTCAGGTTCACGGTGCCGATGTAGATGATCGACAACGTGGCCGCCACGCAGGGCGGCATCACGTTGAACGTGAACATGTTTTCGACGGTGAAGATCGCGTTCGAGGTCGCGGTGATGCGCGAGGCGAGCGTACCCGGTTGCCGGTCGGCGAAGAAGGACGGGGCGTGACCCGTCATGTGGCGGAACAGGTCGCGGCGAATGTCGCCCGTCACGCCGACGAAGGTGAAGGCACCCACCAGCGCGGCGACGCGCCAGAGCATGTTGTCGGCGGCGATGAAGGCGATGAGCAGCGCGAGTGCCGACCAGACCTGCCCCGCGCCCGGCCCCTTGCCGAGGGCATCGACCACCCCTTTCAGGGCATAGTCGGTCGAGACCGAGAAGGTCACGGCACCGAGCACCGAGAACAGGATGACGAGGTGCGGGATGATCCGGCGCTTGAGATAGCGCCCGACAAAGGCCCCCGGTTTGTTGGCGTATTGGCAGAGATCTTCCATCGCGATCGTCAGTCCCGATTCGATCAGACCCGCTGGGCGCCGATTGTGGCTGGAGGGAGCACACAGCCCCCGTAAACGGCAACGCGAAGCGTCGCCTTATGTTTCAAGCGCGCCCAGCATTCCGCAGAGTAAGGCGGACAAGCTGAACCGGACTTGAGCGAAGCTGCGGCGCAGCGCGACTCCAACCGCTTTGACCGGCGTAGGTCAAGGCTGGCATCGGGCCTCATCCGACGGATTGTTCCTTCACCGCAGGCCTCTGGCGCATCGCCTGCGCCGGGATCACGCCTCGTCCCGGTCCGACCGGCGCGTTTCCGGCATGATGAGCAGGACGAGGACGAAGCCGGCGGCCCCCACCAGGGCGAGGCCGAGGAAGGCGGTGTGGCTGCCGAGGGCGTCGGCCATATAGCCGGCCAGGGCCGTGGAGAGGGCGGCGCCGATCCCCATCCCGGTCCCGACCGCCCCGAGGGCGGTGTTGAAGCGGCCGGTTCCCCGGGTCACGTCGGAGACGATCAGCGGAACCATGACCCCGAGGACGGAG
Organism: Methylorubrum zatmanii; assembly: GCF_014845115.1. Classification (GTDB taxonomy): domain Bacteria; phylum Pseudomonadota; class Alphaproteobacteria; order Rhizobiales; family Beijerinckiaceae; genus Methylobacterium; species Methylobacterium zatmanii. Next base: position 1,709 of record NZ_NKUI01000015.1, on the reverse strand, counting down.
GCGGAGATGCCGTCGAAGACCTGGATCGCGACCATCAGATAGGGGTCGTTGACGAAGGCGAAGAGCAGGCCGCGGATGGGCAGAGCCGCGAAGCCGATGACGAGGAGCGGCTTGCGGCCCCAGCTCTGGGCGAGACGGCCGACGAAGGGCGCGGTGAGCGCCAGCACCGCCTGGGGCACCATGATGCAGGCGGCCACCAGCGCCGTGGCGGTCTCACTGGCACGCAGCGTCATGACGCTGCCGACGAGAGGCAGCATCGCCGCGTTGGCAAGGAAGAACAGCACCATGCAGGCGGCGAAGCACAGCAGGGCCCGGTTCTTGAGGAGTACCGCGAAGCCCCCGGCCTCGCGCTCCTCCACCTCGCGCGCGACCGGGGCCCTGGCGCTCCGTCCCGGACCGGCGGCGCGGCCGGACGGGATGAAGGACAGGGACATCAGGGCCGGAATCACCAGGAGACCGGCGAGATAGAACACCGCGTCGTTCGAGAAGTAATAGCCGATCGCGCCCATGCCGGCGGCGCCGAGGGCGTTGCCGATGGCCGAGAAGCTGGCATTGCGCCCGAGCCGTTCGCCGGCCCGGGCATGGCCGACGAGGCCGATGGAGATCGCCGCGATGGCCGGCGTCAGCACGCAGCTCGCCGCCGAGTGGATCGCCATGGCGAGCATCACGACGAGATAGGTGGGCCAAGCGGCCAGCATCACCGCGCTCGCTCCGACCCAGAAGGCCGAGAAGCCGGCGGCGAAGCGCTTCGAGCGGGAGGCGTCGACGAAGGCGCCGCCGGGCATCTGCCCGAGCAGGCTGACGAGGCTGCCGACGGTGAGGGCCAGCCCGATATCCGATTGCGTCCACTTCTGCTGGGTGAAGTAGACGGCGAGGAACGGCCCGAAGCCGGTCTGCAGGTTGGCGATGAAGAAGGTGAAGGCGTCGAGGCCGTGGGTCGCCCGGCGCGACGGACCGACCGGACCGGCCGATCCGGGCGCGTGGTCGCTCGGCCGACCCGGCCGGCGGTCGGGACGGGGGCCGACCCGGTCGCGGGGGTCGGCTCGATGGATGTCGCGCTCGCGCGCCGGATATGCGCGCCTCTCCGTCACCGGGGATGCCGTCATTTGTCCGGCGTCTTCTCCTGCGGCCGGTCAGGGGCCTTGTCGGACGGAGCGGCGGCCTTGTCGGCAGCGGCAGCGGAGGCTTCGCCCTCCGCCGGCTGGCCGGAGGCCGAGCCGGGGCTGGTGGCGCCGAGCACGACGATGGGCTCGCCGGATTTGTATTCGGGCGAGACGCGGACCTGATTGCGGTTGAGTTGAAGCGTCAGCCGGCCGACCTTGCCGTCGCTGGTGAATTTCAGGACGCGCCAATCCACGGCGATCTTGCGGGAACCGACGCCGAGGAAGCCGCCGAAATCGATCACCGCGGCGCGCGGGCGCCCGTCGCGATCGACGATGACGTCGATGATGCGGCCGAGGTCGTCACCGTTCATGGCGCGCACGCTCTTGCCGAGCAGGCTCTCGTAATCCTGGGTATCGAGCACCACCGCCGGGGTGCCTCCTCCTTGCGAGGGCACCGATGGGGCCGGCGCCGCCGTGGGGGAGGGCGCCGGCGCGGAGGGCACCGCGGGGGCAGCGGCCGGTGGCGTCGCCGCTACGGGGGGAGGCGCGGCATCGCCGGACGCGCCCGGCGCACCGTCCGCGGCCATGGCCGCCGTGGCGAAAAGG
>NZ_NKUI01000149.1 GCF_014845115.1 Methylorubrum zatmanii | reverse complement strand
CCAAAAAAAATGTGGAAGAAATAAGCCGCGTGTACAACCTGTCCGCATGAGACGGAACCCGCCGAATCCCTTCGTGGATTCGACCCCCTTGCCGCTTTTCCCCGTGATCGAGTTGCCCGCCCCGCGCCGCTCCCGCCGCGCGGAGGCCCCTGCCCCCTCCGACGCCCTGCGGGACAAGGCGCTGGAGATCCATCGGCGCCTGTGCGGCGTCTACGACTGCCCGATCCCCTACTTTCACAGCCTCGATCCGCTCTCGGAGCTGATCTCGTCCCTGCTCTCGCACCGGACCCGCAACGCCGATTCGGGCCGCGCCTTCAAGGCGCTGCGGGCCCGCTGGCCGGATTGGGCGGCGGTTGAGGAAGCGCCGGTCGAAGAGGTCGAGGAAACGATCCGCGGCGTCACGTGGCCCGAGCTGAAGGCGCCCCGCATCAAGGCGGTGCTCGCCGCCGTTCGTGAGCGGGTCGGCGCCCTCGATCTCGCTTTCCTGGAGGAGATGAGCGTCGATGAGGCGCGGGGATGGCTGGAGGGCATTCCCGGCATCGGCCCGAAGACCAGCGCCGCCGTCCTCTCCTTCTCGACGCTGCGCATGCCGGCCCTTCCGGTGGACAGCCATCACCACCGCGTCGCCCAGCGCACGGGCCTGATCGGGCCGAAGGTCGATGTCGGGCCGAGCCATGGAATGCTGCGGGCGCAGCTTCCGGCGGATTGGTCGGCCCAGAAGCTCTACGACAATCACGAGGTGCTGATGCTGCACGGGCAACGGGTCTGCTTCCACCGCTCCCCCGCCTGCGACCGCTGCGTGCTGCTCGACATCTGCCCCACCGGACAGTCCCGCCGGGGCGCCTGAGTCAGACAGAGCGCTCACGTCCAGTAGAGGATGCGGGCCTCGGGCAGGACGGCCTCGGTCGCATCCATGCGCTTCCAACCCGGCGGCATCACCGAAGGGTCCGGTCAGGATGTGATTCCCGGAACTGCCGGCCCGCTCGCGCGATGGTGTCGGATCGAGAAAGAGCGGAGCGGCCGATGTCGGAAATGGATGAGAAACGCGCGGTCCTGGCCGGCCTCCTCGCGCGGCGCGAGGGGATCGACCCGCAGGATCGCGCGACTCTCGACCGCCGGGTGGAAGCAGCCCTCGACGGTTTCGATCCCGACACCCCCGAACCGTCCGATCCGACCGATGCCGAGCGTCATCGCTTGCTGCAGGATCTGCGCGGCCCGCGGGAGCTGCGCGCCGACCACAACAACGTGCGGCTCGCCGAGAAGGGTGAGGTGTTCGCGCCCGAAGACGATGCGTGACGGGCTTCCCGGCGGACGCGATAACGGAGTTCAGCCGCAACCGAGGTGACCGACCGGACGCGGCGTTCTCGATCGAAAAGCTTGGCAACCTCTTCGGCCCACGCCAAGCCTGGGGGATGACGAAGACCTTCCTCGCCTATGCAGGCGCCGCGCTCGCGGAGATCGCCGGCTGTTTCGCGTTCTGGGCCTGGCTGAGGCTCGACCGGTCGGTCTGGTGGGTGGCGCCGGGCCTCTTGTCGCTGACGCTGTTCGCTTTTCTGCTCACTCTGGTGGAGAGCGAGGCCGCCGGCCGGACCTATGCGGCCTATGGCGGCATCTACATCGTCGCCTCGATCCTGTGGCTGTGGACCGTCGAGGGGCACCGCCCCGACCGCTGGGACGTGGCCGGCGGGGCGATCTGCCTCGCCGGCATGGCCGTGATCCTGTTCGGCCCCCGGAGCGGGTGAGGCGGGGCGGTTATCCCTCGCGGACGAAGATCAGGGTGGCCAGCGGTGGCAGGGTCAGGCTCAGGGAATGCGGCTGGCCATGGCTCTCCTCGGCCTCCGACCGGACGCCGCCCATATTGCCGACATTCGAACCGCCATAACGCTCGGCATCCGAGTTGATCGCCTCGCGGTAGAAGCCGCCCACCGGCACCCCGACCCGGTAGCCTTCGCGGGGCACCGGCGTGAAGTTCGAGACGACGATCACGACATCGCCCTCCTGCTTGCCCTTGCGGGCCCAGGCGATGACCGAATTGTCGGAATCGTCCGCCACCAGCCATTGGAAGCCGCCATGCTCCACGTCGCGGACATGGAGCGCGGGCGTCGAAGTGTAGAGCCGGTTGAGATCGCGGATCAGATCCTTCACGCCGCTGTGCAGGGGATCGTCGAGCAGGTGCCAGTCGAGGGACTGGTTGTGGTTCCACTCCCGCTCCTGGCCGAACTCGCCGCCCATGAAGAGCAGCTTCTTGCCGGGATGGCCCCACATGAAGCCGAAATAGGCCCGCAGATTCGCGAATTTCTGCCAGCGGTCGCCGGGCATCTTGCCCAGCAGCGAGCCTTTGCCGTGCACGACCTCGTCGTGGGACAGGGGCAGCACGAAGTTTTCCGAGAAGGCGTAGAGCAGGCCGAAGGTGAGGTTGTGATGGTGGTAGCGCCGGTGGATCGGATCCTCCGACATGTATTTCAGGGTGTCGTGCATCCACCCCATGTTCCACTTGAAACCGAAGCCGAGGCCGCCGGTATAGGTGGGGTGCGACACGCCGGGCCATGAGGTCGATTCCTCGGCCACCGTGATGGTGCCGGGGGCGTGGCTGTAGGTCGCTTCGTTGGTCTTGCGCAGGAAGTTGATGGCGTCGAGATTCTCGTTGCCACCGTACTGGTTCGGGATCCACTCGCCCGCCCGGCGCGAGTAGTCGAGGTAGAGCATCGAGGCCACCGCATCCACGCGCAGGCCGTCGAGATGGTAATGCTCCAGCCAGAACCGGGCATTGGCCGTGAGGAAGGCCGAAACCTCCGTGCGGCCGAAATTATAGATGTAGGTGCCCCAATCCTGGTGGAAGCCCTGGCGCGGATCCGCATGCTCGTAGAGATGCGTGCCGTCGAACAGGCCGAGGCCGTGGGCGTCGAGCGGGAAGTGGCCCGGCACCCAATCGAGCAACACGCCGATTCCGGCCTCGTGCGCCGCGTTGACGAAGTCGACGAAGTCGTCGGGCGTGCCGAAGCGGCTGGTCGGCGCGAACAGCGAGACCGGCTGGTAGCCCCAGGATCCGTCGAACGGGTATTCGGTGATCGGCAGAAGCTCGATATGGGTGAAGCCGAGATCCTTGACGTAGGGAATCAGCCGCTGCGCCAATTCCTTGTAGGTCAGGTAGCGGTTGCCCTCGTCCGGCACCCGCGCCCAGGAGCCGAGATGCACCTCGTAGACCGATATGGCGGCGTGGCGCGGATCCTTCTCGCCGCGCGTGTCCATCCAGGCGGCATCGTGCCATTCGGGCTCGTTCAGGCCTTGCAGCACCGAGGCGGTCTGCGGCGGGTGCTGGGCGCGGAAGGCGACCGGATCGGCCTTCAGCGGAAGCAATGAGCCGTCTGGGCCGCGGATCTCGAACTTGTAGTTCTGCCCGGCCTTCAGGCCCGGCACGAACAGCTCCCAGACTCCGCCGTTCTGCCACAGCCGCATCGGGTGGCGCCGGCCGTCCCAATCGTTGAAATCGCCGACCACGCTGACCCGTCGGGCATTCGGTGCCCAGACCGCGAAACGGTAGCCGGCGATGCCGTCGAGTTCGCCGGCATGGGCGCCGAGCACCCGATAGACGAGATTGCTGCCGATCTGGCGCAGGCCGTCGATCTCGCTCTGCTCCAGCGACGGGCCGAAACCGTAGGGGTCATGGCGTCGGGTGGCCGTGCCGTCCCAGGCCTCGACCTCGATCTCGTAGAGCGGCCGGCCCTCGCTCCTCACGCTGGCGACGTAGAACCCGTCCGGATGGACGCGCTCGAAGGGGATGCTCTGCCCCGCCGTGATCAGCCGGGCGGCCTTCGCCTCAGGCAGGATCGCGCGGACCTCCCAGACACCCGGACCGACCTGATGGGGACCCAGCAACCCGAACGCGTCGCCGTGATCGGCGGCCATGGCGGAGGCGATGGCATCGGGGTGCGGATGCGTGTCGCGGGTCGGCGCGGCGGAGCGGCCCGGACGGGGCCCTCCTTGGGCGCCGCCCAGCGCATCCGCCGACCGGGGCGCGGGGGGCGCCTCGGTCGACCCTGACCTGTTCGGGACGTTGGCCGCCGCCTGGCCCTCGTTGCGAGCCGTGGCCTTGTCGTCCAGAGCCGTCATCCAGTCACCTCTCTCGGGGGATGCTCGCGAGCCGAGCTGGAGGACAGCCTGGCCGAGAGCACGCGGTTTTAAAGCGAAGCGCGGTCGCGCTTGGCTTCGTCCAGTATGTTGAGAACACCTCGTGCCGGGATTTCGATCCAGTCGGGGCGGTTGTTGACCTCGTAATCGACCTCGTACAGCGCCTTGGCGAGCAGGCTCAGGCGCAGCAGCCGATGATGGGTTTCGGCATCCTCGACCGCGGCCGGGCTGCCGAGGATGGCTTGCTGATAGCCGTCGAGGAACGCAGCATCGATCATGCCACGCCATGCGATCGCCGCGTTGCGGGCCCGCTCCTCGCTGTCGCCGAAGCGGGCGGCGATTTCGCGCACCACCGTCTCGGCGCCGTAGGCGAAGGAGCGGAGCATACCCGCCACGTCGCGCAGGGGCGTCGACTTGGCCCGGCGCTGCTCCACCGGCCGCGACGGCTCACCCTCGAAATCAACGATGATGAGATCGCCCTCGGAGGCGAGCACCTGGCCGAGATGGTAATCGCCATGGATGCGGGTCTTGGTGGCGCCCCGCAGCGGGCCGGAGGCCAGTTCGTCGATCAGCGCCGTGACTTCGCCGCGACGGGCCGCCAGGGCTTCGCTGGCGGAACCCGGTGACCAGGCGGTGATCGCGTCGAGGCCCTTGAAGGCGCGGGCGGCCTGATGGCGGGCATCCTCCGCCAGCGCCGCGAGATCCGCCTCGCCGAACGGCTCGACCGTGAAGGCCGGATCGTCGGTCTCGATGGCGAAGGCGCGGTGCAGTTCCGCCGTCCGCTGGCCGAGGAGGGTGGCCCAACGCAGATGGGCGTTGAACGCCTCTTCCGGCGTCGGCGCCTCGCTCTCGGGCGCCAGCACCACGAGGTCGAAGTCCCGGCGCAGGCCTTCGAGCATCAGCGTCCAGGCATCGCCCTGGTTGAGGACGAATTTCTGCAGCAGGGCCAGGGCCGTGCGGGTGCCATCCTCGGCGACGTGTTCCAGCGTGCCGAGCAGGGCCGGCGTGTTGGCGAAATGGGCCTCCTCGGTGAGGAAGCGGCCGATCTCGACTTCCGGGTGGGTGCCGGGCTGGAGACGGCGCAGGAGCTTGAGCATCATCCGCGCGCCGATGGCGATGGAGGTGTTGCTCTGCTCCGCCGAAAGGCGCCGCACATCGGCGGCCTCGAACGGCACCTCGGGATCGTAGGCCGAGGTGGTGGAGAAGACGAGGCTGCCGCGCTCGGAGGGAATCGTCACCCCGTCCCGCATCGCCTCGATCAGGGACACGGCGAAGGGCGCCGCGGCGGCGGCTTCGTAGAGCAGGCCGGTGCGCGGGCCCCGGCGCACGCGGGCGACCGCGTGGTCCAGCAGAGACTCGTCCTCGCGGCCTTCGTCCACCGCCAGCGGGATGAAGTAGTCCTGGCGCTCGCCGTTGGCGAGGGTCACCGCCACCCGCGGCAGCAGGAACTTGCCCTGGCCTGTCTCGTCCTTGACGATGGCGCTGTCATCGACCTGCACCGACTTGATGCGCGAGCCCTTGGCGCCGAACCAGCGGCGCGAATTGATGAAGGGCGGGGCCACCGTGCGCTCGAAGGCGGTGCGCTCGCGGCCCTTGATCAGGGTCTCGATGCCGCCGGTCAGAACCAGGGTGAACAGCTCGGGGCTCTGCGGCTGCGGCCCGATCTCGCCGGAATTCGCGACGGAGAGCGAGAACCAGTAGAAGCCGTAGGCCGGCATGGTCAGAAGGTAGGGCAGCTCGCCGATGGCCGGGAAGGCGCTGCCGCCGGTCAGCTCGATCGGGATCGCGCCGCGCAGATCCGAGAGGTCGAGCTGCACAGCCTGCGGTGCCCGCGACAGGTTGGCGACACAGAGGATGCGCTCGTTCTCGAATTCGCGGATCCAGGCCAGCACCTTGCGGTTGGTCGGGTAGAGGAACTGGATCGCGCCGCGCCCGAGGGCGGTCGAGTTGTTGCGGATCGCGATCATGCGCCGCGTCCAGTTCAGCAGGCTGGTCTGCGCCTGGGTCTGGGCCTCGACGTTGATCGCGTCGTAGCCGTAGATCGGGTCCTGGATCGCGGGCAGGAACAGCTTCTGCGGATTGGCGCGGGAGAAGCCGCCGTTCCGGTCCGGCGACCATTGCATCGGCGTGCGCACGCCGTCGCGGTCACCGAGATAGATGTTGTCGCCCATACCGATCTCGTCGCCGTAATAGAGCACCGGCGTGCCGGGCATCGACAGGACGAGGAACTTCATCAGCTCGATCTTGCGCCGGTCGTTCTCCAGCAGCGGCGCGAGGCGGCGGCGGATGCCGAGATTGATCCGGGCACGCCGCTCGGCGGCGTAGAACGACCACAGATAATCGCGCTCTTCCGCCGTCACCATCTCGAGCGTCAGCTCGTCGTGATTACGCAGGAAGATGGCCCATTGGCAGCCCTCGGGGATCTCCGGGGTCTGGCGCATGATGTCGGTGATCGGGTGCCGGTCCTCGCGGGCGATCGCCATGTACATGCGTGGCATCAGCGGGAAGTGGAACGCCATGTGGCATTCGTCGCCGTCGCCGAAATACTGCGCCGTCTCCTCCGGCCACTGATTGGCTTCCGCCAGCAGCATCCGGTCCGGATACTCGGCGTCGAGCGCGGCGCGGATCGCCTTGATGACGGTGTGCGTCTCGGCGAGATTTTCGCAGTTCGTGCCGTCACGCTCGATCAGATAGGGGATCGCGTCGAGGCGCAGGCCGTCCACGCCCATGTCGAGCCAGTAGCGCATCACCTCGATGACCGCTTCCAGCACCGCCGGGTTGTCGAAGTTCAGGTCGGGCTGGTGGCTGTAGAAGCGATGCCAGAAATACTGCTTGGCGACCGGATCCCAGGTCCAGTTCGACACCTCGGTGTCGAGGAAGATGATGCGCGTATCGGAATATTTGTCGTCCGTGTCCGACCACACATAGAAATCGCGCTCCGGTGATCCGGCCGGCGCCTCGCGGGCGCGCTGGAACCAGGGATGCTGGTCGGAGGTGTGATTGATGACGAGCTCGGTGATGACCCGCAGCCCGCGCTCGTGGGCGGCGTCCACGAAGCGGCGGAAATCGTCCATCGTGCCGTAGGACGGGTTGATGTCGCGGTAATCGGCGATGTCGTAGCCGTCGTCCCGCAGCGGCGAGGGGTAGAACGGCATCAGCCAGATCGCCGTGACCCCCAGGTCGCGGACATAGTCGAGCTTCTGTGTCAGCCCCTCGAAATCGCCGATCCCGTCATTCGACGAGTCGAAGAACGACTTGACGTGGATCTGGTAGATGATGGCGTCACGGTACCACTGCGGATCGCTGCGATCGATCATCCCGTCGCTGCCTCACGTCACTTTCGAGAGCGGAACCGGGCCCTGCGGCGCCGGACTGCGAGCTTCCTCGGCTCGCTTCTTGGCGAGAACACGACGGGGAACGTCGCATTCCGCCCGATCTAGAGCGATCTCTACCGAAAGTGGAGATCGGGTCTGCGAGAGAGCGTCACGCTCGGGCGCCGAAGTGCCGTCAGGCACCCCGACGCGGGCGCAAGCGCCAGACGATGGCCGAGCGGTCGGCCGGATCGAGGGCGATCCGGTGGTTCTTGCCGTAGAGCTCGAACGTATAGCCCAGCAGCAGATCCTCGACCTCGACCGCCCCGTCATCGGGCAGACCGAGCAGCCAGAGCGGCACCTCGTAGGTGCATTCCTGACGGTTCTTCGGGTCGAGGTTGACCATCACGAACACGCAGTTGTCGCGCTCCGGCGTCACCTTCGCATAGGCGATGATGTTGTCGTTCCAGGCACCGGTGAAGTGGATGTTCCGGAAGTCCCACAGGGCCGGGTTGTCGCGCCGGATCTGGTTGAGCTTGATGATGTGGTCTCGGATGTTGCCGGGGCGGTGATAGTCCCACGCCTTCAGCTCGTACTTTTCCGAATTGAGATATTCTTCCTTGCCGGGATAGGGCGTGGCCTCGCACAGTTCGAAGCCGTTATAGATGCCGTAGATCGAGGAGAGCGTCGCCGCGAGCGTCGCCCTTACGATGAAGCCCGGCCGGCCGCTGGTCTGGAGGTAGTACGGGTTGATGTCCGGCGTGTTGGCGAAGAAGTTGGGACGATAATACTCGCCCATCTCGCCGGCCAGCTCCAGGGCGTAGTCGGTCAATTCCTGCTTCGTGTTGCGCCACGTGAAGTAGGTGTAGCTCTGTTGGTAGCCGGCCTTGGCGAGCTTCTTCATCATCTTCGGCCGGGTGAAGGCCTCCGCGAGGAAGATCGCGTCCGGGTACTGGGCGTTCACTTGCCTGAGCATCCACTCCCAGAACGGGATCGGCTTGGTATGCGGATTGTCGACGCGGAAGATGCGGGCGCCGTGGGCGCACCAGCCGAGCACGATGTCGCGCAGTTCGATCCAGAGCGAGGGCAGCGCGCCGCCGTAGAAATGGACGTTGGAGATGTCCTCGTACTTCTTCGGCGGGTTTTCGGCGAATTTCAGCGTGCCGTCGGGGCGCCACTCGAACCACTCGGGATGCTGCTTGATCCAGGGATGGTCGGGTGAGCACTGGATCGCGAAATCGATGGCGACCTCCATGCCATGCGCATGGGAGGCGGCCACCAGCTGCCGGAAATCGTCCAGCGTGCCGAGTTCCGGATGCACGGCCTCGTGGCCGCCCTCCTCGGAGCCCACCGCGTAGACCGAGCCGACATCGCCGGGCTCGGCCTTCAGGGTATTGTTCTTGCCCTTGCGGTTGGTCTTCCCGATCGGATGGATCGGGGTGAAGTAAAGCACGTCGAAGCCGAGTTCGCGGATCTCCGGCAGGCGCCGGATCACATCCTTGAAGGTGCCGTGGCGGTTCGGATCGCCCGATTGCGAGCGCGGGAAGATCTCGTACCAAGCGGAGAACCGGGCCGCGAGCCGGTCGGCGATCACCGGGATGTTCACGGGATAGCGCGAGGCGTTCACCCGCTCCGCATTGCGCCGGATCAGGGCCGTCGCCTCCGGGGCCAGGATCTTGGCGAGGATCGCGGGAGAACCCTCGGGCTCGGCCGCCAGGGAGCGGATCAACGCTTCGAGCCGCTGCTTGTCGGCGCCGGTGGCCAGATCCTGCGCGATCTGCACCAGCTCGACGCCCTCGATGGTCTCCAGGCGCACATCGACGCCGGCATCGCGCTTCTTCAGCGTATCGCGGATCCACGACGAGAAGCCGTCGCGCCATGCCTCGATGGTGAACTCGTAGCGGGCGTTTCTCTCCAGCGGGAAATGCCCGGCCCAGCGGTCGTTGTCGACGAACACCATCGGATCGCGCCGCCACGTCTCCTCGCCGACGACGCGGGAGAGGATAGCCGCGTTGATGATTTCGTGACCGTCAGAGAAGATGTCGGCCTCGACCCGAACCTGCTCGCCGACGACGCGCTTCACCGCCGAGCGCCCGCCATCGATTTCCGGCGTCACCGCCTCGATGACGACACGGCCCTTGCCGTCCGGCGCGGTCGCGGGCGGGGGCGCCGCCACCTTCGCCCGCTCGGCGACGAGGATGCGCAGCTCGCCCGGCCGCAGGTCGATGGCCGCACCCGGATGGAAGGCGATGGGCTCCGCCTGCGGCGTGCGGTCGACGAAGGTGCCGAGTTGGCCACCGGTCCGCTCGATCAGGCGGCCGGCATCGACGGGCGCCGGGGTCTCGCCCGGATTGAACAGGACCAGCGTCGCCGAATGGGCGGAGGCGGGATGGCCGGTATCGGTGCGGAACAGGGCGACGAACGGCGCGTCCGGCGCCGAGAGACGCATCTGCGCGCCCTCGACATTGGCCGCGGGGATCTCGGCCTTGAGCGCGTTGATCGCCGTCACATAAGCGGAGATGTCGATGCCGGTGTCGTGCTCGCGGGAGCCGGGATCGGTCTCCACCACGTGCAGCGCGCGCCGATAGCCCCATTCGTAGCCGATGGGCATCAGCACGCCGGCCGAGAAGAACGCGGCCAAGGCGTAACGCGTCTTCAGCCGCTCGGCGACCGCCTCCGCGCCGCCGGGAATGTCGGCGGCGAGGCGGGCCATGTCGTGGTTCTCGGGGAAGGCGATGGAGGGCGCCACCACCCGCAGGCGCTCGTATTGCTCCAGGGCCCAGGGGGCCTTGAGGTTCCACCACGCGAAGGAATTGAACAGGTAGTCGAAACCGGCCCCGGCCGTGGCCTGCGCCTCCTCGAAGGTGCAGCCGAGGGTCTCGGCGGCGAACAGCGTCTCCGGCTCACGCTTCTTCGCCGCCTCGATCAGGGCGCGCCAGACATCCGCCGGCACCTTGTAGGCGGCGTCGCACCGAAAACCGCGGATGCCGAGCCGCTGAAGCTTGGCGATATAGCCGTCGAAGATCCGGGTGAGTTCGTGCCGCGCGTGCTCGGAATGGTAGTCGAGCTCGATCAGGTCACCCCAGACCGTGCGCTTCGACGGATCGTCGGGGTCGATGGCCGCGGGGCTGACCGGCTTGCCCTCGGAATCGCGCACGAACAGGTCCGGCCGCTCGTGAAACAGACGGGCATTGTCGGCGGTGTGGTTGATCACGAGATCGCTCATCACCGCCACGCCGTGCGATTCCGCCGCCCGGCAGAAGCGGGCGATCTGCTCGTCGTCCGGGGTGCCGTCGTTGTCGCGGAAGCGTTCGTCCAGGCGGTCGAGGTCGGCCACGGCGTAGAGGCTGCGCGAGCCCCCCGTCTGGTGGAACGGGTTGAGGTAAACCCAATCGAAGCCGAGCCCGGCGATGCGCGGCAGCTCCGCCGTCCAGGCCGAGACGGTGCCGACCAGGAGCGGGAACAGGTTGTAGATGCGCGGCCCCTCCGCGCGGGGAGCGAAGGCGGCGGGCAGGGCCACCGTCTCCGCCCCGGTCCGCGTCGCGGGCGTCATCGCGGTGTTCGGTGCGTTCATGGCTCGCCTCCGTCTTGTCGCTTCACGCCTTGCGCGTTCCGTTTCGTGCGGGCCACCCTCAGGCGGTCCGCCGCAGCACCACATAGGGCAGGTCCGCGAAGAGCCGACCGAGGTCGAGCCGGCTGCCATCCGCTGCCACGTCGCCGCCACCGATCACGTCGGTCCAGCGGCTGCCCTCCGGGACCGGCAGGACGGTGCCGGCGAAGGCTTCACCCGACCAACCCGATTCGGGCGTCAGCCGTGCGACGAGCCGGGGCACCGCCACGAGCAGGTCGTCCTCGCCGGAGGTCGCCGCCGAGCGGCTGAAGGCGATGACATGCTCGGCCCGCTCCCCCTCCGCCGGGATCGGACGGTAATCCGCATCCGCGTAGAAGGCCGGCCGTGCCGCCCGGTCGGCCAGAAGACGGGCCAGGGTCGCCTGTTTCACCCGGCCGTCCGACCAGGAGCCGATCAAGGCGGCGGGGGCATCGCCCGCTTCGAGGGCCCGCGCCCGGGCCTCGTAATCGACGGGCCGGCGGTTGTCCGGGTCGACGAAGGAGAAATCCCAGAACTCCGTGCCCTGGTAGGTGTCGGGGATGCCAGGAAGGGTGCATTTCAGCACCGTGCGTCCGAGCCCGGCGATCATGCCGAGGAAGGCCAGCCGCCGCACCAGCGGCCGCAGCCGGGCAAGGCAATCCGAGCCGGGGGCGACGAGGGCCGCGAACAGCCCGTGGACGGCCCCCTCATAGGCTTCATCGACATTGACCCAACTCGACCGGCGCTTGCCCTCCCGCAGCGCCTTCTCCGCGTAGGCGTCGAGGCGCTTGCGAAAATCCTCGATCTCCGCCGCGTCGTCCCGTTCCAACAATTCCAGCGGCCAAGCCCCGAGGATGGCCTGAAGGAACATCCACTGGTCGTTGGCATCCGGCGAGGGCTCGCCCTCCAGCGGCTTGACGTAGGGCTCGGATGCGCGCCGCCACGTGTCCCAGGCCCGGGCCCATTCCTCCGGCAACTCAGACAGGGCGAGCTGGCGCGAGCGGGCATCCTCGCCGCGCTTGGTGTCGTGTGTGGCCGTCGTGATCATCGCGTTCGGCCAGTCGCGGGCACGGGCGGCCTGGAGCGCGTGGAAATGCTCCGGGTCGAGGCCGTACTCGCCCGGATCGCCGCCGACCTCGTTCAGCCCGAGCAATGGCACGAAGCGGTAGAACAGGGTGTCTTCCAGGCTCTTGGCCATCACCGGGCCGGTCAGCTGCTGGAAGCGGCGGCGGAACCGCAGCACCACCTGCGGATCGGGCTGCCCTGCTCCGCCGACTTCGATCCGGCCGAGAAGAGCATTGGCAGCGAAGTCGTGCACCGACCGGTCCGGCAGGGCGCTCCAGCGCTTGGCCTTGCGCACCGCGCCCTCGATCAGGCGGATATCCTCCGGCTCGATCTCGCTCTCGTCGAGATCGCCCGGCAGATAGGAGCGATAGACCGGAAAGCGGGCGACGATCTCGATCAAGGCGCGGCGGATCGCGTTGGTGGAGAAATCGCGGGTGCGCCGGTCGGAATCGGCGATCTGCTTGAGATCGCCGGTCATCACCTCGAGTTCCGAGGCGAAGCTGATCTCGAGGATCTCGGCCTTGGCCGCCCGGAACTGGAAGCCGTAGGGCTCGTCCATATCCGTGGCCCAACGGTAGAATTTTTCGATGCGCGGCTTCAGGGCCCGATCGACCAGGATGCCGTCGAGCTGGTTCAGCACGTCGTAGCCGGTGGTCCCGGCCACCGGCCAGTCGCGCAGCTTCTCGCCCGGCTCCAGGATCTTCTCCACGACGATGTAGAAGCCGGGGCCGACGGCGGCCTGCAAGGCGCGGGCATAGTTGAGCGGATCGGCCAGCCCGTCGATATGGTCGATGCGCAGGCCATCGATCCGGCCCTCGCCGATCAGGCGGAACAGCAGGTCGTGCGACTTCACGAAGACGTCCGACAATTCGACCCGCAGGCCCGCGAGCGAGTTCACGTCGAAGAAGCGGCGATAATTGATATCGCTCGACGCGATCCGCCAATGGGCCAGCCGGTAGGATTGCTGTTCCAGGAGCCGGTGCAGCGGTCCGAAGGAATCGGGATAGTCGCGGTTGCCGTTGAGAAGATGCAGCGCCCGGTAGATCGAGGCGGCGATCTGCGGCGAGGCCCGCACGGCGCCGGCGAGTTGGCGCTTCAGTTCCTCGGCGGTCTCCGGCATCGCCCGGCGCCGCTCGGGATTGGTCTCCTCGCCCATGGCACGCAGGCGTTCGGTGATCGAAAGCACCTCCGCCGACATGTCGTCACCGATCTCGCCGAGCGCCGCGAGCGCCCGATTGAGGATCGTCGGATAGTGCAGCGGGCAGACCGGGAATTGATGCTCGTAATGCCAGACGCTGAAGGCGCCGGCCTCCTCGTCGAATTTCAGCTCCAGCGTGCCCTTCTCCAGCGCCTCGCCGTAGCGCTCGCCGAGGAAGGGGATGACGAGCTTGCCGTTGGCGCCGAGGCGCTCCCAATCGATGTCGAAGGCGTTGGCGGCCGGTGACAGGCCTCCCCATTCGAGCACGGAAAGCCACCAGGGATTGTCGGCGCCGCCGACGCCCATGTGGTTGGGCACGATGTCGAGGAGCAGCTTCAGCCCGTGCGCGTGCAGGGCATCGGTGAAGGAGCGGAACCCCTCCTCGCCACCGATCTCCGGATTGATCTGCGAATGGTCGACGATGTCGTAGCCATGGGTCGAGCCGGGCCGGGCCCGCTGCAGCGGCGAGGCGTAGACGTGGCTGATGCCGAGCTTCGCCAGGTAGGGGACGATCCTCTCCGCATCCGCGAAGGTGAAGCCCTCGTGGAATTGCAGGCGATAGGTCGCGCGCGGCGGTGCCGAAGCGAGGCGGGCGGCACCGGAACGCGGGCCGCGCTCCTCCGCCGAGAGGGCGGCGGCGAGTTTGGCCAGCGGACCGCCGGGCGCCGCGATGGCCTCCAGATTCCGGTCGAGCTTGCGCCGCCAGTTGGGGTAGCCCTCGGTCGAGCCCGGCACGTTGGCTTGGCTCAACTCACCGACCACGTCCTCGTACTGGACGGCGGTGAGGATCGAGGGGGCGCGGGCGAGATAGCGGGCGGCGGCCTCGAACGGTGCGTGCTCCGGCGGCTCCGAACTCGGCAGGAGTTGCTGGCTCGCCAAAGCCTCCGACAGACGCCAGCGCTCGGCCACGCGCTCGTTGCGCTCGGCCTCGGCCCGGTCGGCGTCGTACAGGCCGAGCGACTGGCGCGTATCGGTATCGACCCCGCGCCACCAGCCGACGAAGGTCGGCAGATCGTGCGTCGTGATCGCGGTCAGCGCATCCTTCGGATAGGCCTCGGGGGCCTTGAAGGCACCGCCCTGCTCGCGCTCGAAGGCGAGGATGCGATAGCTCAGGATGCCCGAGTGCATCAGCGCATCGGAGAAGCCCTCCGGCGCGGTTCCGAGATCCTCGGCGATGACGAGGCACTTGGCGCGGTGGCTCTCCAGCCGCAGCACCGCCAGCATCGGCTCGAACGGCATCGCCACATAGGCGCCCTCGCGGGCGGATTTGCCGAGCGGGATCAGGAACAGCCGGGCGAGTTGGAAAGCATGGTCGATGCGGATCGCGCCGGCATGGCGCATATTCGCCTTCACCAGGGCGCGGAACGCCTTGAGCCCGTCGCGCTCCATTTCCAGCGGATCGAAGGCGGGAAGCCCCCAATCCTGGCCCTTCGGAGCGAGGAGGTCCGGCGGTGCGCCGATGGAGACGCCGTTGGCGAAGCGCTCGGGATGGGACCAGATCTCGGAGCCACCGCGATCGGCCCCGACCGCCAGATCCCGATACAGCCCGAGCCGCATGCCGGCCTTGAGCGCCATCTCGGAGGAGGCCTTGAGCTGGCGGTCGGCGAGGTATTGCAGGAAGACGTGATAGGAGATCCGCTCGGCGTGGCTGTCAGCGAAGGCGCGCACCGCCTCCGTGCCGGCGCGGCGATACTCCTCCGGCCAGTCGCCGAGCCAGTGAGCGCCCTGCGCCCGGAAATGCTCGGAGAGCGCATCGAAGGTCGCGTGCGATTCCAGGTTTTCGCCGCCCTCCTCGCGGAAGGCCGCGAAGCCGGCATCCCTACCGGCGCGTGCCTGCGAGACTTCCCAATAGGCTTCGAGGATCGGTGAGAGCACCTCCCAGACGCCGGCATGATCGACCAGGGAGGTGTCGCGCAACGCCTCGATGCGGGCGCGGTTGCGCTCCAGAAGCTCGGCCGCGGGGCTGCCGGCGAAGCCCGGCAGGGCGCCCGGCTCGATGTAGAGGGTTTCGAGGAACAGCCGCGAGGACGGAGAATAGGGCGAGATCTTCGCCCGATCCGTCGGGAACAGGGCATGAGCCGGACTCAAGCCGAGGAACGAGGCGCCGCGCAGGGCCGCGTCGCGGGCGGCGCGGCCGGCATCGGCATAGGTGCCGATGCCGAGATTGTCCGGCGAACGCAGGCCGTAGAGCTGAGCGGCCAAGCCCCAATCGCGGGCGCCATCCTCGGCATAGGCGCGGGGCCGCCAGCAGCGCTGGGGCGCGGAGACGATCCAGGCCTGCGCCCGGCGCTCGCCGATGCTGACGGTGAGCTGGTGATAGCCGGGGGTGAGCGGCGGCAGATCGAAGCCGGTGCCGTCCTCCGAGGGGGTCAGCGTGCCGCGTCCCTCGCGGGAGCGTTCGTGCTCGTCCACCAGCCGCCAGGACACGGCGCCCGAGATGGCTCCCGCCCGCACCGGCACGCGCACCCCGCGCCGCGCCTCCGCCGCGAGCAGCGGGGGGACGATGTTGCCGCGCACCGCTTCGACCGAGGCGAGGCTCTGCCGGATCGCCTCATCGTCACCGGCCGCGAAGCCGAGCGCTTCGAGCATGCCGCGGCGGACATCGAGGGGCGTCTCGACCCGCTGACCGAAGGCATCGGTGAAGCCGTCGGCGATGCCGACGAGGTTGGCGAGCCGTTCGAGGGCACTCACTTCCAAGTCACTCACTTGGCGCCCCCGATCAGGAACACGCCGGTCCAGGAAGGCAATTGCATGGCCTGTCGTGACACCCCGTTCGACCAGATCACCTGACCGCCCTCGGCGGTCGCCGCGAAGTCCTCGTCGCCGACATTGGCGATGAAGCGCAACCAGCCGCCCTCGTAGCGCCAGGTGCAATCCACGACGCCGGGCACGGGGATCTCGGCCTTGGCGCCGAGGAAGCGCGTCTTGGTGAGCGGCACCACGCTCTGCCGGCGAATCTGAAGCAGGTTGCGGGTATCGGCCCAGATGGCGCGGTGCGGCTCGGTCTCGGCCTCGTCCCAAGCGATTTTCGAATCCTCGAAGGTCTTCGCCTCGGTGGGATCGGGGATCACCGACGTGTCGTCGGCGAAGGCGGCGAAGCTCTTGAACTCCCGGCGCCGCCCCTCGCGCACCGCCTTGTTCAGCTCCTCGTCCGGCGCGAAATCGACGAAGAACAGGAAGGGCGCCGAGGCCGACCATTCCTCTCCCATCCACAGCATCGGAATCTGCGGCGCCAGCAGCAGCCCGGCGCGGGCGAGCGCCAGCTTCGCCGGGTCGGCGAGGTGGCTCAACCGCTCGCCCAGCGCCCGGTTGCCGACCTGATCGTGGTTCTGAAGGAAGGTGACGAAGGCCGAGGGCGGCAGATGGCCGGAGGGCTCGCCGCGCGGGTGGTTGTCGAGGGTCGGGAAGGGCTCGCCCTGATAGGCGAAGCCTTCGGCGAGGCAGCGGGCGAGATGCTCGACCGGCCTGTCGGCGAAGCTCTCGTAGTAGCCGGCCTTCTCGCCGGTCAGCAGCACGTGCCAGCAATGGTGCAGGTCGTCCGCCCATTGCGCGCTGTGCAGGATCGGCTGCCCGTTGCCGTCGCGCTCCAGCCAGCGGGCCTGATTGGCCTCGTTCTCCAGGATCAGGTGGACATGACGGTCCGGGAAGGCCCGGCGGATCGTCTCGCCGAGTTCGGCCAGGAAGTGTTTCTCGGAATCGTCGAGGATGGCGTGGACCGCATCGAAGCGGATGCCGTCGAAATGATATTCCTCCAGCCAGTACAGCGCGTTCTCGATGAAGAAGTCGCGCACGACCGGGCCGGACTCCCTGCCGTCGAAGTTGATCCCGGCGCCCCAAGGCGTCTGATGGCGCTCGGTGAAGAAGGTCTTAGCGTAGGAATGGAGGTAATTCCCGGCCGGTCCGAAATGGTTGTAGACGCAGTCGATCAGCACCATCAGCCCCTTGGAATGGGCGGTGTCGATCAGGTGCTTCAGCTCGTCCGGGCGACCATAGGCGGAATCGGGCGCATAGGGCAGCACGCCGTCGTAGCCCCAGTTGCGGGTGCCCTTGAAGTCGGCGAGCGGCAGCAGCTCGATCGCCGTGATGCCGAGATCGACCAGATCGTCGAGCCGCTTCTCCAGCCCGGCATAGGTGCCCTCGGGCGTTGCGGTGCCGATATGCAATTCGTAGACGACGGCCTCCTCCCAGGGGCGACCCTTCCAGGCGTCGTCGGTCCAGGCGAAGGCGGCGGGATCGACGACCTCCGACGGCCCCGAGACATCCTCGGGCTGAAAGCGGGAGGCGGGATCGGGGACCACGAGATCGCCGTCGATGCGGAAGCCGTAGCGCGCGCCGGACTTCACCCCCGGCAGCGTGGTGCGGCGCCAGCCCTCACCGGTCTCAGGAATCGGATGGTCGGCCCCATCCACCACCAGGGTCACATCTTTGGCGGTGGGCGCCCAGAGAGCGAACCGCACACCGTCCTCGGCAATCTCGCTGCCGAACCGCATCGCATGGGCGCGCCGCATGAGGCCACCGGTCTCCGCTGGAAAATCGATTGTCGTTCAGGCTGGGCGGCCGCTTCTCTGTGTCTCACAAGGCTCCCGGCGCCCGCTTGTTCCCGGAGCCGGCAGTTATGGCGCCGGCGGGCTGCGGCAACCGTCCGGTGTTGCGGAATCGCTGCGCTGCACGCGGGTCACCCCGGACATGCGAAGGCCTCCCCGCCGGGGTCGGCAAGGAGGCCTTCATAGGTTGCGAGTTCTGCGTTTCAGGCCTTGCGATCAGGCGTTGAGGGTCGGCCCCCCGCCCTCCGAGCGACGCTTGGCCATGAAGGCGTCGAATTGCTCGCGGTCCTTGGCCCGCTTCAGCTCCTCGACGAACTCGGCGAAGGCGCGGCTCTCCTCCTGAAGGGCGCGGCGGCGGGCCTCCAGGCGCTCGAGCTCGGCGCGCCGATACTCCTCAAACGCCCAGTTGCCGGACGTGGCACCGGCACCCGTGGAGCCCTTCGCCGCCTCGAAGGCACGGGCGAAGCGCGACGGCCCGCTGCCGCCGGCGAAGCTGAAGCTGCCGCTATTGGCGAACTCCTTCATCTGGCTGAGCGCGGGATAGCCCGCGATCTTCCAGGCGACATAGGCCACGGCGATCGGCCACCAGTAGATGAAGCCGACGACGATCGCGCCGATCTCCAGGGATCGCTTGGGGAAAGGGCCGCTGCGGTGAGACGCGCCGCAGGACCAGGGAGAGGTGGAGGACGTGTTCACGGCTGAAGGCTCCGGGGTGTGAATGTGAACAACATTCACATGCGGGTGCGCCTCGGCCGTTTCAAGGGCTGCCCCTTACAGCTTGTCCTTCGCACGGCCTCCGGCACCATGAACCAGGGCCAGAACGCCCGCCCGCAGCAATTCGTACTTGTCCGGTCCGGGCTTCGGCAGCTGTCCGGCGGCCGAGAGGGTGGCGATGCCGTGCGACAGCGCCCAGACCTCCAGCGCCAGGAAGCGCGGGTCGACACCGTCGAAACCGTCAGGGAAGGTCGCGCGCAGCGCCTCAAGCAGAAGATCGAACGGATTCGGCCGGTCCGGCGCCGGGGCCGGGGCCGCCTGCCCGCGCACCTCGAAGATCGCAGCGTAATAGCCCGGCTCCTCCTCGGCGAAGGCGAGATAGGCCTCGCCCATGCGGGTGAAGCGCTCCAGAGGGGTGCCGCGCCCGGTAAGCGCGCGGGCGAGCCGGTCGGCGAGATCGGCGAAGCCGCGGCCCGCCACCTCTTCCAACAGCGCCTCACGCCCGCGGAAATGACGATAGAGCGCCGCCGGCGTCACTCCGACGAGCCGAGCCGCATCGACCAGGGTGAAACCGCCGATGCCGCGTTCGGCGATGAAGCGGCGCGCGGCTTCGATCAGCGCCTCCTTGAGGTTGCCGTGGTGGTAGCCCCGCCGGTCGCCCGGTCCCTCGCGCCAGGGTCGCACCTCAACCTCCTCCGCTGGCCGACCGCGCGGCTCGTCGACCGTCCGGTTCCTCTATCGTGACGCGTGACACCCGCCCTTCGTTTCGGCGCGGCGACGCTTCCCGGCCTTTTCTCGCGAGTCGGTCTACGAGTCGACCATCTTTTCCGCCCAACCGGGTTGACGTCGGACACAAGATGCAACGTTATAAAATAACAATTCGCAGGATTGCCGATGTCTCAGACCGATCACCGCCTTCCCGTCACCGTGCTGTCCGGCTTTCTCGGCGCCGGCAAGACGACGCTGCTCAACCATATCCTCAACAACCGCGAGGGCCGGCGCGTCGCGGTGATCGTCAACGACATGAGCGAGGTGAACATCGACGCCGACCTCGTCCGCGACGGAGGCGCCAACCTCTCGCGCACGGACGAGAAGCTGGTGGAGATGACCAATGGCTGCATCTGCTGCACCCTGCGCGACGATCTGCTCGCCGAGGTCCGCCGCCTCGCCGCCGAGGGCCGCTTCGACTACCTGCTGATCGAGGGCACTGGGATCGCCGAGCCGCTGCCGGTGGCGAGCACCTTCTCGTTCCGTGACGAGGACGACCGGGCGCTCAGCGACGTGGCGCGGCTCGACACGATGGTGACGGTCGTCGATGCGGTGAATCTGTTGAAGGATTACGGCTCGAACGACTTCCTGAGCCAGCGCGGCGAGACGGCCGGCTCCGAGGACACCCGCACCCTGGTCGATCTGCTGGTCGAGCAGATCGAGTTCGCCGATGTCGTGGTGATCAACAAGGCGCGCGACGTCCCGCCCGAGCAGCTCGACCTCGTGCGCTCGGTCGTGCGGGGCCTCAACGCCGATGCGCGGATCGTCGAGGCCTCGCACGGGCAGGTGCCGCCTGAAGCGATCCTCGATACAGGGCTGTTCGACGAGGAGAAGGCACAGGAACATCCGCTCTGGTTCAAGGAACTCTACGGCGCCCATGAGCACGTGCCCGAGACCGAGGAATACGGCATCGGCTCCTTCGTCTACCGGACGCGGCGGCCCTTCGACCCGCAGAAGTTCCAGGCCTTCGTCAACACCACCTGGCCGGGGCTGATCCGAGCCAAGGGGCATTTCTGGCTCGCGACCCGGCCGGACTGGGTCGGCGAATTCTCCCTCGCCGGGGCGGTGGCGCATATCGGCGCCATGGGATTCTGGTGGGCGGCGGTGCCGCGCAAGCGCTGGCCGGAGGAGGACATGTTTCGCGAGCGCCTCCACAGCGTCTGGAGCGAAGTCTGGGGTGACCGGCGCCAGGAACTCGTCTTCATCGGCCGCGGCATGGACAAGGAAGCGATCACCGCCGCGCTGGATGCCTGCCTGCTCGGCGAGGCCGAGGCAAGGCGCTTCGACCCGGAAGCCTATCGCCACCTGATAGATCCGTTCCCGGCCTGGCGCCGGGCGGCGGCCTGACCGTTCGGGTTGTGACGATGGGTTTTGTCAGCCTGAAGGATTGGCGCGCCCGCTCGGCCGGGCTGGCGCGGGCGGCGGCCCGCGCCAAGGATCTGATCCGCCCGGCGCTTGGCCTGGGCGAGGGCGACGCGCTTTCGGTCAACGAGATCGCCTGCCCGGATCCCGGCTGCCCGGACGTGGAGACCGTCGTACTGGTGATGCGGGCCGGCGAGCCGACCCGGGCCCTGCGGATCGCCGGCCCGCTCGACGCGGTCGACGAGGCCGCCGCGGCATCCCTGGCCGCCGAGGAGGCCTTGCTCCGGGCCGGTTGAGAGCCGGCTTTCATCATTTCGTCGTGAGGCGTGTGGGAGTAGGCCTGGGGCGACACCCTGTTCGCGGTGCCTCACGGAATGCCGGGCCACGGATGCCGTCTTTAGACGCCACCGGGCAGCGGGCATGTCGGGAGGCACCCGCCCCCGGCCGAGCATGGACATGACGATCAAACTCAGACCGCTGGAGCGCGAAGACCTGCTCTTCGTGCACCAGCTCAACAACAACGACAGCATCATGCGCTACTGGTTCGAGGAGGCCTACGAGTCCTTCGCCGAATTGGCCCAGCTCTATGAGCGCAACATCCATAACCAGACCGAGCGCCGCTTCATCATCGCCACGGAGCGCGGTGAGCCGGCGGGCATGGTCGAGTTGGTGGAGATCAACCACCTCCACCGCCGTTGCGAGTTCCAGATCGCGATCCATCCCGACCATCAGGGGAAGGGCTACGCCAAGCGCGCAACTCGCATCGCCATCGACTACGCCTTCAAGGTGCTGAACATCCACAAGCTGTATCTGCACGTGGATAAGGACAACAAGCGGGCGGCCGGCATCTACGAGAGCTGCGGCTTCCGCTCCGAGGGCATCCTCAAGGACGAGTTCTTCGTCAACGGCCGCTACCGCGACGCCGTGCGCATGTGCCTGTTCCAGCCCCACTACCTCGCCGAGCGCGGAGCGGGCGACGTGACCGAGCCGGTGCTGAAGACCTGAAACGGGGCGGCCCGCAAACGAGAACGGGCCCCGAAGGGCCCGCTCCTTTCCGCCGCTCTGAAACAGGAAATCTTACCGGTACGGGTTGCCGTAGCGCGCCACGTAGGAGGTCGGGTCGATCGCGTCGAAGGCCGAGAGATCGACGTTGCGGATCGCCGTGGAACGGGCGCCGATGAACGGGCCGTTGGTGATCGGGTCGGGCAGCACGCCGGTGCCGTAACGGTCGTTGCGGCCGTAAGGCGGGTTGAGCTGGGTCGAGGCGGCGATGAAGGCCGGATTGGTGGCCGGGTTCGAGACGGAACCGTTGCCTTGCTCGACCACGTTGCCGGCATCCAGCCACGAACGCGGACGGATGCGGATCGGCAGCGGCTGGCTCACGCGGACATAGCCCGGATTGCCGTAGGGGCCCTGCGCCTCCGCACTGGTACCGAAGCCGATCGCGGTGAGGGTCATGGCGCCCAGAAGGGCGAGCTTGGTGCAGCGCATGGTGGACCTTATGGTGTGTGAGGCGACGGTACGGGCCCTTCGTTAAGAATCCCGCTTGTTGCAGAGTAGACGTTCCGGCGTGGCCGTTGTTCCCGTAATATGGCCACGTTTCGCTATTTTCGCCGCGATTTTGCCGCATTGTCTCTCGGTGTGCTCGGTGCGGCGTCGGCGACGGCGATGGACCCGGTCCGGTCGCCCACTCCCGCCCCCGCCAGATCCTCGGTCCGGCACGCGCTTGGCCCGGCGAGAACGTCGGCGCCGAGGGTCGCCGAGACGCGACCGGCGAGTGCGATTCTGTCGAGGGCGCAGGCGAGGGCCTCCGGCTCCGGCGCCTGCCCGAGGATGCCGCAGAGCCAGCCGTCGACGGCCACGCTCTTCAGCTCGAGGCTACGAAAGCCGGTGCAGCTGCGCTTGCCCGCGCCGGACAAGGTGATCTCGACGGTCTCGAACCCGCCGAGCCGGGTCTTCACCACGCCGCGCTCGCCGGTGCGGGGGACGGACAATCCTCGCCCGTCCGCCGCCCGGCGCACCAGGGTGACGAACAGGCTCGGGCTTGCCTCGCCCTGTCCGCCGGCATCGGTGGCGGTGATCAGGAGGTAGGGCGCCTCGATCGTATCGAAGCTGCCCTGCACCACGCTGTCCTCGCGCTGGCCGAGGCTCGCATTCCAGCGAGTCAGCTCTGAGCGCGGCGGAAGCGCGGCCGCATCCTCGCGCAGGGTCAGGAGCGGCTCGGTCGCCGCGACCGCCCGGCGCGCGCCCTCTTCGGCGCGCGGCGGCTCGCTCCAGGCGCGGGACGGCTCGGGCGCCCCGGCCCGGTCACGAGCGACCAGGGACAGGCCGGCGATCAGCGCGGCGCAGGCGATGAGCTTGCCCGCAAGCCGAAGCCTGCGGCGCGGGTGAGGACAGGACAGGGCGTGGAGGTCGCCTCCGTCCTCATGTCGGTCGAAGGCGTCGTCCGGGTGGGGGAGCATGCGCAATCCTCTGCCGGGTCCGCGGGGCCCGAACGGCCCTCGCCATGCTCCAGCTCTGCCCCAGCCTCCCCCACCGCACGGTTGCGGAGGCCGCCGCTATCCTCGGGATTCTCGGCCGATGGTGAATCAGCGGTTCCGTCCCGCTCTTTCGGATCGGGCCGCCTGTCACATCGCGACCGTCCCGAACTCGCCTCTCCTCTTGACAGCCGCGCCCACCGGGCGCCTTGCTCCCGTCGCGCGAAGGGCCCACCTGAACGATCGATCAGGGCGGGTTCTTCCGCCTATGGAATCTTCCCAGTCGAACGGTCCGAAGCGGTGCGCCCGCCGGCCGTGGGAGGAGGCGGGTCGGTGACATCCCGCCCGCGCAGCGGAGTTTGATGAGATGGGTTACAAGGTCGCCGTCGTCGGAGCCACGGGCAATGTGGGCCGTGAGATGCTCGACATTCTGGCCGAGCGCGCCTTCCCGGCCGACGAGGTCGTCGCGCTGGCCTCCAGCCGCAGCCTGGGCCAGGAAGTCTCCTTCGGCGACAAGATTCTCAAGGTCAAAGCGCTCGACACCTACGACTTCTCCGACACCGACATCTGCCTGATGTCGGCGGGCGGCGATGCCTCCAAGGAGTGGAGCCCGCGCATCGGCCAGCAGGGCTGCGTGGTGATCGATAACTCGTCCGCCTTCCGCTACGACGCCGACGTGCCGCTGATCGTGCCGGAGGTGAATGCCGACGCGGTGGTGGGCTTCACCAAGCGCAACATCATCGCCAACCCGAACTGCTCGACCGCTCAGCTCGTGGTGGCGCTGAAGCCGCTGCACGAGGCGGCGACGATCAAGCGTGTCGTGGTCTCGACCTATCAATCCGTTTCCGGCGCCGGCAAGGACGCCATGGACGAGCTGTTCAGCCAGACCCGCGCCGTGTTCACGGCGGGCGAGGTCGTGCAGAAGAAGTTCACCAAGCGGATCGCCTTCAACGTCATCCCGCACATCGATGTGTTCATGGAAGACGGTTACACGAAGGAAGAGTGGAAGATGGTCGCCGAGACCAAGAAGATGCTCGATCCCAAGATCAAGCTCACGGCGACGGCAGTGCGCGTGCCGGTCTTCATCGGCCATGCCGAGGCCGTGAACGTGGAGTTCGAGCGCCCGCTCTCGCCGGAGCAGGCGACCGAGATCCTGCGCTCAGCACCGGGCGTGCTGGTGATCGATAAGCGCGAGAACGGCGGCTACATGACCCCGCACGAGGCGGCGGGCGAGGACGCCACCTACATCTCCCGCATCCGCGAGGATGCCACCATCGAGAACGGCCTGAACTTCTGGTGCGTCTCGGACAACCTGCGCAAGGGTGCGGCCCTGAACGCGGTGCAGATCGCCGAGGTGCTGGTGAACCGCAAGCTCCTCACCAAGGCGCGTCAGGCCGCATAAGCGTTTCGCTCCCGCCACCGATCACAGCGCCGCCCCCCCTCGGGGGCGGCGTTTTTGTTTGGGCTGGAGGCCCGCATCCGCGAAAGCCGATCGATGAGGGATGGCACAGCCAAAATAGGAATTAAATCTTGTAATCTGCGGTCATTCCTAATATGCATATTTTCCTGTCGAGTCGATGGGAGGAATGCGGCATGAGGCAAGGAACGACCCTCCGTTCGGAGATCGCGGCCATACGAGGCTTGCTCGCCGGTGCTGCCCTCGACGTGAGGATACTCCGCCTCGAGCGAGCCTTGCGACACAAGTTTTCGCCCGATCAACCTCGCGCGCCCGCAGGCCAGCCGAACGGCGGCCGATGGATTCCAGCGGGTGGCGCGGGCTCCGGCGATGCTGACAGCTCTCGCGGCACCGAAGGCGACGTCACCAGCCGGAGCCAAACCCTTCTGGATGACGGAACGCGGGTTCTGACGCTGCGCATCCGGTCAGGGCAGCGGGACTACGACAGGCAAGACATCGTCACCGCGCCGGACGGCCAAAGCCGGATCTTCGAAACCTCGGGCCTGACCCAAACGATCCGCGACGGCGCGACAGGAGCCGTCCTCGGGCGAAGCACCTTTACGGCCAACGGGGCTGAGCCGGAGGCCTTTGCTCAGCCGGCATTCGCTCCGGCAGTACCTTTGGGCGTCGCGACGGTCGAACTCGCTCTTTCGCTGTTCGCCGTCCTGTCAAGTCGGAACAGCCTCTATAGCAGGACTGTACTTGGCCTTTCGGCTCATGATTTCATGCCGAACCCGGAAGGAGGCAATAAACCCGTAATATGGGTCGGCCCCATCTCGCAAGACAAGCTCGACGAAGCCTGCAGGCGCAATGCCCAAGTCGAAGAGATGACCAACCGAGTGGCGCGGCGTGTCCATGCCACAGGCCTCTATACATCACCACAGGACTTTGGCAATAAAGTTCATTTTGAAATCGCGAAGGAGGTAAAAAGCCTTAACGATCCCGACTTCAAGGCTGAAATCTCTCTTGATCGCAGTTCAAGCGAAACCTTATACGGATCTGCAGGTTCGGTGAGACTCGACCTACTAGAAAGAAGCAGTCGTGGGACAACTTGTATCTACGACTATAAAACCGGCAATGCGCAGCTAGACTCCATGCGTGCCGCGAGGCTTGCAGTCATGGCGAAGGCGTATTTTCCTGGAACGTTGCGACTTATCGTGATTCAGGTGAAGCCCCGCCTATGACGACCGCCCGACAGATCCGAAAGCTCGTTCGCCCCCTTCTCGAACGCCACGAAGATCTGACACTTGCCACGAGCCATACGTTATGGATGACGCCGCTCACCCATGTCGGCATTGAGATTTGGCTGGAACGGGCCTCGATGGCTTCGTATTTCAGCCCAAGATGGTTCCTCACCCCTCTTTTTCTCCCAACCTCCAGACCAACCGCTAACCCTGGCTTTTGTTGTGTGCTCATGGGGCGATCACAGCAGGCACGGGAAGCGGGCCGTAGAAGCTGGGATTGGGACGATCCGGAGATGCCAGCTGACTTCGTGTCGCAAATCGAGGAGATGATGCCGCTTTTTCGAAGCCTCAACACTCTCGATGCCTGTCGTTTGTTTACCGAGGCTCGGATGAAGCACCCATGGGGGAAGGACTTCTACGAACAACTCATCTACGATATTGCATTCGGCAATCTTTCGCTGGCACGATGCTGGTGGCAGCAGCTGGAGGCTGAGATCACCAGTGGTGACCTACCGACAGAAGATTTCTGGCGAACGAAAACTCTCCGTTATCGCTCCTTGCGCGAACCGCTGATGGATAACGACCGCGCGGCCCTGGCCGCGCTTCTCCATCAATGGGAGAGGGAGAACGTCATGGGCACCCCCGTCGAACGGATTTGGCAACCGACCCCGTTTCCGCTCGAACACGTCGCGTGAACGCGAAACCGAACGTGGGATTATCTCCCACACAATCAAGAAACAATCGCAGGGCAGAACGGCGGCCGGACCCCGCCGGATCTTCTTCGCGTGTCACGACGCCCCAACCGCTGCTCGCCTCGCCCTTCCCTCCGTGAAGCGCTGTATGTCGGAGCGTTTCTCGCTTGGATCACCGCCCTCCTCGCCTCGGAGGCGGGACCGGTGCGGCTTTCACCGCCCGTCATCCCCTACGGTCAATTCGAAGCCGCTTCGAGCGCAGCGATGTCGCCGCCGCCGATCAGGGGGAGGTGAGCGGTGATTCGCTCCACCGGCCAATCCCACCAGGCGATGCGTTGCAGCCGGGCCGCGTCGTCTTCCGAGAAGCGGCGGCGCACCACGCGGGCCGGGTTCCCCGCGACCACCGCATAGGGCGGCACATCGCTGCTCACCACGCTCTGCGCCGCCACCACGGCCCCGTCGCCGACCGTCACGCCTGGCAGAATCGTGCTGCGAGTGCCGAGCCACACGTCATGGCCGATGACGGTGTCTCCCCGATTCGGGAAGTTCAATTCTCCCGCGTAGCGCCCGATCCAGTCGCCCCCGAAGATCGGGAACGGATAGGTCGAGAGGCCGTCGAGGCGGTGATTGCCGCCATTCATCAGGAAACGCGTTCCCGATGCGATGGCGCAGAACTTCCCGATCACCAGCCGGTCGCCGATGAAGGGGAAGTGATAGAGAATCGCGTCGAGAAAGGCCTGAGGCCCGGCCGGGTCGTCATAATGGGTGTAGGCGCCGACCTCGACATTCTCCGGCAGATCGAGATTCCGGATGAAGGTGACGCGCGTGTGCCCCGGCATCGGATGCAGCAGATCCGGGTCCGGTCCGATCATGGCTGCCGGCACTGTCCCCTCCCCGTCGGCTGGCGGTCCAAGCCGAGTGTGCCGGCGGAGATGGCCGGATTGCGGCGCGGACGGCGAGGGATCGTGCCTCGAAGCGCTTGAATTCGCCGCGCGCCGGGTTTAAGTCACGAGACATCATTTCTGGTGCAGTCGAAAGGCTGCTTGCGGGAGTGGGCCCCCCGGGGTCCGCTCTTTTTTATTTCCGCAAGCCGGCCTGCATCGGTTCTGCCAAACCAGCAGTCCTCGAGAGTCTTTCGGAACACGACAGTATGGCGGAGCCTACCGAGAAGCGTCTTGTCGGCGAAACCGGCGTCGCCGCACGGGTTGCCCAGATCGTCGAGGGACCGATCGAGGGCCTCGGCTTCCGTCTGGTGCGGGTCAAGATCTCGAACACCAACGGCTGCACCGTCCAGATCATGGCGGAGCGGCCGGACGGCACCATGGGTGTCGATGAGTGCGAGACGGTCAGCCGCGCGATCTCGCCGATCCTCGACTTGGAGGATCCGGTCGGCGGCGCCTATTACCTCGAGATCTCCTCGCCCGGCATCGACCGGCCCCTGGTGCGCGTCTCCGATTTCGAGCGCTGGGCCGGGTACGAGGCGAAGGTGGAGCTGGCCGTGCCGCTCGACGGACGCAAGCGCTTCCGCGGCATCCTCGGCGTTCCGAGCGCCGACGGCACCACCGTGCCGATCGATCTGCCGGACGTGAAGCCCGGCCTGCCGAGCCGCATCGACCTGCCGCTGCGCGATCTCGGCGAGGCGCATCTCGTCCTCACCGAAGACCTGATCCGCGAATCCCTGCGCCGCGGCTCCGCCCCGCCGCAAGACGGTGACGCGGCGGACGAGGAAGAAGCGGATGAGGCACAGGACGAGGCGCCGCAGGTCCGCTTCATCCCGCAGCCGAAGCGGCCGAAGCCCAAGGCGGACAAGCCGGTGAAGGCGAAGGTCAACAAGGCCAAGCCCGGCGGGCCGATCGTCACCAAGGCCGCCCGGCTCAAGAACCGAGACACCCTGCACTAACCCTCGGCGCCGTGCATCTCCGGCCACCGGCTCGCCGGTGAGGACAAGGCCCCGAGACAGGATTTCCCGCTCCCGCAGCGGAAGACACGACCGAGAAGAAGGACCAGACCCCATGGCCGTCGTCAGCGCCAACCGGCTCGAACTCCTGCAGATCGCCGACGCGGTGGCCCGCGAGAAAGTGATCGACCGCCAGATCGTCATCGAGGCGATGGAGGAGGCGATCGCCAAGGCCGCCCGCTCCCGCTACGGCGCCGAAACCGATGTGCATGCCGAGATCGATCCGAAGAGCGGGGCCCTGCGCCTGTCGCGCCACCTGCTCGTGGTGGATCAGGTCGAGAACGACGCCCGCGAGATCACCCTGGACCAGGCCCGCCGCTACAATCCGGGCGCTCTCGTCGGCGACGTGATCTCCGACACCCTGCCGCCCTTCGATTTCGGCCGCGTCGCCGCGCAATCGGCCAAGCAGGTCATCGTGCAGAAGGTGCGCGACGCCGAGCGCGCCCGCCAGTACGACGAGTACAAGGATCGCATCGGCGAGATCCTCAACGGCGTGGTCAAGCGGGTCGAGTACGGCAACGTCATCGTCGATCTCGGCCGCGGCGAGGGCATCGTCCGGCGCGACGAGATGATTCCGCGCGAGACCTTCCGCCCCGGCGACCGCATCCGCTCCTACCTGTTCGACGTGCGCTCCGAAGTGCGCGGCCCGCAGATCTTCCTCTCGCGCTCCCACCCGCAATTCATGGCCAAGCTGTTCGGCCAGGAAGTGCCGGAGATCTACGACGGCATCGTCGAGGTGAAGGCGGTTGCCCGCGATCCCGGCTCCCGCGCCAAGATCGCCGTGATCTCGCGCGATTCCTCGATCGATCCGGTCGGCGCCTGCGTCGGCATGCGCGGCTCCCGCGTTCAGGCGGTGGTCGGCGAGCTTCAGGGTGAGAAGATCGACATCATCCCGTGGTCTCAGGATCAGGCGACCTTCATCGTCAATGCGCTGCAGCCGGCCGAGGTGGTGAAGGTGGTGCTCGACGAGGAGGCCGACCGCATCGAGGTCGTGGTGCCCGACGACCAGCTCTCCCTGGCCATCGGCCGCCGCGGCCAGAACGTGCGCCTCGCTTCCCAGCTCACCGGCTGGGACATCGACATCCTCACCGAAGCCGAGGAATCGGAGCGTCGCCAAAAGGAATTCGGCGAGCGTACCCAGGCCTTCATGGAAGCGCTGGACGTCGACGAGACCGTCGGTCAGCTGCTCGCGGCGGAGGGTTTCCGCAACGTCGAGGAAATCGCCTATGTCGATGTGGCGGAACTGTCCGGCATCCAGGGTCTCGACGAGGAGACCGGCGCCGAGATCCAGGCCCGTGCCCAGGATTATCTCGCCCGCATCGAGCAAGAGCAGGACGACCGCCGCCGTGAACTCGGCGTCGAGGACAACCTGCGCGAGATCGACGGCGTGACCACCGCGATGATGGTGGCGCTCGGCGAGAACGACGTGAAGAGCGTTGAGGATCTCGCCGGCTGCGCCACCGACGACCTCGTCGGCTACACCGAGGGCCGTGGCCCCGAGGCCGTGCGCCATGCCGGCTTCCTCGATGGCTTCGAGCTGTCGCGGGCGGAGGCCGAGGCCCTCATCATGGCGGCCCGCGTGCATGCCGGCTGGATCGAGGCGCCGCCGGAGCCGGAAGCCGAGTCCGTCGAGGGCGAGGCATCCGAGGGTGAGGCTCACGAGGGCGAGGTGTCCGAAGAGCACGCATCCGACGAGCATGCGCCCGGCGAAACCACCGGCGAGACGCAGCAGGCCTGAGCCGGGATCGGAACGGGACGGTGCAGGATATGATCGCACAGGACGAGGAGACCGAAGCCGGTCCGATCCTCGACCGTGGCCCCGGCCGCGGCCGAGAGCCCGTGCGCACCTGCATCGTCACCCGTGAGGCGCAGCCACCCGCGAAAATGATCCGCTTCGTGCGGGGGCCCGATGGCCGGGTGGTGCCCGATCTGCGCGCCCGCCTGCCGGGTCGCGGGGCTTGGGTGAGCGCGAACCG
The DNA here is from genome assembly GCF_014845115.1 of Methylorubrum zatmanii. GTDB lineage: Bacteria > Pseudomonadota > Alphaproteobacteria > Rhizobiales > Beijerinckiaceae > Methylobacterium > Methylobacterium zatmanii. The sequence continues at coordinate 30,921 of NZ_NKUI01000149.1, read as the reverse complement.
CGTCTCCATCGAGGTGGCGGTGAAGCGCCGCGCCTTCAACCGCGCCTTCAAAACCGGCGAGGTGAAGGTCGATCCCGATCTCGCGGATCAGGTGGCGGAGGGGCTGCGCACGGATCTGCGGCAGGCTCTGGCGCTGGCCAACAAGGCCGGCTGCGTCGTCACCGGCTTCGGCAAGGTTGAGTCGGCGATCCTCGGCAGCGAGGGCGTCGGGGCGCTGATTCATGCCAGCGACGCCATGCCGGACGGCCGGCGCAAGCTCGGCGCCGCCTTGCGGCGGCGCTACGGCGATGCCATATCGCGTATTCCGGTTGTCGATGACCTGTCCAACGCCGAATTGGACATGGCATTGGGCCGGGATCATGTGATACACGCTGCCCTCATCGCGGGAGCCGGCACAACCGGCTGTCTCGCGCGTTGGCGTCGGTTCCGCACCTTCGAGGGTATGGCGTCGGCGTCCAGGGAGGACGCCCCGCTCGATGCTGGCGCGGCCGCCTTCGATTCGCACGACGACGACATGAGTTGATTATCGGCCGGGCATGTCCGCCGCCGGTCGATGGGACGATGGAAGCCCTCAGGGTTCAGACTGAATGAGCGATACGAACAATCCGGGTGACAAGACGCAGACCAGAGCCCCTTCGAAGCCGATGTCGCTGAAGCGCCCGGTCGAGCAGGGAACGGTTCGTCAGAGCTTCTCCCACGGGCGGTCGAAGTCCGTCGTGGTCGAGACGGTGAAGCGGCGCACGATCGGTGCCGCGCCCGGAACGGTCGCGCCGCGCGAGCCGGCCGCCGCGCCGCCGCCGCGCCCGGCTTCCGTGGCCCCCGCGCCGTCCGCCGCCACGCGTCCGGCTGGACGCAGCGCCTCCGGCGTCGTGCTGCGCACGCTGAGCGAGCAGGAGCGGGACGCCCGCGCCGCCGCCCTCGCCGATGCGCAGCGTCGTGAGGCCGAGGCGCGTGCCCGCGCCGAGGCCGAGGTCCAGGCTCGCCGTGAGCGTGAGGAAGCCGAGCGCCGCGAGCGCGAGGCCGCCGAAGCGCGCCGCCGCGAAGAGGAAGAGCGCCGCCGCCAGGAAGACGAGTTGCGCCGCAAGGCCGCCGAGGATTCCCGCCGCCGTGCCGAGGAGGAGGCCGCCCGCGCCGCTCCGCAGGCTCCGGTTGCGGAAACCTCCGAAGCGCCCGCCGCTCCGGCTCCGACCACGGCGGCTGCGCCGCAGGCACCCCGGCCGGCCGCCGCCGCTCCGGCTGCCCGTCCGGCGCCGCCGCGCCCGGCCGCTGCCGGCGCTCCGCAGCGCCCCGCGGCAGCGCCGGCCCGTCCGGGTTCGCCCGCCGCTCGGCCTGCCGCAGCCCGTCCCGTCGCGCCCCGTCCGCCCGCACCGCAGCCGCCCGCCGAGCCGCGTCGGACCATCACGGCCGATGTGCGCAAGCCGCGCGACCTGAACTTCATGGCACGCCCGGCTCCGGCGCCGGAGCCCGAGAAGGCTCCGAGCCCGACCACGGCGGCCCGTCCTGCGGGTGCAGCCACCGCGGCCCGTCCCGCCGGACGGACTGCCGGTGCGGCGATGGAAGACGAGTCGGACACCAAGCGGGTGATCCGCCGTCCCGGCATGCCGCTCAAGATCATCACCCCGCCCAAGACGCCGAAGTCGCCGGGGGGCGATCGCAACCGTGGCCGTCTCACCATCGCCAATGCCACCGCGGGCGAGGAGGAGCGCACGCGTTCTGTCGCGGCCTTCCGTCGCCGGCAGCAGCGCATGAGCGGCCATCGGTACGAAGAGGCCAAGGAGAAGATCGCCCGCGAAGTCACGATCCCGGAGACGATCACCATCCAGGAACTCGCCAACCGCATGTCCGAACGCGCGGTCGACGTGATCCGCATGCTGATGAAGCAGGGCCAGATCCACAAGATCACCGACGTGATCGACTCGGACACCGCCCAGCTCATCGCCGAGGATATGGGCCATACGGTCCGCCGCGTCGCCGAGTCGGATGTCGAGGAGGGTCTGACCTCCGACGAGCCGGATCTCGAGGAGGATCTCGAGCCGCGTCCGCCGGTCGTCACGATCATGGGTCACGTCGATCACGGCAAGACCTCGCTGCTCGATGCGATCCGCAGGGCCAACGTGGTCGAGGGTGAGGCCGGCGGCATCACCCAGCATATCGGTGCCTATCAGGTGGCGGCGCCTTCGGGTGACCTCATCACCTTCATCGACACTCCCGGCCACGCGGCCTTCACCTCCATGCGCGCCCGCGGCGCCAAGGTGACGGATATCGTCGTGATTGTGGTGGCGGCCGATGACGGCGTGATGCCCCAGACCATCGAGGCGATTCAGCACGCCAAGGCGGCGGGCGTCCCGATGATCATCGCCATCAACAAGATCGACAAGCCCGACGCGAACCCGCAGCGGGTGCGCACGGAACTGCTGCAGCACGACATCCAGGTCGAGTCGATGGGCGGTGAGACCCTCGAATTCGAGGTCTCGGCCAAGACCGGCGACGGTCTGCCGGAGCTGCTGGAAGGTCTGCAGCTCCAGGCCGAGATCATGAACCTGCGCGCCAACGAGAAGCGCGACGGCGAAGGGACCGTGATCGAGGCCCAGCTCGACCGTGGCCGTGGCCCGGTGGCGACGGTTCTGGTTCAGCGCGGCACGCTGTTCACCGGCGACATCGTCGTCGCCGGCGCCGAATGGGGCCGCATCCGCGCCCTCATCGACGATACCGGCAAGCATATCCCCTATGCCGGTCCGTCCGTCCCGGTCGAGGTGCTCGGCTTCAACGGCACTCCCGATGCCGGCGACCGCGTGATCGTGGTGCCCAACGAGGCCCGCGCCCGCGAGGTCACCGAGTACCGGGCCCGGATCAAGCGCGAGCGCCTGAACGCTCGGACCGGCGGTGCCAACCGCTCGCTCGTCGACATGATGCGCGAGGCCAAGGAGGGCTCCGGCCGCAAGGAACTGCCAATCGTCATCAAGGGCGACGTGCAGGGCTCGGTCGAGGCCATCAACGGGGCCCTCACCGCGCTCGGCAACGACGAGGTCGGCGTCCGTATCCTGCTCTCGGGCGTGGGCGGCATCACCGAGTCGGACATCACCCTCGCCAACGCCTCCAAGGCGGTGGTGATCGGCTTCAACGTGCGGGCCCACAAGGAAGCCCGCAACGCGGCCGAGCGGGACGGCACCGAGATCCGCTACTACAGCATCATCTACGACCTCGTGGACGACATCAAAGCCACGCTGTCCGGGATGCTGCCGCCGACGCTCCGCGAGGAGCGCCTGGGCGAAGCGCAGATCCTGCAGATCTTCGACGTGTCGAAGGTCGGCAAGATCGCCGGTTGCCGCGTCATGGAGGGTGTGGTCCAGCGCGGTGCTCATGTCCGCCTGCTCCGCAACGACGTGGTGATCCACGAGGGCAAGCTGTCTCAGCTCAAGCGCCTCAAGGACGACGCCAAGGAAGTCACCGCCGGCTACGAGTGCGGTATGTCCTTCGAGAACTATCAGGACATGCGCGTCGGCGACTTCATCGAGTGCTTCCGGGTCGAGGAGATCCGCCGCACCCTCTAAGCGGCCTCCTCCCTCCGCTCCACGGAAGCGGGGCCGCAGCGAAAGCTGCGGCCCCCTTTGTTTCCAGAGACTTTTTTCCAAGACCGAGCCTGACGGCTCAGCGGTGTCGATCAGCCGATGGCCCAGAAGCAGACCCCCTCCGGCCCCTCGCAGCGCCAGCAGCGCGTGGCCGAACTCGTGCGCCACGCTCTGGCCGAGGTGCTCCAGCGCGGCGACATCCAGGATCCGGTGCTTGCCTCCCACGTCGTCACCGTGCCGGAGGTGCGCATGTCGCCGGACCTCAAGCTCGCCACCGCCTATGTCATGCCGCTCGGCGGCCAGGACGAAACGCCGGTGATCGCCGCGCTGGAGCGCCATAAAAAGATCCTCCGTCAGGAGGTGGCCCGGCGGGTGAACCTGAAATATGCTCCCGAGCTGCGCTTTCGTCGGGATGAGACCTTCGACGAGGCCGCCCGCATCGACCGCCTGCTCCGCAGCGACAAGGTGCAGCGGGATCTCGAGAACGCCCCCCGCGAGGACGACGAGGCCGAACCGGATTCGCCCTCGCGCGATTGACTCCAATTCGGGCGGCCCCGCCGGGCCGCCCCACGCCAACCGGGCCTGGATAGGCCTGTGACGGGACGAGTCCCTCAAAAATACCCGTCGATCGAGGACAGGATGCAGGACGAGATTTCTTCCGAACGCGCCGTCGAGGTGCCGCAGGGGCCGCGCGGTGATGTCCGCCGGGATGGGCCGCCGCGCGGCGGACGCCGGCCCCAACGCGGTCGGCCGCGCCAGGATCGCCCGAAGAAGAATGACGTGAGCGGCTGGGTGGTGCTCGACAAGGGCGTCGGCATGACCTCGACCCAGGCCGTGGCGGTGGTGAAGCGCCTGTTCAACGCCAAGAAGGCCGGCCATGCCGGCACCCTGGATCCGTTGGCCTCCGGTATCCTGCCGATCGCCCTCGGTGAGGCGACCAAGACGGTTCCCTTCGTCATGGACGGACGCAAGGCCTACCGTTTCGAGGTGACCTGGGGCATCGAGACCGATACCGACGACGCCGAGGGGCGCCCGATCGCCACGAGCGACGTCCGTCCGACCCGCGAGGCGGTCGAGGCGGCTCTGCCGTCCTTCGTCGGCGAGATCGAGCAGGTGCCGCCGCGCTTCTCGGCCATCAAGATCCAGGGCGAGCGCGCCTACGATCTCGCCCGCGACGGCGAGGTGGTGGAACTCGTGGCTCGCGCGGTGCGCATCGATCACCTCTCGGTGATCGAGCATGAGGGTGACCGCACGGTGCTGGCCGCCGAATGCGGCAAGGGAACCTATGTCCGGGCGCTGGCCCGCGACCTCGGGCGGATGCTCGGCTGCTACGGCCACGTTTCCGCCCTGCGGCGCACCCGCGTCGGCCCCTTCGAGGAGGCGAGCGCCTGCAGCGTCGCAGCCTTGGAGGAGAGCACGGAGATGCACCTCCACTCGGTCGAGACGGCCCTGGACGAGATTCCCTCGGTGGCAGTGAGCCGCGACATGGGGCTTCGCCTGATGCGCGGGCAGCCGGTGATCCTGCGCGGGCAGGACGCTCCGATGGAGGGCAAGGCCTTCGCCACCTGCGGCGGCGTCCTCGTCGCGGTCGGCGATGTGGCGCGTGGCGAGCTGGTGCCGCACCGGGTGTTTCACCTCGGCGGAACAGCACCGCAGCGGAACTGAACTCAAGACCATGCTCTGCTAATTCCTCTAAAATTTGAGCAATGAGCAAAAGACGCAAACTTAGGGCCCGACCGTTGCTTTGATAGCCAGCTCCATTTAACCTACAGTCAAGCTCAAGTATTCTAGAAGCCCGTCATCTTCCAGATCGGCGGGCTTCTTTATGCGCGTATCTCTTGGACTCAAGCTGGCGACGATCGTCGGGCTGCTCGGGCTCGTCGGAGCCGGCATTTCGGCTTTCGCCCTGCAACAGGCGGCGGAGGAACAGGCCCGCGCCGCCGTCACCGAGTCGTTCTGGGATGCGGGATTGCAGGCGCGCAGCCTCTCCCAGGCCATCGAACACGCGGTCGTCCAGGCGACGGCGGTCTATACTGCCTCGGATACGGCGGAAGCGAAGGAGCGTCTCGCCGCCCTTCAGACGGCCCTCGGCGAGGTCGAGGCGGCCCGCGGTCCGTTTCTGACCGCAATGGAGAGGCATCTCCCCTCCGACCGGCGGCGGCGGCTCGACCTCGCGGTCAAGGAATTCGTGGCCTACCAGACCGAGACGGCCGAACTCGGCCTGACCGTCTCCCCCCGCGCCGCCCTGATCCAGGCCAGCGACGAGGCGACGGTGAAGAATCGCGAGCACATGGTGGCGGAGATCGGTGCCCTCGGACGCGACGTGCTGGCCCGTCTCGACGGCCAGCGCGAGGCGGCAGCCTCGGCGCAACGGATGGCCTTCATCACCCTCGTCGCCGCCCCGGCCACAGCCCTCGTGCTGGCTTTGCTCGCCGCCTTCTGGATGATTCGCACCCAGATCCAGAGTCCTCTGCACCGGTTGAAGGCAACGATGCAGGCGTTGGCCGAAGAGCGCCTGGACGACATGGTGCCGTTCACCGGCCGGCGTGACGAGGTCGGCGAAATGGCCAGGGCCATCGCTCACTTCCAGGCCGCACTGATCGAAAAGCGTCATCTCGATCAAGCCGCCCGCGAGCGGCTGGCGGCGGATGGGGAGCGCGGGGCGCGCTTGGAGTCGGCGACGCAGATCTTCGAGGAGGAGACGCGGCGCGCGGTCGCCGAACTCACGGAATCGGCGGAGGCCATGCGCGCGGCGGCGGACCGGCTGCGCGAGACGGCGAGCGACACCACCCTGCGCGCCGGGCAAGTCGCCTCGGCCTCCGACCAGTCGGCCGGCGTGGTGGACAGCATCGCCGGAGCGGCGGAGGAATTGTCGAGTTCGGCCCAGGGGATTGGCGAGCGCGTTCGGCATGCGAGCCAGATCGCCGAGACGGCGCTCACGGATACCCGAGGCCTCGAATCGACCGTGGCCAGCCTGTCTCGGGCAGCCGAGGAGGTCGGCACGGTGGTGGCGCTGATCCGCACCGTCGCCGAGCAGACCAACCTGCTCGCCCTCAACGCGACCATCGAGGCGGCCCGGGCCGGGGAGGCCGGCCGGGGCTTCGCGGTGGTGGCGGGCGAGGTGAAGGCGCTGGCCAACCAGACGGCGGCGGCGACCGACCGGATCGCGGCCCAGGTCGCCGCGATCCAGCAGGCCGCGGGCGGCACGAGCGGCGCCATCGGCGGAATCGAGCGGACAATCGCCCAACTCAACCTGATCGCTTCCGAAGTGGCTGCGGCCGCCGAGCAGCAGGGACAGGCCAGCCACGAGATCGCCCGCTCCATCGCGGGCGCGGCGGCGGATGCCCGCACGGTCTCGGAAAGCATCGTGGGGGTGCGCGCGGCAGCGCTCTCGAACGAAGAGCGTTCGGACGAGGTCCGGTCCGGTGCAGGGCGGGTCGGCGAAGGCAGCGCGGCGCTTCAGGCCGCCATCGCCACCTTCCTGTCGCGCGTCCACGCCGCCTGAGACCGCCTGTCGGGGCAATGCCCCGACACCGTGCTCTCCACTACTCCCGGATCGGCAGCCCGGTCTCGATGATCCGCGCCCAGAGGGAGGCGCCGTAGGGGATCGCCGCGTCGTTGAAGTCGTATTCCGGGTGATGCAGCCCGGCCGACGGTCCGTTGCCCATGAAGATGTAGGCGCCGGGCCGGTGGGCGAGCATGTAGGAGAAATCCTCGGCCGCCATCATCGGCGCGACATCACGCTCCACCTTCTCCGCGCCGACGACCTGAGCCGCCACGTCGGCCATGAAATCGGTCTCCGCCGGGTGGTTTTCGGTCGCCGGATAGCCGCTGGCGAAATCGATCTCCGCCGTGGCGCCGAAAGCCGCAGCGACGTTCTCCGTGATGCTGCGCAGGCGCGTGCGCAGCAGGTCGCGCACGGCGGGGGTCAGCGCCCGCATGGTGCCGCGCAGCTCGGCGGTCTGCGGCAGCACGTTGAAGGCCTCGCCCGCATCGACGGCACAGACCGACACGACCGCCGAGTCGAGCGGATCGACCGCGCGGGCGACGATGGATTGCAGGGCGATGACGATGTGGCTGGCGACCAGCACCGTATCGATGGCCGCCTGTGGCAGGGCCGCGTGCCCTCCCCTGCCCTCGATCGTGATCGTGAAGCGATCGGTCGAGGCCATGATCGGACCGGGGCGGATCGCGAAGGTGCCGAGGGGCTGGTTGGGGATGTTGTGCAGACCGTAGACCGCCTCGACGCCGAAGCGCTCCATCATCCCGTCCTGCACCATGGCCTCACCGCCGCCACCGCCCTCCTCCGCCGGCTGGAAGATCAGCACGGCGCTGCCGTCGAAGTTGCGGGTTTCGGCGAGGTATTTCGCGGCGCCGAGCAGCATGGCGGTGTGTCCGTCATGGCCGCAGGCATGCATCTTTCCCGGCACCGAGGAGCGGTAGGGAAGGTCGCGCACCTCCTGGATCGGCAGCGCGTCCATGTCGGCGCGCAAGCCGATGGCCCGGTTCGATCCATGCGACCGGCCGCGAATCACGCCGACGACGCCCGTACGGCCGATGCCGGTGGCAACCTCGTCGCAGCCGAAGGCGCGCAGCTTCTCCGCGACGATGCCGGCGGTGCGGTGCACGTCGTATTGCAGCTCCGGATGGGCGTGGAGATCGTGCCGCCAGGCGGTGATCTCCGCTGTGAGATCGGCGATGCGGTCGAGGACGGGCATGGATCCAACCTTTCGGGATCAGCCCCAGCAAGCAGAAGGCCAACGGCGGGTCAACGGCCACGCTTGAGCCGAAGGGTTGCACGGAGGCTGAAGCAGGCTGCGCTTCCCGTTCGCGGGCGATCCTATCACGCGGATTCGGCGCCGCCCGCCAGATCGTCCAGAATCGGGCAATGCGGGCGCTCGTTGCCGCAGCAGCGTTCGGCGAGATGGTCGAGGGTGCGGGCCATTGCCTCCAACTCGGCAATACGGCGACGCAGGTCGGCGACATGGGCAAGCGCCACCGCCTTGACCGCGGCACTGGCGCGGGACCGGTCGTGCCAGAGGGCAAGGAGCTCGGCGATCTCGCTCATGGAGAAACCGAGATCGCGGGCGCGGCGCACGAAGCGCAGGGCGTGGAGGTCGCTCTCCCCGTAGAGGCGGTAGCCGGAAGCGGTCCGGCCGGCGGGGCCGAGCAGGCCGGTCTCCTCGTAGTAGCGGATCATCTTGGCCGAGACGCCGGTCGCCCGGGCCGCCTCGCCGATAGTCACGGTGCGCTCGCCGGCCGTCATGAGCTGGCTCCTGCCCGGCGCAGGCGCAGCGCATTGCCGACGACGAAGACGCTGGACAACGCCATGGCTCCCGCCGCCAGGACCGGGGAGAGCCGAGGCCCGCCGAAGACTGCGAGCAGCCCGGCGGCGACCGGAATCAGCGCGGCATTGTAGGCGAAGGCCCAGAACAGGTTCTGGCGGATATTGGCGAGCGTCGCGCGCGACAGGGCCACCGCCTCGACCAGCCCGCCGAGGGCGCCGGACATCAGCACCACGTCGGCGCTCTCGACCGCAATGTCGGTGCCGGTCCCGATGGCGATGCCGACCTCCGCCTCCGCCAGGGCCGGGGCATCGTTGATGCCGTCGCCGACGAAGGCCACGGGCCCGTACCGCTGGCGAAGGGCCCGCAAGGCGCCCACCTTGCCTTCCGGCAGCACCTCCGCCTCGACCTCGTCGATGCCGAGCGCGCGGGCGACGGCCTCGGCGGTGGCACGGGCGTCCCCCGTCAGCATCGCCACACGCAGCCCCCTCGCACGCAGAGTGTCGAGGGCCCACCTCGCCTCCGGCTTGATCGGATCGGCCACCGCCAGCAGCGCCGCGAGACCGCCATCGACCGCCACGAGGATCGGGCTCTTGCCTTCCCCGGCGAGCCGCGCCGCCTCGGCATCGAGGGGGGCGGTGCCGATGCCGAGTTCGGACATGAAGCGGCGGTTGCCGAGGGCGACCGGTCTCCCCTCGACGGTTGCCGAGACGCCGTGGCCCGGCACCGCCTCGAACGCCTCGGCTGCGGGCACGGCGCCAACTTCCCGCGCCGCCTCGGCGATGGCGCGGGCGACCGGGTGCTCGGAGCGGGCCTCGACGGCGCCCGCCAGGGCCAGCACCGTGTCACGGGAGAAGCCGGCGGCAGTGACGCAATCGGTCAGGCGCGGACGGCCCTCGGTCAGGGTTCCGGTCTTGTCGAGGGCGATGACGGCGATGTCCCGCAGGCCCTGGAGCGCGGCACCCTGACGGAACAGCACGCCGCGCTCCGCCGCCCGGCCGGTGCCGACCATGATCGAGACCGGCGTCGCCAGCCCCATGGCGCAGGGGCAGGCGATGATGAGCACGGCAATCCCGGCGACCAGGGCATGGCCGAGGGCCGGGGCCGGGCCGAAGGCGAGCCATGCGAGGAAGGTCAGCGCGGCGATGGCGATGACGGCGGGCACGAACCACAGGGTGACACGATCCACCAAGGCCTGGATCGGCAGCTTTCCCCCCTGCGCTTCCTCGACCATCCGCACGATCCGCGCCAGCGCCGTGTCGGCGCCGATGCGGTCCACGACGAGATCGAAGCTGCCGGTGGTGTTGAGAGTGCCGGCGACGACGCGGGCGCCCTCGCCCTTCTCCACCGGCACGGGTTCGCCGGTGATCATGCCCTCATCGACGAAGGAGGAACCGGCCACCACCGTGCCGTCCGCCGGCACGCCCTCGCCGGGGCGCACCCGCACCCGGTCGCCGAGGCGGAGGGCGGAGGCCGGCACGTCGCGCTCGCCCTCTGCCTCGACCAGCCGGGCGGTCTTGGGCGAAAGGTCGATCAGCCGGGCGATGGCCGCGCCGGCCCTGCCCCGGGCGCGTGCTTCGAGGCTGCGCCCGAGCAGGATCAACGTGACGATGAGGACGCTCGCCTCGAAATAGAGATGCGCCGCTCCCTCCGGCAGCAGGCCGGGCGCGGCGGTCGCGACCAGTGAGAACAGGTAGGCCGCTCCGGCGCCGAGGGCGACCAGAGCGTTCATGTCGGGATGGCCGCGCAGCAGGTTCGGCACGCCGATGCGGAAGAAGCGGCGGCCGGGCCCCGCCATCACCAGGGTCGCGAGCACGGCCTGGAGCCAGGCGAAACCGCCGATCCCGACGAGACCGGTCACCGCATGGTGGAAGCCCGGCAACAGGTGGCTGCCCATGTCGAGGATGACGACCGGGGTCGACAGCAGGGCTGCGAGGACGAGATCGCGGCGCAGAGCCGCCGCTTCCCGCTCCTGCCGCTCCTCCTGCGCGCGATCCGGCGCGGCATCGAGGGCACGCGGCTCGTAGCCCGCCTCCCGTACCGCCGCCTCGATCTGCTCAATCGAAACGAGGCCGGCGGCATGGCGCAGTTCGGCCCGGCCGGTGGCGAGATTGACGCTCGCCGAAACGGCTCCGGGCAGGGAGGCGAGCGCCCGCTCGACCCGGCCGGTGCAGGAGGCGCAGCTCATGCCCTCGACACCGATGGCGGTGACGGATTCGGGCACGTCGTAGCCGGCATCGCGGATCGTTTCGACGGCCTGGGCCGGGGACACTTCGCGTGGGAGGCTGAGGCTCGCCCGTCCCGTGGCGAGATTGACCGCCACATCCGCAGCACCGGGCAAGGCGGCGAGCGCCCGCTCGACCCGGCCGACGCAGGAGGCGCAGCTCATCCCCTCGACGGGGAGGGTCACGCGGGTGAGCCTTCCCCTGTCGGGAGATGCGGAGGATGAGGTCGGGCGGTTCAGAACATGATCCATACCGCCTCAGATGGGCCTTCCCATGATGGGAAGGTCAAGGCCCGAAGGCTATCCGCCCTCGACGACGTCGACCGCTCCCTCGGCCTCCGGGTTCGGCCGGTGTTCCGGCAGGCTGACGCGAACCGTGGTGCCGCGATCCGGCTCGCTCTCGATGGTGAGCTTTCCCCGGTGCCGATTGAGGGTGTGCTTGACGATGGCGAGGCCGAGCCCGGTTCCGCCCTGCTGGCGGCTCGAAGCGGTGTCGATCCGGTAGAAGCGCTCGGTCAGGCGCGGAATATGCTCGGGGGCGATGCCCGGCCCCTCGTCGCGCACCCGCAACTCGATCCAGGCGGTGCGTCCGTTCGGCCTCTCGATGCGGTGGAGCGAGACGGCGACCACGCCGCCGCTGCCGCCATATTTCACGGCATTCTCGACGAGGTTCTCGATGACGCGGAGCAACTCGTCCCGGTCGCCGAGCACGGGCAGCGGGATCTCGGGCCGCTCGACCTTCAACTCCACGCCGCGCTCGCGGGCGAGCGGAGCGTGCATGTCGACCATCTGCCGGGCGAGGCGGCCGAGATCGACGGTCTTGGTCGGCGCGACATGCTCGTGCAGCTCGATCCGGGAGAGCGAAAGCAGATCGTCGATCAGCCGGGTCATGCGCTGGGCCTGGCTGCGCATGATGCCCAGGAATTTCTCCCGGGCACGGGCATCGTCCCGCGCGGGACCCTGAAGCGTCTCGATGAAGCCGAGCAGCGCCGAGAGCGGCGTGCGCAGTTCGTGGCTGGCATTGGCGACGAAATCGACCCGCATCGCCTCGAGGCGGCGCGCGGCGGTCAGGTCGCGCAGGAACAGCACGATGTTGGCCTCGCCGCTGCCGGGAATCTCGGGGATCGGCAGGGCGCCGATCTGCACCTCGAAGGCGCGCTCGGTCGGCACCCGGGTGGCGTATTCGGTCCTCACCGCGTTTCCGGTGCGCAGCACCTCCTCGATGCCGTCGAGCACATCGGGCGAGCGCAGGGAGAAGGAGAGCGGGTGGCGCAGCTTCAGGCCCGGCAGAAGTCGCCGGGCAGCGGGGTTGGCCTCGATCACCACGACCCGGCGATCGACCAGGATGACGGGATCGGGAATGTTGGCGAGCAGGGCCTCGGCGATGGCATGGCGCCGGGGGGCGCCGGTTTCCGTCAGCGGCAGGCTCGACGCGTGTCCGCTGCGCCCGAGCAGGCCGCCGACAAGGAGAGCGAGGGCGGCGGAGAGCATCAGAGCGACATCGACCGTTCCGCCGATCGCCTCCGCGAAGACGATGACGGCAACCGCCATCGTCGCGCCGAGCCATGCCGGACGGGTCGTGTGCGTGAGCATGGTCTAGCAGTCCGGCCGGGTCACGGATCGTTCGCGGCCCGGCGGCGGCGCAGGCGCAGTGCCCCTTCGTAGAGGCCGAGCATCAGCAGGGCGAGGATGAAGGGAACGAGGTAGTAGCAGACGCGGAACAGCAGCAGCGAGCCCAGCACCGCGTCGCGGGGCAGGTAGGACAGGGCGAGCAGCACCGTCGCCTCGAACACCCCGATGCCGCCCGGCGCGTTGGAGGCGATGCCGAGCATGGCGGCGAGCACATAGATCGCCAGGAAGGTGGTGAAGCCGAGATTTAGGCCCTCGGGCATCAGCAGGTAGAGCACGCCGGCCGCGGCGCAGACATCGCCGATGCCGACCACCATCTGGCTGAACGAGACCGTCGCGCCCGGCAATTCGAGCTGCCAGTGCCGGACCTTGATGTAGCGCCGCTTCACCGAGACCCAGGCGAGATAGCCTAGCACGAGGGCGAGCGTGCCGAAGCCGAGCACCTGATTGAGGCGCACGCTGGTGTTGACGCCGATGCTCGTGAAGGTGAGGCTCGCGAGCTGTCCCGCCTCGATGATGAGGCTGAAGCCCAGCACCACCCCCATGCCGAGCCAGAAGGTGAATCCGGCGATCACCGTGAGTGCGGCGATCTTGGCCGCCGACAGCCCTCGCTTCGAGTAGATCCAGTAGCGGATCGTCGCGGCGGTGATGAGCGGGAAGCCGAGGGTGAAGCTGACCGCGTAGCTCGTGAAGGAAGCGAGCGCAGTGATGCGGTAGGGCACCTTCAGCCTGAGCTGGCGCAGGGCCAGGGCATCGTAGCAAGTGAGGAACAGGTAGCTGACGGCAACGGCGGCGAAGGCCTCGACGAGCTGCGCTCCGGTGACGGCGGTGAAGGCCCGGTGCAACTCGGCCCAGGTGATCTCTTCGGAGAGCTTCCACAGCACGCCGAGGGAGGCGACGATGAGGACGAGACTCGCCAGCGTTCCGAACCAGGCGAAACGGCCGCGCCTCGACCCGGATGTCGGCGCGGCGGCAGCCTCACGGCTCGCCTCGGCCGGCTCGGCCTTGGCGACCGTCCTGTGCTTCCCGGCAGAATTCATGTGAGAACGGCGTCCGCCTCCGCTGGTCGCCCGCGCCTTGTGCCCTGGGCGCCCGCAGCGGTGTCAATCATGACCCGCCTCCAGGGCATTTAGGCGCTTCGCCCGCCAAAGGCCAGCGACGGACCGCCGCCACAGCCCTGCCCTGCACCGCGAATACCGTCGCGCCCTTCCGATCCAAAGGCCTGTTTATGCGACCTGTCATGGCACCCATGACGGTCCTCATGCTGAAGCGCCGGAATGGGTGGCAACAACGGGCCGGGCTCCCCCTCGCGCGGCGGGCGCGGATCGCGCATAGACGGTGTCTCAGGCGGTGCTTCGCGCCGGACGGGAGACTGTGAGAGCCATGCAGATCGCCACGCCCTACCTGATGTTCCTCGGCGACGTGCCGGACCGGCTCGCCGCCAAGACCGCCTACGGCATCAACGATTGGCGGCACGAATGGTGTGTCGGGCAGTTCCGGATGGAGGGCTGCGCCGCCGATCTCGACATTCCGGACCTGACGCTGGAGCAGGCGGTCGCCCAGGGCTGCAAGACCATGGTGGTCGGCGTCGTCAATGCCGGCGGCGTGCTGCCCGAGCATTGGGTGGAGAAAATCGTCGCCGCCCTCGATGCCGGGCTCGACGTGGCGAGCGGGTTGCATGTGCGCCTCGGCTCGGTTCCCGCGATCGCCGAAGCCGCGCAGCGCAACGGCCGCGCCCTGCACGATGTCCGCCACACCACCGAGACCTTCCCCACCGGCAAGGGCACCAAGCGGCCGGGCCGGCGGCTGCTCACCGTCGGCACCGATTGCTCCGTGGGCAAGAAATACACCGCCCTGGCGCTGGAGCGCGGCATGCGCGAGCGCGGCTTCGACGCGGATTTCCGCGCCACGGGACAGACCGGCGTGTTCATTTCCGGCCGGGGTGTCGCCATCGACGCGGTGGTGGCCGACTTCATCTCCGGCGCCGTCGAATGGGTCTCTCCGGCCAACGAACCGAATCACTGGGACCTGATCGAGGGCCAGGGCTCGCTGTTCCATCCGTCCTTCGCCGGAGTGAGCCTCGGCCTGCTACACGGGGCCCAGGCCGATGCCTTCGTGGTCTGCCATGAGCCGACCCGCACCCGCATGCGCGGGGTCGAGGCCAGCCTGCCGACGATTCAGGAGGTGATCGACCTGACGATCCGCTGCGGCTCGCTTACCAATCCGGGCATCCGCCCGGTGGGAATCGCGATCAACACCCAGGCCCTGGCCGAGCCGCAGGCGCGGGTATTGCTGGCCGAGACGGAGGCGGCCCACCGCCTGCCCGCGACCGATCCGGTGCGGTTCGGCGTCGAGGGCCTCGTCGACCGGATCGCCGCCGAGTTTCCGGCCTGAGGGAGGATCTTCGCCGATGCCGCGCCGCCTCTCCGTCACCGTCGAACGCTTCCCCATCGCCGGCGCCTTCACGATTTCCCGCGGCAGCCGCACCGAGGCGGTGGTGGTCGTCGCCACCGTCGAGGACGGCGAGGTGCGGGGCCGGGGCGAATGCGTGCCCTATGCCCGCTACGGCGAGAGCGTGGAGAGCGTCGCCGCCGCCCTCGAGGAGCAGGCCGGCTGGATCGCAGGCGGGAGAGGACGCTTCGATCTCGCCGGGCGCATGAAGCCGGGCGCGGCCCGCAACGCCCTCGACTGCGCCCTGTGGGATTTCGAGGCCAAAAGCAGCGGGACGCCGGCCTATGCCCTTGCCGGGCTCGCCGCGCCGGGTCCGGTCACCACCGCCTACACCCTCAGCCTCGGTGAGCCGGAGGCTATGGAGGAGGCGGCGCGCAACGCGGCGCACCGGCCTCTCCTCAAGGTGAAGCTCGGCGGCGAGGGCGACCCCGAGCGGATCGCCGCCGTGCGCCGGGGCGCGCCGGATTCCCGCCTCATCGTCGATGCCAACGAGGCGTGGCGGCCGGAGACGCTTCAGGACAATCTCGCGGCCTGCCTCGCGGCCGGTGTCGGCCTCATCGAGCAGCCGCTGCCGGCGGGGGAGGACGCGCTTCTGGCCGAGATCGACCGGACCATCCCGATCTGTGCCGACGAGAGCCTGCACGACCGGGCCGGACTCGATGCCCTGGCGAAGCGCTACGATGCCATCAACATCAAGCTCGACAAGGCCGGCGGCCTGACCGAGGCGCTCAAGCTCGCCCACGAGGCGCGGGCGCGCGGCTTCGAGATCATGGTCGGCTGCATGGTCGGCTCGTCGCTCGCCATGGCGCCGGCGATGCTGATCGCCCACCACGCGGCCTATGTCGATCTCGACGGGCCGCTGCTGCTCGCCCGCGACCGGGAGCCCGCCCTGCGCTACGAGGGCAGTACGGTCTTCCCGCCGCCTCCCGAGCTGTGGGGGTGACGCCTACTGCACCGAGTGGAGTGCGAGTGACGGCGGGACGGATTCGTTGATGCGCAGGCGGGCATCGAGAATCGGCTCCGCCTGTGCCTCGGCCTGCTGCGCGGCGAGGTCGGCGATGGCCTGATACTGGCTGAGGCGCCGGTCGATCATGCCGTCGAGCTTCTCGTGGACTTCCGCCACCGTGAGGCTGCGGCGCTTGCCGCCTTCCTTCTCGGTGAAGATGGCGCGGTTGGCCCGCGCGGCGCGGCCGAAGGCGGCCTTGGCGACCTTGTCCGGGTCCTCGGCGCTCAGCGACAGGAACTTGCCGGCGCTCGCGGTGCCGAGGAAATGCGCGAGGTAGAGTTCGGTGGTCTTCAATTCGCGGCCGATCCGGGCCTCGATCCGGCTGCGGTCGCGCTTGATCAGCTCGCCCGCCATCAGGCCGGAAATGTAGGGATCGTTGCGCAGATCGAGCACCCGCTTGCGCAGGCCTGCATCGGCGATGGTGATGCCGGCACCCTGGCCCTTCACCGCGGCGGCCTCGTCGGCGAGCCCGTGCTTGGCGCCGTATTGCCGGATCATCTCCAGCCAGGTGCCGGTCACGAACTGGAACAATCCCTGCGCCGAGGAGGCGGAGGACTTCACGCTGGTGTCGAAGCTCGATTCCTTGTCGGCGAGCGCCATCATGTAGACGGGGTCGACGCCGGTCACCTCGGAGGCGCGCAGGATGGTCTCCACCAGGGGGCGCGACACGCTCATGTCGCCGAAGCGCAGGATATCGTCATCGCCGTCGAGGCGCGGATTGGCCAGCGAGGCCTGCATCCGCTCGATTGGCGCCGTGAGGCCACCGTCCTGGCCGAGCAGGGCGGTGCCGCCCCATTCCGCCTCGGAACCGGCCGGACGCAGGTCGGCGCGCACCATCAGCGGGATCGAGGCCGGAGTGACGGCGGTGTTCTCGTAGGCGGCGGCCCCGTGCGGCGCGGCCATCAGCAGCGTCACGGTCGCGGCCACGGCCGCGAGGCCACGGGTGAAGCGGCCGAGCGAGCGCCGCGAGAAGGCCTCGTTGCTGACAGCCGAACCGCAAGGCACGAATCGGCTCACGTCGTCGGCGCAGAGCGCCGGCTCCGGGTAAACCCCCATCGGTCTTCCTTGTTGATGCCGCGGCGTTCTTGAGGGCCGGGCTTTGTTTTGACCGGCGGAGGTTTCGCCGCCGGGTGTGACCACAATGGGACCACCCCGTGATCCAAACGTGTTCCCGTTAACGGGGCGTTAAGTCACTGTTTTAATGAGATATTAACCAATACCGCCGGGCGGGTGCGGCGTGCCCCTGCGGCAAAGATGGCGGCTGGGCAGCCGGAACGGTCCAGGATGGTCACAGTTGTCATGGGCCGCGCGGCGGCCAGTTTGGGCTCATCCAAAGACGTCAGCGCCACAACAGCAGAAAGATCGTGTTCCCATGGGCATTCAGACCGGTCGACGCGTCGGAGTGGCGTTCGTTGGCATGGGCGGAGCCGTCGCGACGACCGCTATCGCCGGTATCGAGACCATCAAATCCGGCTCGAACCGTCTGGATGGGCTGCCTCTTGCCAACGTGTCGGTCGCAGGCTTGGCCGATTACAAGGATCTCGTCTTCGGTGGCTGGGATCTGAATGGCGACGACTTGGCCTCGGCCGCCACGGAACACGGCGTCCTCTCCCGCGAGGACATCGAGAACGGGGCCCAGGCGCTCAAGGGCATCACTCCCTGGCCAGCGGTGGGCTCGGCCAAGTTCTGCAAGAACATCGATGGCGCCAACCGCATCGTCGCCAAGGACCACCGCGAGACCGTCTCGGTCATCGCCAGCGATCTCAACCGCTTCCGCAAGGAGAGCAATCTCGATGAGGTCGTCGTCGTCAACCTCGCCTCGACCGAGCGATGGCCCGATCTGTCGGCCCCGGTGCTGAACTCGGTGGAAGCCTTCGAGAAGGGTCTGGATGCGAGCGACGAGTCGATCTCGCCGGCCATGCTCTACGCCTATGCGGCCATCAAGAGCGGTGTGCCCTACGCCAACTTCACGCCGAGCGTCGCCGCCGATGTGCCGGCTCTCCTCGAACTCGCCCGTGAGATGAACGTGCCGGTGGCCGGCAAGGACGGCAAGACCGGCCAGACCATGATGAAGACGGTGCTGGCCCCGGCCCTGAAGGCCCGCTCGCTCCACGTAGACGGCTGGTTCTCGACCAACATCCTCGGCAACCGCGACGGCTTGGCGCTGAACGACCCGAACTCGCTTCAATCGAAGCTCAACACCAAGGGCACGGTGCTCGACTCCATCCTCGGCTACCCGGTCGAGGATCACCTCGTGCACATCCACTATTACCGCCCGCGCGGCGACGACAAGGAAGCCTGGGACAACATCGACGTCACCGGCTTCATGGGCCAGCGCATGCAGATCAAGGTGAACTTCCTCTGCAAGGACTCGATCCTGGCCGCGCCCCTCGTCATCGAGATCGCCCGCGTGCTCGACCTCGCCAAGAGCCGCGGCGACGGTGGCGTGCAGGAGCAGCTCTCGACCTTCTTCAAGGCACCGATGGTGAAGAACGGCCGCGGCCCGGAGCACGATTTCGGCAAGCAGCAGCGGATGCTGTTCGACTGGCTGGGCGCGCAGCACTGAGGCGCCGGTTCCGTGGCGACCGTCTCTCATACGGAACCGGCCGCTCCCGTCGCCCTGCGGGAGCTGCTGGTCGAACTCGGTGACCTGAAGCGGGTCCGCTCGGCGGGCCGCCAAGGCTCCATCGCCGAACGCCTGTTCGCACAAGGATGGTCGGCGCTCACCGGGGGCGCCGCGCCGGAAACGGTCGCCCTGGACATCACCGCCAAGGCTTTGGCCGCGGCGCGGCTCTGCGATCTCGACGCAGCGTTCCTCGCCGCTGCCGGTCTCGAGGCCGGGCAGGCCTCCGACGTGCTGGTGGCCGGGCTCGACGCCGTGGCAGGCGCGGTCGATCCCGACCTTCGGGAGCGGCTGCGCGCCGGCCTGCGCGAGCCGGCCGCCCTGCCGGCGGGGCCGGTTCCCGGCTTCGTCGGGGCTCTGGCGCAGCAGCCGCGGGCGGGCGTCACCTGCCCCGGCAAGCCGCGCATCCTGCTGGAGCCGCCGGAGAACCATGCCGAGCATTGCCTCGTCGTGGCGGTCTACGGCGTCCTGCTCAGCCCCTTCTACCGCGCGGATCCGACCACGGTGTTCCTCGCCGCCATGGCGCATCACTTCCACAACGCGGCGATGCCGGATGCCGGCTTCACCGGCGAGATGCTCCTCGGCGACCATCTCTGGCCGATTGTCGGGCGCTGCTCGGAATGGGCCCTCGACGAACTGGATCCTCCCTTGAGGGACAGCGTCCGTGCCGCCCGGCTCGTCCTGCCGGACGATGCCACCGCCGAGGGGAGGGCCTTCCACGCCGCCGACTCGATCGATCGGGTGCTTCAGATCGCTCAGCACCTGCGGGCGGCGACGCTCACCATGGACACGGTGCTCGGCGAGATGGAGCTGGTCCATGACGGACCGGTCAAGGCTTTCCAGGATCGCGTTCTGACCGATATGCGCATCCCGTGACGTCCCGCGCTTTCCGGCAGAATCCAGGATCATGATCCCCTTCGATCTCCTCTCGCCGGAGACCGGCCACCCGCTGAAGGCCGACGGCGCGCATGCCCTGCGCGATGTCGAGACCGGGGCGCGCTGGCCGGTCATCGACGGCATCCCGTATCTGCGCACCGGTCGCGACAGCCTCGTCACGGCGGTTCTCCGGCATCTCGATGCCGGCCGCGAGGAGGAGGCTCTGGTTCTCCTGCTGGCCGATCAGGACGATTGGTGGACGGGCCCGCCCGCCGATCCCGAGGCGTTGCGGCGGCTGATCCGGGAGCGCCAGAACGCCACCCTGCGCCAGGCGGTCGATTGGCTCGGCTGGGGCCGGGTCGGGGATTACTTCGTCAACCGCTGGACCGATCCGACCTTCCTGGCAGGCTTGAGCCTGCTGGAGGCCCACTGGAACAGCCCTGCCTGCGCCTTCGAGCTGGCCTGCGGCATCGGCCAGTACCTGCGCGAGCTGAAGCGGCACGGGGTGAAGGTCGCCGGCGCGGATGTGGTCTTCGCCAAGCTCTGGGTCGCCCGGCACTGGGTGGTCGGCAAGGGCACGCAGCTCTTCTGCTTCGATGCGACCTCGCCGCATTGGCCGATTCCCGAGGCGCCGGTCGATCTCGCGATCTGCAACGACGCCTTCTATTTCCTCGACGACAAGCCGTGCGTGCTCTCCTGCCTGCGCCAGACCGCCGGGGAAGAGGGTTGGCTCGCCATCAGCCACATCCACAACAGCGGCCGGCCCGGCTTCTCCGCCGGCAAGGCGATCTCGGCGGCCGAGATCGAGGAGCTGTTTCCCGACGGGCTGGTCTACGACGATGCCGAACTGACCCGCGCCCTGGTGGAGGCGCGCGCGCCGCAGCCGCGCGAGCCGCGTGAGCTGCGCGGCTGCGAGGCCTTCTCCGTGGTGGCCGGGCCGGGAATGCGCCCGGCGCCGCGCCGGATCGTCGACGGCATCACCCTGCCGCCGGCCGAGGCGGCCTTGCGGCTCAACCCGCTCTACAAACCCGATGATGGCGCCTTCGCGATCCGCTGGCCGTCCGAACGGTACGAGGCGGAATACGCGCCCCTGGCGACCTACCCGCTGCATTCGGAGGGGCCGCACGCCATCGCCTGGGCGGGCAAACCTGACGCGCCGGAGGCGGAGCGGGTGCGCCGCCGCGAATATGTCGATCTGCCGGAGCGCTGGTGATGGAGGAACACATCGGCTGGGGCATCGTCGGCTACGGCTGGGTCGCCCGCGATTACATGGCACCCGCGATTCGCGCCGCCGGTCACCGCCTCGTGGCGGTGGCCGATCCGGGTGAGGTCTCCCGAGCGGCGGCGGAGAAGGAGGGCGCCCAGGCGCATGCCGATCTCGCCGGGCTGATCGCCGAGCCCGAGGTCGAGGCGGTCTACGTCGCCACCCCCAATCACCTGCATCGCGGCGCCGTCGAGGCGCTCTGTGCCGCCGGGAAGGCGGTTCTGTGCGAGAAGCCGATGGCGGCCTCCCTCGCCGATGCCGAGGCGATGGCGGCTTCCGCGCGCCGCTCCGGCACCTTCTACGGCACCGCCTTCGACCAGCGCCATCACCCCGGCCACCGCGCCATGCGGGCCCTGATCCGAGAGGGCCGGATCGGCACGGTGACAGCGATCCGCATCGTCTATGCCTGCTGGCTCGACCGGGGCTGGACCTCGTTCGAGGGCCAGGACAATTGGCGCATCGATCCGGCCCAGGCCGGCGGCGGCGCGCTGATGGATCTCGCGCCCCACGGCATCGACCTCGTCGATTTCCTGCTCGGCGAACCCATCGTCGAGATCGCCGCCATGACTCAGGCCCGCGCCCAGGATTACGCCGTCGATGACGGCGCCTTGCTGATCGGCCGGACGGGGTCGGGGGCGCTCGCCCAGCTCAACGTCGCCTATAACTGCCCCGACGCGCTCCCCCGCCGCCGGCTCGAAGTGGTCGGCACCCGAGGGATGCTGACTGCCATCGATACGATGGGTCAGACCGCCGGCGGGTCGCTCACCCTGACCGAGGGCGCGCAGGGCCGCACCGAGACCATCGCCTTCGACCGCCAAGCCTCACCCTTCCTCGAACAGGTGCGCGCCTTCGGCCGCGCCCTGCGGGACCGCGAGGCCCGTTCCGCCTGGGATGCCGAGCGGGATCTTCACACCATGCGCCTGATCGCCCGCGCCTACGCGGCGGCAGGCGCACCGGCCGGCCGCGACGCGGCCTGACGACGATTTGGGAGGAGACCGGATCATCCACCCCACGCCTCATCCTGAGGTGCCGCGTTACGGCACCCAAGGATGAGGTTCTGGGTTGGGACAGAGCCGGTCAGCCGCGAACGGGACACCCATGACAGCGACCGATGCCCTCGACCGGGACGACCGCGCCCGCCACGACAGCCTGGCGGCCCCGCGACCCTATCGTCGCGGTTCGTCTCGCCGCATCGAGGGCCTGCCCGAGCGGCTGCCCGACGCGGTGCGCGCCTATCTCGACGTGCTGCCGGAGGGCCGCGTCGTCGGCTTCAACCTCGCCGGACTCGACCGCACCGGCATTCCGGTCTGGTTCGTCGCCCTGTTCCTCGACGA
Source organism: Methylorubrum zatmanii (assembly GCF_014845115.1). Lineage (GTDB taxonomy): Bacteria > Pseudomonadota > Alphaproteobacteria > Rhizobiales > Beijerinckiaceae > Methylobacterium > Methylobacterium zatmanii. The sequence goes on along the minus strand of NZ_NKUI01000149.1, from coordinate 8,660 downwards.
TCCGTTCTATGTCGGCGCGATGCCCTCCGGCATCGGCTACGGCGCCACCGACGACGAGGCGCTGATCGGCGCCGTGGCCGAGATCGCCGAGAACCTGATGCCCTCCGTCGCCCTGCTGCCGCGCCGGGGCGAGAACGAGATCGCCCGCTCCTACGACGATCTCGTGCGGGTCCATGGCGCCGCCTCGGTGGCCGATCCGCTGACGCTCTGCCTGCCCGCCGGTTCGCCGGTCGGCCGTGACACGCCCCTCGACTGGACCAAAGCGATCCGCGCCCGCACGGGCGAATCCGTCTGGATGCCGCTCGACATCGCGGCCACCGATTATTTCGAGCTGCACAAGGGCTATCAGCCCTTCACCAACCTCATCACCAACGGGCTCGGCGCCGGGCCTGACGTGGAATTCGCCCTCGGTCACGGCCTGCTGGAATTGCTGCAGCGGGACGGCAACGGCCTGCTGTTCCGCGCCCTCGACCAGGGCGTGATGCTCGATCTCGACGGCATCGGCCCCGAGAACCGCGCGATGCTCGACCGGCTGGCGAGCCTCGGCATCCGAGCGCTGCCGAAATTCGCCACCGACCAGTTCGGCCTCACCAACCTCTACGTCGTCGGCTACGACACGGATCCGGCCCGGACGCCCTGCCCGATCGCGCTCTCGGCCTGCGGCGAGGCCTGCGATCCCGATCGCGAGCGGGCCCTGCGCAAGGCCCTGCTGGAGTTCCAGGCGGCGCGGGTGCGCAAGACCTTCGGGCACGGACCGCTGGCCCTGGCCGATACGGTGGCGCCTCCCGGCTACGTCGAAGCCTTCATCCAGAAGGCGCTGCCGAGTCTCGATCTGGAGGAGAGCCGCGCGCTTCAGGCCATGCTCGCCTGGATCGATCTCTCGCCGGCCGAGTTGCGCGACGTGCTGCGCGCGACCGTCTATTCCGAGCGCAGCACCAAGGCGTTCTCCGAACTGCCGACCACGCCAGCCCCCGACGGGCATGCCCGTGGCCGCATCGCCCGCGAGCGGTTGGAAGAGGCGGGGTTCGACGTGCTCTACGTCGATTGCTCGCCGCCGGGCGGCGGGGTCGGCGTCGTCAAGGCCATCGTGCCGGGGCTCGAGGTCGAGACCATGAGCTATTACCGCATCGGCGAGCGCAACACCCGCAAGCTGATCGAGCGCGACCACCCGCTGATCCGCTTCGGCACGCCGACCGAGACGCTCCTGCCCGTGCGCCTGACGCCGGAGGCCTTGGAGCGCTTCGGCGGACAACCGCTCTTCGACGTGGCGCTGGCGGAAGAGATCGTCGGCTCGCATTACCCGCTCTACCGCGAGCCGGAATCGCACCACGCCCCGTTCCGCTATGAGCGCCAGGGCCGTCGCGCTCAGGGGAGGCCGGCATGATCGAGTCCGCCATCCCGGCTTATCCCGCTCTCGCCCTCATCCTGAGGTGCGGAGCGCAGCGAAGCCTCGAAGGATCTTCCAGATCCCGCGCGAGCACTGGACTATCCTTCGAGGCCGCTGCGCGGCACCTCAGAATGAGGAGCGGGGCTGGACGGACAGCCAACGGAGAGGTGCAACCGTGACCCTGCGCTTCGCCTACAACACCAACGGCACCGCCCATCACCGCATCGAGGACGCGATCCGCCTCATCAAGGATGCCGGCTATGACGGCGTGGCGCTGACGCTCGACATCCACCATCTCGACCCCTTCGCCGAGACCTGGGTGGTCGAGGCCGACCGGATCGCCAGCCTCCTCGACCGCCTCGACCTCGGCTCCGTCATCGAGACCGGCGCCCGCTTCCTGCTCGATCCAACCGCCAAGCACGAGCCGACGCTGGTGACCGCCGATGCGTCGGGCCGGGCGCGGCGTGTCGGGTTCCTCAAGCGGTCCATCGAGATCGGGAAGATCCTCCAGGCGGAGGCCGTCTCGTTCTGGGCCGGCGTGCCGAAGCCCGGAGTGGACCGGAACGAGGCCCGCGGCTGGCTGATCGAGGGCCTGCGCGAGGTCGCCGATTTCGCGGCGGAGAAGGGCGTGGTGGCGGCGCTCGAGCCCGAGCCCGGCATGCTGATCGAGACCCTCGACGATTTCGCCGGCCTCGACCTACCCGGCCTGTCGCTGGCCCTCGATACCGGCCATTGCCTCGTGACGCAGGAGCGCGACCCGGCGCAGGCCGTGCACGAATTCGCCGCCCGCCTCGGCACCGTCGCCATCGAGGACATGAAGCGGGGCGAGCACATCCACCTGCCCTTCGGCGAGGGCGACATGGACGTGCCCGCCGTGCTCGACGCCCTCGACGCGGTGAACTTCGAAAAACTCGTCTGCGTGGAGCTGTCGCGCGATTCGCACCGCGCCGACGTGATGGTGGGCCAAGCTCTCGACTACCTGCGCACCTGCCGCCGTCCCGGTCCCGGCCTTCCGGCGCCGGACACCGCGCCGCGCGAGACCGCCGTTCCGGGGCTGCCGACACCATGAGAATCTGCTTCGTCAGCCGCCGCTACTTTCCGGCGATCTCCGGCATGAGCGTCTACGCCCAGAACCTGTTGCGGGAGGTGGTGGGCGCCGGCCACGACGTCACGATGATCTCGCAGTATCGCGGCGACGCGTTCGGAACGCGGGTCTATGGCGGCGGGCCGCCGCCTCCGGTGCCGGGTGTGCGGGTGATCGGCCTCGAACAACGCGGCGAGCAGGAAGGCGGCGATTTCGAGCGCGACATCGACGAGATCGTCGAGACGATCTGCGCCGAGCACGGGAAGAAGCCCTTCGACGTGCTGCACGCGCAGTACGGCTACCCGACCGGCTGGGCGGTGCTACTGGCGGGCAAGCGCCTCGGCGTGCCGACCGTGGTCTCGATTCAGGGTGGCGACGGCCACTGGGTCGGCTCGTGCTGCGAGACCCACCGCGTCGCCATGGTCGAGGTGCTGGCCCATGCCAACGCCTTGCTGATCGGCGGCCGCTCCTTCGTCGGCGAGGTCTGCGACCGGCTCGGCTCCGATCCGGCCCGCTTCACCATCGTCCCCGGCGCGGTCGACACCGCGCGCTTCACGCCGGGCGGCCGGGAACTGGAGGACGAGGAGCCGGTGCGGCTGCTCTATCACGGCCGAGTCGACCGCCGGAAAGGCGTGATCGACTTCCTCGACGCGCTGGAGCGCCTGTGGGAGGCCGGCGTGCCGTTCGACGCGGTGATCTCCGGCATCGGGCCGGATGTCGAGGCCGCTCGCGCCAGGGCCGACGAGATCGGGTTCACCTCGGCGCAGGTCCGCTTCACCGGCTATGCCGATTACGACACCGTGCCGGATCTCTACCGCGAGGCGGACGTGTTCGTCTCCCCGACCTACGCGGAGGGCTTTTCCAATACGATCCTGGAGGCGATGGCCTCGGGGCTGGCGGTCGTCTCGACCCATTCCGTCGGCGTGTCGGATTGCCTGCGTGACGGCGAGAACGGCCTGCTGGTCGATCCCGGCGACGTCCGGGCCCTGACCGGCGCCCTGCGCCGGGTGGTGGAGGATGAGGAGTTGCGCACCCGCCTCGCCGAGAGCGGCCTCGAGGAGTGCCGCAGGGTCTATTCGTGGACGGCCGTCGGGCGGCAGATCATGGAGGTCTATGCTCAGGTCGCCGGGGAGCCACCGCACACGGATTTCGCCGAGACGCTGCCCGCCGATCCGACGTGCCGCTTCCGCAAGGAGCCGCACCTGCTGTGACGCGAACCGCGCTCGCCCTCTCGCCGCATCTCGACGACGCCGCCTTCTCGGCCGGCGGCACCCTGGCCCGGCTGGCCGCGCGCGGGTGGCAGGTCGTGATGGCGACGATCTTCACCGCCTCGGTCGACCATCCGCAAGGCTTCGCTCTGGCCTGTCAGCTCGACAAGGGGCTGGCCCCCGAGATCGACTACATGGCCCTGCGCCGTGAGGAGGATCGGGCCGCCGCCCGGGCGCTGGGCATCGACGAGCCGGTCCACCTGCCGTTCCGCGAGGCACCGCACCGGGGCTACGGCTCCGCGCCCGAACTCTTCGCCGAGCTCAGTCCCGACGACAGGATCGGCCCGAACCTCGCCGACGCGTTCGAGCGGCTGATCCGCGATACCCGCCCCGATCTGATCCTCGCGCCGCAGGGCGTCGGCGGCCATGTCGATCACCTGCAGGTGGTGCGGGCCCTGCGCGGCGCCCAGCCGCCACTGCCGGTTCTGTGGTGGCGCGACTTTCCCTACACGGTGCGCACCACCGAGCCGAAGGAGCCGCTCAAGGCCCTCTTCGCGCGTCTCCCGGAGCAGATCGTCCATCTCGATTCGGACGCCGAGCGGCGCAAGGAGGAGGCCTGCGCCGCCTACGCCTCGCAGATCGGCTTCCAGTTCGGTGGCCTCGAAGGGCTGCAGGCCCGCCTAGCGGCGGAGAAGCGGATCGAACGCTTCCGCTTGCTGGGAAGCCTGCCAACCGATCTGCGCGATGCCGGATTCGCCTGAGGCGCCCAAGAGCCTGCGAGATCCCGCCGCCCTCGCGGCGCGCCGGGCGATGGCCGATGCGCCGCATATCCGGCCCCTGCGCGCCCTGGCCCGCCGCATCGCCGAGGAGTGCCATGCCGAAGTGCCGGATCCCGATCCCCTCGACGGGGGCGTGGAGGCGCGGCTGCTCCTGCTCTTGGAAACGCCGGGGCCCTCCATCGGCCGGACCGGCTTCGTCTCCCGCGACAACGCCACCGGCACCGCCGCCAACCTGTTCCGCTTCCTGCGGGAAGCCGGCATCGCCCGGCGGGACACGCTGATCTGGAATGCCGTGCCCTGGGTCATCCACACCCCCGGCGCCCTCAACCGCGCCCCGCGCCGCTCGGAGGCGGCGGCCGCGGCCCCCTATCTCGCGCCGTTGTTGGTCCTGCTGCCGCAGCTCGCCGTGGTCGTCCCGGCCGGGCGCTTCGCGCAGGCCGCGGCAGCGCCGCTGAAGGAGGTGCGCCCGGATCTGCCGGTGGTGCCGATCCCGCATCCGAGCCCGACCTATGTCTGCACCTCTCCCGCCGTTCGGGAGCGGATCTTGGTCGGGCTATCGCAGGCGGCCGCTTGGCTGACGCATGGGTTCTAGAACCGTTCGATCCCTTCTCCTGGCAACGTTCCATGCACGCATGTGAGGCGCCAAGAGAAGCGGGCCCCGAAGCATCCCGGACGGATTCCGTCATCGCTTCGAGGCCCGCTTCGCGATCGCCTCAGCAAGAGAAGGATCGCGCTTTCCAGCGCGCCTTACGGCTCGATCCGCCGCACGGCGCCCTTGGCCGCGCTGGTGGCGAGCATCGCGTAGGCGCGCAACGCGGTGCTGACCTTGCGCTTGCGCGGGGCGGCCGGCTTCCAGCCCTCGGCCTCGCGGGCGGCGCGGCGCTCGGCCAGCACCGCCTCGTCCACGGCGAGGTGGATGCGCCGGTTCGGAATATCGATCTCGATCCGGTCGCCCTGCTCGACGAGGCCAATCAGCCCGCCCTCGGCCGCCTCGGGGGAGACGTGGCCGATGGAGAGACCCGACGAGCCGCCGGAGAAGCGGCCGTCGGTGACGAGCGCGCAGGCTTTGCCGAGCCCCTTCGATTTGAGGTAGCTCGTCGGGTAGAGCATCTCCTGCATGCCCGGCCCGCCGCGGGGCCCCTCGTAACGGATCAGCACCACCTCGCCGGCCTTCACCCGACCGTTGAGGATGCCGTCGACCGCCGCATCCTGGCTCTCGAAGACATGGGCCGTGCCGGTGAAGGTGAGGATCGAGGCATCGACACCGGCCGTCTTCACGATGCAGCCGTCCTCGGCGAGGTTGCCGTAGAGCACGGCGAGGCCGCCATCCTTGGAATAGGCGTGCTCGGCGTCGCGAATGACGCCGGCCTCGCGGTCGAGGTCGAGGTCGTCCCAGCGCGATTCCTGGCTGAACGCGACCTGGGTCGGCACGCCGCCGGGCGCGGCCTTGAAGAAGGTCTGGACCGCCTGGCTCTGGGTCCGCTTCACATCCCAGCGGTTGAGCGCCTCACCGAGGGTACCCGAACCGACATTGCCAACGGAGGAGTCGATCAGGCCGGCGCGGTCGAGTTCGCCCAGGATGCCCATGATGCCGCCGGCCCGGTGCACGTCCTCCATGTGGATGTCGGCGACGGCGGGCGCGACCTTGCACAGCACCGGCACCCGGCGCGAGAGCCGGTCGATATCGGCCATGGTGAAGGGCACTTCGCCCTCATGCGCGGCGGCGAGCAGGTGCAGCACCGTGTTGGTCGAGCCGCCCATGGCGATGTCGAGGGTCATCGCGTTCTCGAAGGCGGCCATCGTGGCGATGGAGCGCGGCAGCACGCTGGCATCGTCCTGCTCGTAGTGGCGGCGGGCGAGATCGACGATCAGGTGACCGGCCTCGACGAACAGGCGCTTGCGGTCGGCATGCGTCGCCAGGACCGAGCCGTTGCCGGGCAGCGACAGGCCGAGCGCCTCGGTGAGGCAGTTCATGGAATTGGCCGTGAACATGCCGGAGCACGAACCGCAGGTCGGGCAGGCCGAGCGCTCGATGACCGCCACGTCCTCGTCCGACACCCGGTCGTCGGCGGCGGCCACCATCGCGTCGACGAGGTCGAACTTGCGGGTGACGCCGTTCATGATGACCTTGCCGGCCTCCATCGGCCCGCCGGACACGAACACCGCCGGAATGTTGAGGCGCAAAGCGGCCATCAGCATCCCGGGGGTGATCTTGTCGCAATTCGAGATGCAGACCATGGCGTCGGCGCAATGCGCGTTGACCATGTACTCGACGGAATCGGCGATCAGTTCGCGCGACGGCAGCGAGTAGAGCATCCCGTCATGGCCCATGGCGATGCCGTCATCGACCGCGATGGTGTTGAACTCCTTGGCGACGCCGCCCGCCTGCTCGATCTCGCGGGCGACGAGCTGGCCGAGATCCTTCAGGTGGACGTGGCCCGGCACGAACTGGGTGAACGAGTTCACCACCGCGATGATCGGCTTACCGAAATCGGAATCCTTCATGCCCGTCGCGCGCCAGAGGCCGCGGGCGCCGGCCATGTTGCGGCCATGGGTGGTGGTGCGGGAGCGATAGGCGGGCATGTCTTGGGTTCTTCAGCGATGTTGCGAGACGCCGGCGCGTGACCGTTCGTCCAAATCTATCCCTCATCCTGAGGTGCCCGCGCAGCGGGCCTCGAAGGATCCTCCAGATCTCGCGCGTGAACTGGAGGATCCTTCGAGGCTTGCGCTCACGCGCAAGCACCTCGGGATGAGGCGCCGGGTCAGATCAGTGGTGAATCACACCACCGCCGCGTGCTGGGCGTGCAGCCGGACGGAGGTCGCCGCCAGCTTGTTGAGGGCCGAGAGATAGGCCTTGGCCGAGGCGACCAGGGTGTCCGGGTCGGCGCCGCGGGCGGTGACGGAGCGCTCGCCGGCCTTGAGACGGACCGACACCTCGGCCTGCGCATCGGTCCCCTCGGTCACGGCGTGGACCTGATAGAGTTCCAGTACCGCGTCGTGGGGCACCATGCCGTGGATCGCGTTGAACACCGCATCCACCGGGCCGTTGCCGTCCGCCTCCTCGGTGAAGGTGCGGCCGTCCATCTCGATCTTCATGGTCGCGCGCTGCGGCCCGCGCGTCCCGGCGATGACCGAGAGCGAGACCAGCTTGATGCGGTCGTGCGCCGTGGCGAGCTTCTCGTCCACCAGAGCCTCGATATCCTCGTCGTAGACGTTCTTCTTGCGGTCGGCGAGATCCTTGAAGCGCTCGAACACGTCCTGGAACTGGTTGTCGGACAAGCTGATGCCCAGTTCGGTCAGCTTCGAGCGGAAGGCGGCCCGGCCCGAATGCTTGCCCATCACCAGCGAGGTCTTGGTGAGCCCGACCGAGGCCGGGGTCATGATCTCGTAGGTCTCGGAATGCTTGAGCATCCCGTCCTGATGGATGCCGCTCTCGTGGGCGAAGGCGTTCCGGCCGACGATGGCCTTGTTGTACTGCACGGGGAAGTTCGCCGCGTGGCTCACGAGCTTCGAGGCGCGGGTCAGCATCGTGGTGTCGATGCCGGTCTCGTAGGGCATCACGTCGCTGCGGGTGCGGATCGCCATCACCACCTCTTCGAGGGCGGCGTTGCCGGCCCGCTCGCCGATGCCGTTGATGGTGCACTCGATCTGCCGGGCGCCGCCGTCCAGGCCGGCCAGCGAATTCGCCACCGCGAGGCCGAGGTCGTTGTGGCAATGCACGGAGAAGACCGCCTTGTCCGAATTCGGCACGCGCTCGCGGACAGAGCGGAACATCGCGCCGTATTCCTGCGGCGTGGCGTAGCCGACGGTATCGGGCAGGTTGATGGTGGTGGCGCCCGAGCGGATCGCCGCCTCGACGCAGCGGCAGAGGTAATCGATGTCGGTGCGGGTCGCGTCCATGGCCGACCACTCCACGTCCTCGACGAGGTCGCGGGCCTGGGCCACGGTCTTGAGGATGATCTCGACCACCTCGTCCTGCGTCTTACGCATCTGGTGGGTGAGGTGGATCTCGGAGGTCGAGACGAAGGTGTGGATGCGGCCCCGCTGGGCATGGCGCACCGCCTCGCCGGCCCGGGCGATGTCGGCGGGGATGGCGCGGGCGAGGCCGGCGATGGTGGCGCGCTTGGCGCGGCGGGCGATCTCGGACACCGCCTCGAAATCACCGTTGGAGGCGATGGGGAAGCCGGCCTCGCCCGCGCCAT